>CAZGPS010000132.1:0-7437 GCA_964527675.1 uncultured Brevundimonas sp. | reverse complement strand
GAGCCGACCTTCCTGATCACCAAGCCGTTCCAGCCCGAAACGGTGAAGGCGGCGATCAGCCAGGCGCTGTTCTTCCACCCTTCGCGGCAACGCGAAGCGGCCTAGAGACCCCCCGAGCCAAGGAAGGCCCCGGTCCTGCATGGACCGGGGCCTTTTCGTGGGCGCAGACGGCCGAGCGACCGCCTATCGGGCGGGGGCCGCCGGTTCGGCCGAAACGGTCGGGGCGTTGACGTTCGGCGCCTCGCCGGTCGGCGGGTTGGTCGGCTGGCCGGTCGCGGTCGTCGGCGCGTCGGCGGCCGGGACCTCGACGGTCTGGTTCTGGAAGGCGGCGGCGTCGACGGCCTGATCGCCGTCGTTGGCGTTGGTCTTGGCGAATCCGCCCTGGCTGACGAACCACATGCCCAGCAGCAGTATGGCGACGGCCGTCAGCGAGACGATCAACAGCGTCAGGATCCGGACCCCGCCGCGGCCGCCCCGAACGTACTGGGCCTCGACCGGACGGCCTTCGTGAACCGCATCGGCGGCCTTGTCGTGGGGGGATTCGTGAGTCATGGGCGGGTCTCCGACGGCGATTGCGCTATGGAGGATGAACGCCTCCGACAGCGGAGCCGTTCCGGGCTCGCGCCGTGGGCGAAAAAAGTTGCGTCGGGGCGGAACCGGCGCGCGGGCGCTCCGTTATCGGACTGCGGAGGCGGCGACGCCCCCCCGACTTGAGACTGGTGCAAACCAGTCTGTCGCCTCCGCGCCTCATTCTCGATGATGCCACTCCAGGCGGGCCCGATCGGGCCCGCCTTTTTCTTCGCCTCGTGCTGGACAGGCTGCGCCGCCCCGTCATGATGCGGGTCCAGAAAGAAAACCTGCGTTCCCCGTCCAAGGGCGGCGGCGCCCGGAAGGAGACAGCCATGGCTCGCGTCAATCGTCAGTGGGTGCTGCGTCAGCGGCCGCGGGGCCTGGTCAAGCCGGGTGATCTGGAACTGGTCGAGGCGCCGGTGCCGGCGTTGAACGAGTCGGAAGTTCTGGTCCGCACCGTCTATCTGTCGCTGGACCCCACCAACCGCACCTGGATGAACGACGCGGAAGGCTATCTGCCGGCGGTGCCGCTGGGCGGGGTGATGCGCGGCCTGACCCTCGGCGTGGTGGAGGAGAGCCGGTCCAGCCGGTTTCGCGCCGGCGATATCGTCTCCCCGATGTCCGGCGGATGGGCCGACTATGCGGTGGTTTCGGAAATGGAGTTGCGTCAGGTGCATCGCGCGCCCGGCCTGCCGCTGACCGCCAATCTTTCGGTACTCGGCATGACCGGGCTGACCGCCTATTTCGGCGTCACCGACGTGCTCCAGCCCAAGGCCGGCGAGACGATGGTGATCTCGGCGGCGGCCGGGGCGGTCGGGTCCATCGCCGGCCAGGTAGCCAGGGCGCGGGGCGCGCGGGTCATCGGCATCGCCGGCGGACCCGACAAATGCCGCTGGCTGACCGAGGAACTCGGCTTCGACGCCGCCATCGACTACAAGAACGAGGATGTCGGCGAGGCGCTGGACCGGCTGGCGCCGGACGGTGTCGAAATGAATTTCGAGAATGTCGGCGGCGACATCATGATCGCCGTCTTCAACCGCATGAAGACGCATGGCCGGATGGCGGTGTGCGGTCTGATCTCGGCCTATAACGCCACCAAGGCGCCGCCGTCGCCGAACTTCGCCCGGATCATCACCCACCGCCTGAAGGTGCAGGGCTTCCTCGTTCTGGACTACGCCCCACGCGCCCGCGAAATGGTCGCGGAAATGGGGCCGTGGCTCCAGGACGGGACGGTGAAATGGAAGGTCCACGTCGATGACGGGCTGGAAAACGCGCTGGGGTCGCTGAACCGCTTGTTCACCGGCGATCACGACGGCAAGCTTCTGGTCAGGGTCTCCGAAGAGCCCGCCGGCTGAGGTCCAGATGAGCGAACCGCTCCACGTCCATTTTGAGGACCTCGCCGTCGGCGAGGTCGTGGCCCTCGGCGCCTGCATGGTGGATGCGGCGTCCATGGAGGTGTTCGTCGAGCGGTTCTCGCCGGGGTGGGACGTTTCGTACGGTGCGCCCGACGCCATGGTCTACGCCCTGTGGAGCCGCATTTTCGCCGACAAGGTCTCGGGTTGGGCCCAGTCCAAGATTCTGGCCGTCGACGGCCTGCGCTATATGCGCAATCCCCCGGCCGGCGAGCTGATGCGCGGGCGGATGACGGTCATGGGCAAGGATCCCGTCGGTGACGAGAAGGGCATCGTCATCGCCCAGCACGACCTGCTCGACGAGGCCGGTCGACTGGTCTTCTCCTGCCTGACCCGGGCGCTGCTGGCGCGGCGCTGAGGCACGAGAAAGCCCCGCCCGGGCGAACCGGACGGGGCTGTTCCATCAAATAACGATCAGCGCCCGGGCTGGGGCGCCTGTCGTCAGGCGTTTCCGGCGGCGGGCTGGGCCGCGGCGGCCCGCTGGAACGCCATGGCGATCAGACGATCCCAGCCGAGCAGCGACACCAGGTGGGCGTAGATCTGACCGAGAGCGCCATTGTCGCGCAGTTCGACCAGTTTCTCGGCCGACAGGGCCTTCAGCTTTTCTTCCGAGACGGCGAAATATTCGGCGATCTTCTGCGGAGCGCCGGCCGTGCCGTCCGGGTTGCGCGGCGTGAATACAGCCTCGCGGGTTTCCAGAAGCTCGAGATCGGTCAGAAGCTTGACGAAGGCTTCGGTGCGCTGACGCTCCTGCTCGAAATTGTTGCAGAACTCCATCGCCTGCTCGGTGTAGGGCGACGGCTTGCCGTCGACGAACAGCGGGGTCGCGCCGCCTTCCTTGATGAAGGGGGCGCCGCGGTCGACGCACAGGATCATGCGCTTCTGGACGTCGTCATTGGCGAAGACGAACGGATAACGACGCACATAGGCCGGAATGTAGGCCTCGGGCTTGAAGGCGCCGGCCTCGCTGACGAACAGGTTCTCGCCCTGACGCAGGCCCATGACGGCGACCGGCTGGCGCGCGTCGCCGACGAAAATGACCGGATAGGTCAGGGCCGCCGGGGCGAACTCGGTGACCGTCAGCGGCACGATATTGGCCCCGGCGACGAAGGCGTAGGGCTGTTCGACCGGGTCGACGCCCAGCTTTCCGTGCGCGTCGGCCGAGAGCGGCTCGGGCTTGCCGTAGAACAGGACATTGCCCGAGAGCGGGCTGGCGTTGGCGGCGGTGGTGTCGGTCATGGACGCGAAACGAGCTCTGGATGAAAAAGGGGAAGCGCGCTTCTAGCCCAGACGGCCCCGGGCGGCAAACAGGGTTCCCCTTCCGGGCGCAACAGGGTCAGAAACGCCAGGTGACTCCGGCCCGCAGGCTGCGGCCCGGCATCGGCGCGATGTCCTTCTGGAAGCTGGCGTGCTCGCGGGCCTCTTCGTCGGTCAGGTTGGAGGCTTCGGCGAAAACCGTGACGTTGCGGTCGGCGAAGGGCCGCAGGGCGGCCTTGAGGTTGACCAGGGTGTAGCTGTCGGTCGGCAGCTCGAATCCGGCCGTGCGGTCCTGCTCGCCGACGTGACGCACCTCAAGGCCGGCGTCGAACCGGCGCGAGACCCAATCCAGTCCGGCCGTGACCGACCACGGCGGAATGCGCGCGGCGGGGCCGAGATCGGTGCTGGCCCGGACCCAGTCGGCGGCGCCCGTCAGCGTCAGGCTGCGCTGGCCGGACTCCCACAGCCGGTATTCGGCCTCGGCCTCGAAGCCGCGGAATTGCGCGTCGGTCTGGACGTATTCGAAGATCGGCAGTTCGGACTCCGCGTCTTCCAGTCCGGTCGGCCGCAGGTCGATGAAGCCGTCGTAGTCGGCATGGTAGGCGTGCAGGTCAAACTCGAAGGGACCCGAGGCGAAATGCAGCGTCGCCTCGATCGAGGTTGCGACCTCGCTGTCGAGGTCGATGTCGCCGACCTCGAAGGCGCCGGTGGCGATGTGCGCACCCTGGGCGAACAGTTCGACCTCGCTGGGCGCGCGCTCGTTGCGCGCCAGGCTCAGACCCAGGAACAGTGGCTCCGAAGGCCGGAAGAAGGCCCCGGCGGAGGCCGACACATTGGAGAACTCGCGGTCGGCCGCGAGACTTTCCAGTGACCGTTTGTCGAGCCGCAGGCCGCCCTCGAAGCCGAGGCCGCCGCGGTCAAGGCGCTGCACCGTATAGAGGCCCTGCTCGCTGATCTCGGTGCGCGGCACATAGGCCTCGTCCCCGACGGCGTCGAAGGTGCGCTCGAGCAGTTGCAGCCCGACCACGCCCTGCCAGCCGTTGCGTTCGCGCTGGATCAGTTCCAGCCGGCCTTCGTGGCCTTCCGACAAGAACTGCGTACCCACCTCGTCGCCCTCGAATTCGGTGTGCTCATAATCGGCCCAGCCGGCCGACAGACGGGCGGCGCTGAACGGTCCGGCGTCGAAATTCAACTCGCCGCGCAGGTCGTAGCGGGTCTGCTCGAGGCCGATGGAGACGCCCTCCTCGGCGTGGTCGTGATCTTCGTCCTCGTCCTCGTCTTCGTGCTCATGCTCATGTCCGGGCACGCCGTAGGTCGTCTCGACCCGCTTGACCGACAGGCCCAGATAGCCGCGCGAGCCGATCCAGCTGACGCCCGCGCCATACTGGTCGAGATTGACGAAGGTGTTCTCCACGGTGCGTTCGTCGCCTGCCTCCTCGCCCTCGGCCGCCAGTTGGCGGCGCGATTCCGGGAAGACGGGAACGCTGTAGTCGGACGCCGAACGGGTGAAGCCGTCGAGCGTGAACACCAGCGGTCCGGCGTCGGCCTTGAGCCGGCCGCCCAGGCTGGTCCCGTCATCCACGCTGGAGGCCTGGGCCGAGATGTGGCCGTCGAGGCCTTCGGGCCGTTCCGTCGGGATGCGATCGTCGATGATGTTGACCACGCCGCCGATGGCCGAGCCGCCGAACACCAGGGTCGAGGGGCCGCGGACGATCTCGATGCGCCGGGCCTCGGCCGGATCGACCGCCACCTGGTGGTCCGGGGAGACCGAGCTGGCGTCGATCAGGCCGAGGCCGTTGGTCAGGACCTGGACGCGCGGCCCGGACAGGCCGCGGATCACCGGACGGCTGGCTCCGGGGGCGAAATTGGTGCTGCGCACGCCGGGCAGGCCATTGACCAGATCGCCGAGCGTGGCGGCGGGCGCGACGGCGAGGTCTTCCTCGTCCAGCACCGCGACGGCCAGCAGGCTGGCCCGGTCGGTGACGCCAAAGGGCGCGCCGGTGACGATGACGTCATCGACAATGACTTCCCGGTCCCGCGGCGGCGTCTGGGCGGCGGCGGTCCCGCCGACGGCCGTGCAGCCTACGATGGCGAGGAGAAGGGTGCGGTGGGAGATCAGGCTGCGCTTGTTCATGAGCGCACTGTTATGAGATAACATCACAGACGGTCAAGCCCGCCCGTTGCGGCCCGGCGGCCGAGGGACTAGCTGTGGCTTATGGGCGACGCCTGCCACCATCATCATGCCGACGGCCCGCCGGGGGAAGCGGAGGTCGAACGGGCCCTTCTGGCCGCGGGAAACCGGCTGACGGCCGAGGGCGAGCGGATGACGGCGGCCCGCACGCGGGTGCTGGGGCTGCTGCTGGAGGCCGGAGAGCCGGTCAAGGCCTATGACCTGATCGCCCGCTTCGGCGAGGATGGACAGCCGGCCAAGCCGCCGACTGTCTACCGGGCGCTGGAGTTTCTCGAGCGCAAGGGGCTGGCGCATCGCATCGCCTCGATCAGCGCCTATGTCGCCTGCACATCGGATGGACGGGATCACGCCGCCGCCTTCCTGATCTGCGACTGCTGCGGGGCCACCCAGGAAGTGTCGTCGCCGGTCGCCGGTGATCTGGGCCGGGCCGCCGACGCCGCCGGCTACGCCATCGAGCGGACGACGATCGAGGCGCATGGGCGCTGCCCGGCCTGCCGGGTCCCCGCCTGAGCGGGATTCGCTGGCGAAGCGCGTCCTCGAAGCCTATCTGGACCCCATGGACGCGATCCGGCTCTCCCCGCCCCGACGCCTGAGCCTGCCGGTCGACAACCGGTGGGGCGCCGGCGAGATGAGCGTGCTCGACTTCGGCGATCCGAAGCGGCCGGTCGATCTGGTCTTTGTCCACGCCAACGGCTTCAACGCCATGACCTACCGCAGCCTGCTGGCTCCGCTTTCGGGCACGCTGAGGATCTGGGCCCCCGACCTGCGCGGTCACGGTCTGACGACCCTTCCCACCAATCCGAACGGCCGTCGCGGCTGGGCCGACCATCGTGACGACCTGGTCGCCCTGCTGGATGCGCTGGACGGTCCGCCGGCGGTCCTGGCCGGCCACTCGATGGGCGGCACTTCGGCCCTGCTGGCGGCCGCCGAGCGGCCGGACCGGGTGTCGAGACTGGTCCTGCTGGATCCGGTGATCTGGCGGCGCTGGGTGGTGATGGCCTTCCATCTGCCGTTGCTGGACCGGCTGGGCTCCGGCATTCCGCTGGTGAAGAGCGCCCGCCGCCGCCGCGCCGTGTTCGACAGCCGCGCCCAGGCCATGACGGCCTATACCGGCCGGGGCGCCTTTCGCGGCTGGCCCGAGATGATGCTGGCCGACTATCTGGCCGATGGACTGATCGAGACCGAGGCGGGCCTGACCCTGGCCTGCCCGCCCGAATGGGAGGCCTCGAACTACGCCGCCCAGAGCCATGATCCGTGGCGCGCGCTCAAGCGGCTGGACCGCCCGGTGCATATCCTCAAGGGCGAGGCCGGCTCGACCTGCCGGGTGCCCGAGCATCCCCGTGGTCTGCCCCGGGTCACCGTCGAGACCGTGCCCGGCGGCACCCATTTCTTCCCGATGCTGAAGGCTGACGTGGCCCGCGACGCGCTGTTCGACGCGGCGGTCTGACGCCGGGCGAGCACTGGCGCGAAGGCGGCGCGCGGGCTAAACCGCCGCCAACCAGAACAAGCCGACACTCCAGGGAAACGCTACGATCATGCGCGACATCCATCACTTCATCGACGGCGCCAGTTTCACCGGCGCCTCGGGCCGCTTCTCCGACGTATTCGATCCCAACACCGGCGATGTCCAGGCCCGGGTGCAGCTGGCCTCGGTCGCCGAGATGGACCGCGCCGTCCAGGCCGCCCAGAACGCCTTCGACGGCTGGTCCTCGACCAATCCCCAGCGCCGCGCGCGGGTGATGTTCGAGTTCAAGCGGCTGGTCGAGGCCAACATCAACGAACTGGCCGAACTGCTGTCCAGCGAGCATGGCAAGGTGGTCGCCGATTCGAAGGGCGACATCCAGCGCGGGCTCGAGGTCATCGAATTCGCCTGCGGCATCCCGCATGCGCTGAAGGGCGAATACACCTGGGGCGCCGGCCCCGGCATCGACGTCTATTCGATGCGCCAGCCGCTGGGCGTGGTGGCGGGCATCACCCCGTTCAACTTCCCGGCCATGATCCCGATGT
>CAZGPS010000131.1:0-7442 GCA_964527675.1 uncultured Brevundimonas sp. | reverse complement strand
TTCATCATGAAGGCGCTGAAGTCGGTCGATGAGGTCGCCTATGTCCGCTACGCCTCGGTCTACAAGGACTTCCGCCACACCGGCGACTTCGCCAAATTCCTCGGCGCCGAGGGTCTTAACGAGGGCGGCGGAGACGACGGCTCCGGCTCCCGCTGATGCCCGGCCCCTCCACAGGGATGCGCGTGACGCTCAAGCTGGCGACCTCGCTCGACGGGCGGATCGCGACCGCGTCCGGCGAGAGCCGCTGGATCACCGGCGAAGCGGCCCGGCTGGAAGGCCACCGACAGCGCGCCGCCCATGACGCCATCCTGGTCGGCGTCGAAACCGTGCTGATGGACGATCCCGAGCTGACCGCCCGTCTGCCCGGCCGTCCGATCGACCAGCCCCTGCGCGTGGTGCTCGACAGCCGGCTACGCACGCCGCCCACGGCCAGGGTGGCGGCCGGCGGTGACAGTCTGATCCTGACCGCCTTCGCCCCGACACCGCTGGGTTCGGCCATGGTCGAACAGGTGGCCGCCGTCGATGGCCGTCCGACACCGGCCGCCGCCCTCGCCGCCATCCGCCGCAAGGGCGCGACCTCGGTGCTGATCGAGGGTGGCGGACAGGTCGCCGCCAGTTTCCTTCGCGCCGGGCTGGTGGATCGCCTGGAGTGGTTCCGCGCCCCGATTCTGCTGGGCGGCGAAGGTCGGCCCTGTGTCGCGGCGCTGGCGCTGGCGCGCCTTTCGGACGCCCCGCGGTTCCGGCGCCTTGCGGTCGCGCCCTGCGGTGACGACCTGTGGGAGCGCTACGAGAGGCTCTGATGTTTACGGGTATCGTCACCGACATTGGCAAGGTGCGGCGGGTCGAACAGACCGCCCGCGACCGCCGCTATGAGATCGAGACCGCCTTCGATACGGCGGGCATCGACCTCGGCGCCTCGATCAGCCACGCCGGCTGCTGCCTGACCGTGACCGAAAAGGGCCCCGGCTGGTTCGCCGTCGAGGTCTCCGGCGAAACCCTGTCGAAGACCACCCTCGGCGACTGGGCCGAGGGACATCGCGTCAACCTCGAGCGCGCCGCGAAACTGGGCGACGAAATGGGCGGCCATGTCGTCTCCGGCCACGTCGACGGCCTCGGCCGGGTCGTCTCGGTCACGCCGGAGGGCGGCTCGCACCGCATCGACATCGAGGCCCCCGCGCCCCTGCACCGCTATATCGCCGCCAAGGGCTCGATCACCGTCGATGGCGTCTCCCTGACCGTCAACGCGGTCGAAGGCCGGACCTTCGGTCTCAACATCATCCCCCACACCCGGGAAGCGACCACCCTCGGCGCCCTGAATCCGGGCGACAAGGTCAATCTCGAGATCGATATGCTGGCGCGATACCTCGCGCGGTGGCAGGAGACGGCGTGATGCAACTGGCCGCGAACATGAACGACAGCCCGATCAGCCCCATCGAGGACATCCTCGAGGACGCCCGCAACGGCAAGCCCTACATCCTCGTCGACGCCGAGGATCGCGAGAACGAGGGCGACATCATCATTCCGGCCCAGTTCGCCACGCCGGACCAGATCAACTTCATGGCCCGCCACGCCCGCGGCCTGATCTGCCTCGCCATCACGGCCGACCGCGCCCGCCAGCTGCGCCTGCCGCCGATGGCGGCCGAGAACCGCGAGAGCATGGGCACCGCCTTCACCGTCTCGATCGAGGCGAAGGAGGGGGTCACGACCGGCATCTCCGCCGCCGACCGCGCCCGCACGGTGCAGGTCGCCGCCGACCCGACCCGCGGCGCCGATGACATCGTCTCGCCCGGTCACGTCTTCCCGCTGGTCGCCCGCGACGGCGGCGTGTTGGTCCGCACCGGCCACACCGAGGCCGCCGTCGACATCAGCCGCATGGCCGGCCTGACCCCCGCCGGGGTCATCTGCGAGATCATGAACGAAGACGGCACCATGGCCCGGATGCCGGACCTCGTCGCCTTCGCCCAGCTGCACGGGCTCAAGATCGGCACCATCGCCGACCTGATCGCCTACCGCCGCCGCACCGAACGGCTGGTCGAGCGGGTCATGGACACCCCCTTCGACAGCGTCCACGGCGGCCCCTTCCGCCTGATGCTGTACCGCAACGCCATCGAGGGCGTCGAACACGTGGCCCTGGTCAAGGGCAAGATCGAGCCGGGCAAGCCGACGCTGGTGCGCATGCACCAGGTCGATTTCGCCGCCGACCTGCTGGGCCATGTCGAGGCGCGTCAGAACTATGTGCCGCGCGCCCTGAAGGCGATCAGCGACCATCCGGGCGCCGGCGTCACCGTCTTCCTGCGCGACCCCGAGCTGCACGGTCTCGCCGAACGGCTGGCCGGGGTCGAGAAGCCGACCGCTGTCGACCGGTCGATCCGCAACTATGGCGTCGGGGCCCAGATCCTGATCGACCTCGGCGTCCGCGACATGATCGTCATGAGCGCGACCCGCCCCAATCCGACCGCGCTCGAAGGCTACGGCCTGCGCATTGTCGGCTGGCGCGACATGGCCAATTCCCGGGACGGAGAAGACCCATCGTGAGTGATCCCTGGCGAGTCCTCATCGTCGAGGCGCGCTTCTACGACGCCCTCGCCGACGCCCTGCTGGACGGGGCGAAGGACGCCCTGCGCGCCCAGGGCGCCGACTTCGACGTCATCTCGGTTCCGGGCGCGCTCGAAATCCCGACCGCCATCGCCCTGGCCGAGGAGGCCGGCCGTTTTCCCACCGCCCCGCGCTACGACGGCTATGTCGCCCTCGGCTGCGTCATTCGCGGCGAGACCTATCATTTCGAGATCGTCGCCGACCAATCGGCCGCCGGCCTGCGCAACCTCGGCCTCAAGGGCCTGGCCATCGGCAACGGCATTCTGACGACCGAGGACGAGGACCAGGCCTGGGCCCGGGCCCGCCCCGGTGAGGGCGACAAGGGCGGCGGCGCGGCCCGCGCCTGTCTCGACCTGATTGCCTTGCGCAAGCGGCTGCGCGTAGGACTGGCCTCGTGACCGAACCCGCCAGCCTCAAATCCGTGCTCGAACAACTCGCCGAAGCTGAAAAGCAGCGCGCCGAGCCGCAGCTGACCAGCCGCCAGCGCCGCGCCCGCACCGTCGCCCGCCTCGCCGCCGTCCAGGCCCTGTACCAGATGGAATTGGCCGGGGAGGGGGTCGAGACGGTGATCACCGAGTTCTCGAACCACCGCTTCGACTCCGACATCGAGGGCGAGGCCCTGGCCGAGGCCGACGAGGATTATTTCGCCGCGATCGTCCGCGGCGTGGTCGGCGGCCAGAAGGCCGTCGACGGCGCGGTCAAGGCGCGGCTGGCCTCCAACTGGCGGCTGGAGCGGCTCGACTCGACGCTGCGGGCCCTGCTGCGCGCCGGGGCCTGGGAGCTGCGCGAACGCCAGGACGTGCCGCGCGAGATCGTGATCGACGAGTATGTCGAACTGGCCAAGGCCTTCTTCGACGACGCCGAGGCCAAATTCGTCAACGCCGCCCTCGACGGCGTGGCCCGGGACGCCCGCGCCAGCTGATGGCCGGGGTCGACGTCGCCGGTGAGTTCGAAACCATCCGGCGACTGCTCGCGCCCCTCGCCCATCCGGAATGGGGGCGGGGGCTGAAGGACGACGTCGCCGTCGTTCCCTCCCGGCCCGGTCATGACCTGGTCCTGACCAAGGACGTCATCGTCGAGGGCGTCCACTTCCTCACCGAGGATCCGCTCGACAGCGTCGCCCGAAAGCTGATGCGGGTGAACCTGTCCGATCTCGCCGCCAAGGGCGCCGAGCCGTTCGGCTATCTGCTGGCCTGCCACTGGTCGGCCCGCTGCGGCTGGCCCGAGCGCATGACCTTCGTCGATGGGCTGCGGGCGGACCAGAAGGCGTTCGGCGTGGCCCTGCTGGGCGGCGACACCGTGGTCACCCCGGGCCCGGCCAGCTTCTCCATGACCCTGCTCGGATGGACCCCGAAGGGTCGCACCGTCGGCCGCGACGGAGCCCGGGCCGGCGATCTGGTCTTCGTCACCGGCGTCATCGGCGACGGCTGGCTGGGTTTGCAGGCGGCGCAAGGCAAGCTGTCGCTCGCGCCGGATCGCCTCGCCGCCCTGATCGATCACTACCGCACCCCGACGCCCCGGCTCGAGTTCGCCAGCGCCATCCGCGACTTCGCCAGCGCCGCGATCGACATCTCGGACGGCCTGGTCGCCGACCTCGGCCATATCGCCGAAGCCAGCGGGGCCCGGATCGAGATCGATCTCGAACTGACGCCCCGCTCCGCCGCGGCCCAGGCCTGGTACGACGGCCGGGTCGATGAGCAGGCGGCGCTGGAGAGCCTCGTCACCGGGGGCGACGACTATGAGATCGCCTTCACCGCCCGACCGGGCGACGAGGCCGCCCTGAGGCGCGAGGCCGACAAACACCATCTTCGCCTGACCCGCCTGGGCCAGGTGGCGGCGGGGCAGGGCGTCGTGGCCCGGTTCGCCGGCCAGCCGGTCCCGATCAATCGGCCCGGCTTCGCCCACGGCTGACAACGAAATCTCAAGGCGTTCCCGCCAGGATAGGCCCATGCTTCGCCGTGACCTGATCGCCGCCTCCGTCGCCCTGCCGTCCGTCGCCGCGGCGACCATGGTCCGGGCAGACGACGCCCCCTCGTCCGCGGCCAGCGTCGGCATCGCCGGGGTCGGTCTGCCGGTCATCTCGGGCGGCCGGATCCGCAACTACGTCTTCGTCTCCCTGCGCCTGCATCTGGGCGGCGGAGCGACCCCCGAATCGATGCGGCTCAAGGAGCCGTTTCTGCGCGACGCCCTGGTCCGCGCCGGCCATCGGACGCCCTTCGTGGTCGAGAACGACTGGACCCTGATCGACGGCGCGGCCCTGTCCGCCAGCCTGATGCGCTCGGCCGCGACGATCGCCGGACGCGGGGCTGTGACCCGGGTCGAAATCATCAGCCAGGCGCCGCGACGGCGCACCGGCGTTCGCGCCGGCTGAACCCGGTTCACCAACCCTGTTGCGTCATCCCGTCGCATTTGGCACGTTTCCGCCGCAATTCCCCAAGGACGCAACTCGCGTCCGGTGCGCACGGGGGGACCGGAAGGCGGACAGAGGCGAATAACGCCCGCCGCGCCAAGGGTCCGGGCGCCTCTACACAGGGTTTGGAAACGCCATGAGTAACTATCTGTGGCTTGTCATCGCCGCGGGCGCGCTGGGAGTCCTCTACGGACTCGTCCAGACGGCCTCGCTGATGAAGGCCTCGACCGGCAACGACAAGATGCGCGAGATCGCCGCCGCGATCCAGGAAGGCGCCTCGGCCTATCTGCGGCGGCAGTACACCACCATCGCCATGGTCGGGGTGGTCATCCTGATCGCCGCGTATTTCCTGATCGGCGAATGGGCGGCCATCGGCTTCGTCATCGGCGCGGTCCTGTCCGGCCTGGCCGGATTCGCCGGCATGCTGATCTCCGTGCGCGCCAACGTCCGCACCGCCCAGGCGGCCTCGGAGAGCCTCTCCAAAGGTCTGGACCTGGCCTTCCGGTCGGGCGCCATCACCGGCATGTTCGTGGCCGGCGGCGCCCTCCTGGGCGTGGCTGGCTATTACGCCTTCCTGACCGAGGGCGCGGGCTTCGCCAGCACCAGCCGCGAAGTCATAGACGGCCTTGTCGCCCTGGGCTTCGGCGCCTCGCTGATCTCCATCTTCGCCCGTCTGGGCGGCGGCATCTTCACCAAGGGCGCCGACGTCGGCGGCGACATGGTGGGCAAGGTCGAGGCCGGCATCCCCGAGGATGATCCGCGCAACGCCGCGACCATCGCCGACAACGTCGGCGACAACGTCGGCGACTGCGCCGGCATGGCCGCCGACCTGTTCGAGACCTATGCGGTGACCACGGTCGCCACCATGGTGCTGGCGGCGATCTTCTTCCGCGACCAGCCCTATGTCGAAACCATGATGCTGCTGCCGCTGGCCATCTGCGGCGTCTGCATCGTCACCTCGATCATCGGCAGCTTCTTCGTCCGTCTCGGCAAGAAGCAGAACATCATGGGCGCCCTGTACCAGGGCCTGATCGTCACCGGCGTCCTGTCGGTCGGCGCCCTGTATCTGGTGATCAGCCAGCTGCTGCCGGACAACGCCGTGGTCACCCCCGTCGGCGGCGATCCGATCACCGCCATGAACCTGTTCTGGTCGGGTCTGGTCGGCCTCGCCGTCACCGCCGCCATCGTGGTGATCACCGAATACTACACCGGATCGAACTTCCGCCCGGTGCGCTCGGTCGCCAACGCCTCGGTCTCGGGCCACGGCACCAACGTCATCCAGGGTCTGGCCGTCTCGCTTGAGTCGACCGCGCTCCCGGCCCTGACCATCATCGTCGGCATCGTCGTCAGCTATCAGCTGGCGGGTCTGTTCGGCATCGCCATCGCCACCACCACCATGCTCGGCGTCGCCGGGATGATCGTGGCCCTCGACGCCTTCGGGCCGGTGACCGACAACGCCGGCGGCATCGCCGAAATGGCCGGGCTTCCCTCCGAAGTCCGTCATTCGACCGACGCCCTTGACGCCGTCGGCAACACCACCAAGGCGGTGACCAAGGGCTACGCCATCGGTTCGGCGGGCCTCGGCGCCCTTGTGCTGTTCGCGGCCTATACGTCGGACCTGGAGTATTTCGCGGCCAATGCGGCGGAGTTCCCCTTCTTCGCCAACATGGGTCCGATCGACTTCGCCCTGACCAATCCCTACGTCGTCGTCGGCCTGTTGTTCGGGGGGCTGCTGCCCTTCCTGTTCGGCGGCATGTCGATGATGGCCGTGGGCCGCGCGGCCGAGTCGGTCGTCGAGGAGGTGCGTCGCCAGTTCCGCGAGAACCCCGGCATCATGACCTATGAGGTCAAGCCGGAGTACGGCCGGGCGGTCGACATCCTGACGAAGGCGGCGATCCGCGAGATGATCGTGCCGTCCCTGCTGCCGGTGCTGTCGCCGATCGTGCTGTTCGTCGCGGTGCTGTCGATCTCGGACAAGGCTACGGCCTTCGCCGCCCTCGGCGCCATGCTGATGGGCGTCATCGTCACCGGCCTGTTCGTCGCCATCTCGATGACCTCGGGCGGCGGCGCCTGGGACAACGCCAAGAAGGTGATCGAGGAGGGCTTCACCGACAAGAACGGCGTCGTTCACGGCAAGGGCTCCGAGGCGCACAAGGCCGCGGTGACCGGCGACACGGTCGGGGATCCCTACAAGGACACCTCCGGCCCGGCGGTGAACCCGATGATCAAGATCACCAACATCGTCGCGCTTCTGCTGCTGGCGGTGCTGGCGAGCGGCAAGATCGTCTGACAGCGCTCGGCTGGAACTGAAAGCGCCCCGGAGAGCGATCTCCGGGGCGTTATCTTTTTTTGCGCCCTATGCTCGCGAAGCGGTCGCTCGCGGCTTTAGGGCGACTGTATGCTGTGGCCGTTAGTCCGGGCGGCGCTGGCCAGGAAC
>CAZGPS010000130.1:0-7505 GCA_964527675.1 uncultured Brevundimonas sp. | reverse complement strand
CCATGGCCATGGCTGCCTGTGGAGATCGCCCGCCCGCCAGCGACGGCGCCGAGGTTGACCCCGCGGCTGTCGAAACGCCCTCCCCGGCTTCCGAAGCGCCGGCGACCCGCACCGCATCCTCCGCTGCCCTCGGCGCCGCCGTCCCGGCGGCTGAAGGCGCGCCGGTCTTCGCGGTGATCTATCCCGGCGGCGCACCCACAGGGCCCGCGACGGTGGCCCAGGGCCCGGAAGGCCCCGGCGGCATCGTCGCGTTCACAACCGACGCCGCACCCGCCGAGGTTATCGACTTCTATCGCCAGCGCGCCGAGTCGGCCGGGTTGAAGGCGATCAACACCATGAACCAGGGCGACTCCATGGGGTACGGGGCGGGAGACGGCGCCGATGGCCGGGGCCAGCTGTTGCGCGTGGTCGCCACCCGGGTGGAAGGCGAGCCGACCAACGTACAGCTGACCTGGACCGCAGGACGGTGAAGCCGACGGCGGCCATCGTGGCCGCCGGCCTCCTCATGGCCGCCTGCGCCGGACTCTCGCCGCCGCCCGCCACGGTGACGCAGGGCTATCTGACGGCGGACAGTCTGCACGCCATGGTCGCCGGCGCCGGGGCTTGGCGGGACCTCGACGACGCAGCAACCTCGAGCGACTTGCAGGGGCTGGAGGACACCGACCGCTGGTGGATGGCGATCGCCCATGCGGAGTTGCGCCCCCCCGAGGCGGCCCAGCATTTCGACTGCGTCCTCGGGACCCGACTGGGGGCGATCCCCCGCCCGGCCCTGACGCGGATCATGGACCGGCTGC
The DNA here is from genome assembly GCA_964527675.1 of uncultured Brevundimonas sp. GTDB lineage: Bacteria > Pseudomonadota > Alphaproteobacteria > Caulobacterales > Caulobacteraceae > Brevundimonas. Next base: position 6,711 of record CAZGPS010000130.1, on the reverse strand, counting down.
TGGCGGATTCGGCGGCGCTGAGCGCCCGACTGGCGGCCCTGCAGCCCCGCCCCCGGCCGATCGCCGCCGATCCTTCCCGCCGCGCCTGCCAGCGGACGACGGACACGGACCGATCCAGCGGTTCCTGGCCGGCGACCGGAGCCGTGGTGGGCGCGGCCTATGGCGAGCTGTTCGCGGCGCTCGCGCCCGACCGCGCCGCCGCCGCCCGCGCCATGGGCCGTGAGATCGGCCTCAGCCGCGCGGTCTGCGCCCTGAACTGGCCGTCCGACGCAGACGACGGACACCGTCTGGGACGAGCCCTCTATGCGCAGGCGACAGGGTCGCCGTCCTTCCCGCTGGATCTGGAAGCTGCGCGCGCCGAACTGGCGGCGGCCCGGGCCGAAGGCGTCGTCGGCCCCGCCTGCGCCGCCGAACGACGGGCGCTCAGGCCGGGCGAGGACTGACCAGCGAGCCGTACAGGTCTGTCCGCCGGTCGCGGAAGAAGCCCCAGGCGGCGCGGTGGCGGTCGATGTAGTCGAGGTCGAAGGTGTGGACCAGCGCCCCCTCCTCCTCGCGGCCGAAGCTTTCGACGAGGTCGCCGCGGTGGTCGGCGATGAAGGACGAGCCGTAGAACACCTGACCGGCCTCATTGACCTGTTCGTGGCCGATGCGGTTGGCCCCGACGACCGGCACGACATTGGAGACGGCGTGACCCTGCATGGCGCGACGCCAGGGGTCGGCGGTGTCCAGTTCCTTGTCATGCGGCTCGGAGCCGATGGCGGTCGGATAGAACAGCACCTCGGCGCCCTGCAGCATCATCGCCCGGGCGGTTTCGGGATACCACTGGTCCCAGCAGATGCCGACGCCGATGCGGCCATGGCGGGTGTGCCAGACCTTGAACCCGGTGTCGCCCGGCCGGAAATAGTATTTCTCCTGATAGCCGGGGCCGTCGGGGATGTGGCTCTTGCGATAGACGCCCATGGCCGAGCCGTCGGCGTCGAGCATGACCATGCTGTTGAAATAGTGGGGCCCCTCGCGCTCGAAGATCGATACGGGGATGGCCACGCCCAGTTCGGCGGCGACGGGCTGCAGGGCGGTGACGCAGGGGTGTTCGCGCCACGGGTGGGCGGCGGCGAACCATTTCTCTTCCTGGCTGACGCAGAAATAGGGGCCCTGGAACAGTTCGGACGGCAGGACCACCTGCGCGCCCTTGCCGGCGGCTTCGCGGATCAGGGCGATGGTCTTGTCGATATTGGCCTGCAGGTCCTCGCCATAGGACGTCTGGAGGGCGGCGACGGAGATCGTTCTGGAAGTGGCGAGTGGCGAGTGGCGAGTGGCGAGGGAAGTCATGTGGGGCGCTTCTCCAGCTTGGCGATCAGGCCGGCAAGCATCCGGCTGATTTCATCCGCCGCCTCCAGCAATGATGTCTGCGACGTCTGGTCGAGATAGCCCAGCCGCGTCGCGATGATGATCTGCGTCTCGACTTCTGCGAGTGATCCACGCGCTATCGACAGGTATCGAACAAACTCCGCCGTGCTACGGCGGGCGCAGCCCTCCGCGATATTCGACGGCACTGACACTGCAGCCCGCCTGACCTGGCTGGTCAAGCCGAACCGCTCATCCTGGGGCCAACTGCAGGTCGCGGCATAGATGACTTCAACCCAGCCAACGGCTTTTTGCCAGACGAGGAGGTCGGGATAGTGTCGGACCTCGCCACTCGCCACTCGCCACTCGCCACTCATTCCGGCTCCTGCTGGGAGATGCAGTGGAAGGAACCGCCGCCGGAGAGAATGGCGATGGACGGCAGGGGGATGATCTCACGGTCCGGGAAGACCGTCTTCAGACCTTGGCACACCAGATCGACGGCACGGGCGTCGCCATAGCTGGGCACGATCACCGCCCCGTTGGCGATGAGGAAATTCATATGGCTGGCCGGGACGGGCTTCTCGTCGTCGTCTCCGACGAAGCCCGGCGAGGGCAGCGGCAGAATGCGGATCGTCCGACCGCTGGCGTCGGTCATCTGCGACAGCGTCCGCGCCACCCCGGCGTAGACGTCGTCATTCGGGTCAGCGCGCCCCCACGCCACCGGGCAGGCGACGACGCCCGGGGCGACGAAGCGGGCGAGGTTGTCGACATGGCCGTCCGTGTGGTCGTTGAGCAGGCCGTCGCCCAGCCACAGCACCTTGCGCGCGCCCAGCGAGGCGGCGAGCGCGGCTTCGGCCTTCGCTTCAGTCCAGTCGGGGTTGCGGTTGGGGTTGAGCAGGCACTGCCGCGTGGTCAGGATCGTACCCTCACCGTCATGATCCAGCGCGCCACCTTCGAGGATGACGTCGTGGCGATCCAGCGGGACGCCCGAGGCCTGGCCGATCTGTTCGGCCACCGTGTCGTCGTGTTCGAGCTCGTACTTGCCGCCCCAACCGTTGAAGCGGAAGGCGGCTGCCCTGGCGGAGGCTTCCCCGAAGATCGGGCCGGTGTCGCGCAGCCAGATATCGCCGAACCGGCCGTCGATGACCTCGACGCCTTCAAGGCCGGCGAAGCGGCGTTGAGCTTCCGTCAGCGCCCCGGGCTTGCCGACCAGAAGTTTGACATGCTCCCGGCCGGGGCCGGCCAGGGCGCGCACCAAGGCCTCGACCTCGGCCTGGGCGGGTTCGAGATTCTCTTCCCACAGTTCGCCATGGCTCGGCCAGCCGACCCACATGGCGCGATGCGGCGACCATTCGGCGGGGACAGGCGTCTTCATGGGCGGGGCGTCCTTGGGCGGAAGGCGGGCAGTCGCGCCAGATAGACACGGGAGTGGCCGACTTCAACGTCGGGACGCGCTTTCCGACGCCGGGATGGCCGACTCCCGCGCCGCCACCGCAAAAGACAAGGGGGGCGATCCGTCGCCGGACCGCCCCCCTTTCTTCTTCTGATGCCGGCTTCGGGTCTAGAACTCGAAGCGCGCACCCACCTTGATCTGCCAGGTCGAGGCCGGCAGCTGGGCGCTCGGACGGCGGGCTTCGCCGGCCAGACGGGCGTCCGGCTGGGCGCCGAGGGCGAGGTTCGGGGTCTGCAGCTGCGAGTAGTTGAACACCGCGTTCGGAGCCGCGCAGGAGGCGTTGACGCCCGCCACCTGGCACTGCAGCACGACCGCGCCGACGCCCCGATAGAACGGATACTGTTCCAGGGAGCCCCAGCGCTCGTTGATCAGGTTACCGAAGTTTTCGATATCCATATACAGCTTGACCTTGCCGGTCGGCATGAACGGCACCGCGACTTCCTGGGACAGACGGATGTCCGCGGTCGTGACGGCGGCCGAACGGAAGGCGTTCCGCGGCGCGGCAGAGCCGGCGTATTTGATCAGGCCGGTGTTCTGCAGGAAGGCGTTGAAGTCCGCCATGTTGATGCCGGTGTAGGTGATCCGCGGATCGCTGGTCGCGGTGACCAGACCCGTGGTGGCGTCGACCTGCGGCACGTAGAACAGATGGTTTCCGGTGCCCAGGGCGCCCGAGTAGGACTGCGGCACGGCGTTGCCGAAGTCGTTGTCGAAGTTGCCCGTGCGGCTGTTGTGATAGACGAACGAATAGGGCAGGCCCGACCGGCGCTGGATGAACAGGTTCACCGAGGTCTCGTTGTCGCCGAACAGGTCGCGGGCCCAGTGGGCGTTGACCGAGAAGCGGTGACGGACTTCGTAGTCCGAGGTGCTCAGAACCGGGTTGTTGTGGTCGGTCGAGGCGAAGCGGACGTACGACGAGTCCGGCTGCGAGCTCGTCATCGGGTTGCCGTCTTCGGCTTCGGTGTAGGTGTAGCTGGCCCGGACATCCAGACCGCGGAAGACGCCGTCGTCCCAGTCCTTCTGCGCCGTGAAGGCGGTGGAGAACGAGTGGCCGCCCTCTTCGAGGTTGGTCAGCAGGAGGTCAAACCCGACCGGGCCGGCCGGGTGCGAGTAGACCGGACGACCGTCCGGAGCCGTGCCGATCTGGGTGGCCAGCAGGTCGGTGTAGTAGAGGGCGTTTTCGAAGTCATTGTAAAGGAAGTCGGCCTGAAGGCGGAAGTCCTCGATCAGCGGCAGATGGAAGTCGCGAGCAACCGTGAGGTTATACTTCCAGGCGCTGGGGATTTCGAAGTCGGGATCCAGCGCCACGACACTGCCGTTGCCCGGCGTGAAGGTGCAGTTGCCGCTCGGCGGCGGGACCGACAGGTCGGTGATGCCGGTCAGAGGGCCGGTGCAGACGGCGTTGGTGATGTTGACGCCGTTGTTGCCGAACGGGTTGCCGATCTGGACGTTGGTGCCGATCGCCGAGAACCGGCCGATGCCGCCGGACACGGTCCAGTCGCCCGGGGTCCAGTTGAAGCCGAAGCGCGGCAGAAGCAGGTCGCGACCGTCGAGGTTGGACGTGTTGTCGAAGCCATTGCGCGAGGCGAAGCCGGCGTTGAGGGGCGGCTGGTCGTCCATGCCGAACCAGTCGTAGCGCAGGCCGAATGAAACCCGCAGGCCGTCCGCCACTTGCCAGTTGTCCTCGGCGTAGGCCGAGTGGAGATCGTAGCCGAACTCGACTGCACCATCACGGGCCGTGCCGAACGTCGCGGGCACCGTGCCGCCATTGGGATCGACCGCGCCCCGGATGAACAGGCCCGAGGCCGTGCCCGCCTGGAAGTCGGCGAAGCTTGCGAAAGTCCAGGTCCCCAGCGATTGGGCCACGAAGACGTTGAGGAAATCACGTCGCTCGGTCCGCAGACCGAACAGTATGTCATGGGCGTCGACGCCGTAGCGACCGATCAGTTCGGCGTTGGTGTTCTCGCTGTACAGATAGTTGTCGTGACGGAAGTTGTCCGCGCCGAACTGGATCTGCGGCGTGCCGGTGCCGGCGGCGACGCCGGGCAGGTCCGCGACCGCGACAGTCACCTGACCGACGGACAGGCCGCCGACCGGAATCTGGGTGGTCTCGGTTTCCTTGTAGCCGAAACGCAGTTCGGTGGAGAACGAGTCCGTCCACTGCGAGTTCAGCTGGGCGTTATAGGTCGTGAGCCGCTCATTCTTCAGATACTGGCCGGATTCCAGGGCCAGACGCGGCACGCTGGTCGAGCCGCCGTTGAGGAAGGCCGAGCTGGTCGAGCCGTTGAACGAATCGCCGATCGTTTCCTGGAAGGTGACGGCGAGACGGTGATCGTCGTTGATGTTCCAGTCGATCTTGGCGAGAATCTTCTCGTCCGAGACCGGCGGGGCGGAGTTGACCCAGGATCCGGTATCGTAGCCGTAGCGCGCCTGGGCGGCGGCCCGGAAGGTGTCCACAGCAGCGACGGAGATGCGCGGGATCGGATTGCTGAAGCCGGCGTCGAACGGACCCTCGTTCAGCGAGAATTCGGATTCAAACTTTTCGTAGGACAGGAAGAAGAACAGGGCGTCCTTGACGATCGGACCGCCGAGGCTCGCGCCCCAGGTGGATTCCTCGAAGACCCGGTTGTACGGTTGCACGCGGCGCTGGCCGTAGGCGAGGTTGCGGTTGCCGACAGGCCCCGTCGTCTGGTCGTAGCCGTAGTAGGTGTCGCCCAGCATGCTGTCGTCAGACTTCTCGTAGAAGGCCGAGCCGAAGAAGGTGTTGCCGCCCGACTTGGTCACGGCGTTGATCGAGCCGCCGATGAAGCCGTTGTTGATGACGCTGAACGGCGCCGCGGAGACGTTGACCGCCTGGACTGCATCCAGCGAGATCGGCGAGCGCTGGGTCGGATAGCCGTTGCCGTTCAGGCCGAATTCGTCGTTCTGGCGGATGCCGTCGATGGTCAGCTGGTTCAGGCGGGTATTGGTGCCGGCGAAGGACAGGGCGTCGTCGTTCGACGGGTCGATCGTCGCGAACGGATCGAGGCGGGCCACGTCCTTGAGGTCGCGGCTGATCGAGGGCAGGGACTGGATGGTGTTGGCGCCATAGTTCGACGCCGAGCCGGCGCCGAATTCGTTGGAGAAGCGCTGACCGGAGACGATCACGTCGTCGATGGTGCTGACGCTGTCGTCATAGACGATGACGTTGCCGTTGGCGGCGTCGCCGACGCCGATGGCCGCCAGTTGGCTCACGCCCCGGCCGCTCGGGCCGGTGACGCTGACAGTGTAGGGACCGCCGACGCGCAGGCCGCGCGCGCTGTAGAAGCCGTTGGCGTCCGACACCGTGGTCACGGTGGTTCCGGTCGGTTCGTGGACGATGGTGACGGTGGCGCCCGCCGCGGCCGAGCCGTTGGCGTCGGCCACCTGACCGCGGATCGCGCCCGTGGTCTCCTGCGCGTAGACGGCGCTTGCCGCCAGCATGCTTGTGGCGAGGGCGGTCGTCGCCCAGAACGCGCGTTTGCGGTTCGTCATTGTCATCTATCCCCGATGAAGAAGAGCGTGGACGCTCACTGACCGGCTCTCGGCCGGCTGAAATCCCGCCCCCTCTACGGGGCCCGTCGGAATATGCGACGACATTTGCGTGACAGCGGGATGACAGCCCGGGCCGGTGGCGCGAGAGACACAGTGCTGTGGGTCGTTTACCGCTGAGGTCTCTTGCGGCGGGGGCCCGGACCGGGGCGACGAAACCGGCTGGCGCCGATCCGTGCGGCGCACCGCTGCACAAGGCTTCCGCGCCGACCTGGTGAGGCGGCAGGCATCAGGAAACCCGCCCGGAGCTCGCCTACGCACCATGAGCTGCACCCCACAAGCTCGCCCCACCCCGGACCCGTCAAGACAAAACCGCCGGCCCCGTGAGGGACCGGCGGCTCTGGTCT
>CAZGPS010000129.1:0-7557 GCA_964527675.1 uncultured Brevundimonas sp. | reverse complement strand
TCCATAGATGGCTCTCATCTCGGAACGGTATTTCTCATAGGCCGCCTCGTCGTCCTCATTGAGCCATCGACGCACGTCCTTGCCGATCGGCAGAGAGAGGGCGGCCTCCACGATTTGTTCGCTCCCCACTGCGATCACCGCTCGATGGCGGTCGAGATTGGAAATCTGTTGAAGCGCGTCGGCCCGAACTTCGGCGTTCATGTTGGGCTGACTGTAGCCGAGCGGTGCGAGGCCCATGGCGGCGAGGAACTCCGCATCATTGAGTTCCTGCTGGCTCCTGATCAGGGCAAACAGGCTCGCATACTCGTCCGCCCGGTCAGCAGGGATGCGCTTGAATGCTTCGCTGCCCAAGGCGCGATCAAAGCTCGCAGTCACCCAAACCCGGTTCGGCGAGTGATAGACTTGCGGGGTGGCGTAACTGAAGCTGCTCAATGCGCCTCCGACAGGCTGCATATCCCCTGTCGCCGCATCCACGCGCTCTGAAAGGAAACGCAATCGCTGGGTGAGGCACGGCGTTACGGTCTGGCGCTCCAGAGAAAGAAAAACCGCGCGTGAAATGTCACTGACGAACGCCCGTTCGAGATCGCGTGCGTCCCCGCGAAATCGCGCCTCCTCGATCAGATTCTCGAGACCAAGAGCAACGAGGACACCAAGCACCACGACAGCGAACTCCACCATGCGTTGGCGACTCACAGTCAGGTTGAAGCGCGGCTTCTGGCGCGGCTCATTTTCAGAGTCTGACATCCCGACGTTCCCCCAGAAGTCACTCTATGCGTGTGAGGGCGAGAGGCAATAGCGCGTAAAGAAACGTCTATTATGGGTCGAGAGCCGACCGTCGCCGGAGGGTGGAAAGCCGACCTAGGCAGTCTCGCTCGGAAGGCTGCAATACGCCTCTAGCAGGTCCGCAAAAGACGGAGTGAGCCGCTGAACCGTGCCGAAGTCGTGATCCCAGAGATATACGGCGTCACTGACATCGCTCCTCCGGAACGAAAGCAAGTTGCCCCCGCTGTCGGTCGCAAACGGCACGAGGTCGGCAGGATAGCCCAAGGACGTCCAGCCCTGAACTCTGTCAACGATCTCGGTCGGCGTCAGGAAGTCTCCCAAGTGCGGCAGGTCCGATTGTTCATCGATGGCGTCCCACAGTTCGGTTGTGAGCATCGGGAGGCCAACGGCGATGACCGCGCCGCGGTAGCTCGCCGGGAAGGCATAGCTCAAATCCTTCTCTGCCTGCTCCAAGTCGGCAGGCCGCACTTCGGTGGGTGGGTCGTCTTCGTGAGCCCATCGCCTGCTTAAGGCATCGAGCCACGTCGCTGCGCTGTTCTCCGCCGCCATAGCAACCTCGCATGTTGAGATTTGAACAGGCGACGGGGAAGCCGCGCCTAGAAGGATGGCTGAACCAAGCGAAAAGAACACGTGCATAGGCTGATCCTAGACGCAGAAGGAATGTCCGCAATGGGTCGGTTGCGGTCATCAGCACCCCGCCTGGAACGGGACGTTCGATCAGCCCGCCGTCAGCAGACATTCCAGAGGTCGGTCGAGGGTGGAAAGCGGACATAGCTGCCTGCCAGTGTTAAGGTCAGAGGATGGACGGCAGGACTGAGTTTTCGCGGCACTGGAAACGCGTCCAGACTGCTTTGGCGGTCTTTATGGCCTGCGTTCTGTTGGGTGCGGTGATTCAGCCAAGGCTATTGCTGCCCATCTGGGCGATTGGCCTCCCGATAGTTGGCTTTCTCATGTGGCGTTTGCGTTGTTGGCGGTGTCACCAGCGGCTTTTGCGGCAGGGTGGGAGCGAAATCGCTTGGCGACGAGACGGCCTGTGGAACTGGAAGCCTTGCCAACACAAGGGTTGTGGCGCGCCCCTCCTTTAGCTCTGAACGTCGGCAATGGGTCGAGAGCAGTCACCGGCTCCATGCCGAACGGCCGACATTGAGCCGGAGCCCTGAAAGGGGGTTCGCCGCGGATCACACGGGCCGAAAGCGGATGATCGAAGCCGCCGCCGCGACCGGGACATTCCCGCCGGGACTCCCGGGACGCCGCCGCCCGGGACACCGGCGACACCCGATACACCCGGGACAATTGCTGGCGATCCGCCGCCCGCCATCACAATATTTCGAACCAGGCCGTTGAATTTCCTGGCCTGACCGCCCCGGCCAGCGTCCTGAACCCGCCGCAGGAGGCGGCGGGGCGATACTGGGGGGATGAACAGGACGAACGACACACCCCGACGAAACCCCTACCGCATCCGCGGCGGCCGGGCCTGGGCGCTGATCCGGGCCCGCTATCTGGCCGGGCAGAGCGCGCCGCGGCTGGCCGAGGTGTTCAAGGTCACCGAATACGCCATCCGCAAACGCATCTGGCGCGAGGGCTGGAGCAAGGCGTCGCTGGCCGAGGCCGAGGAGGCGGGGATGCCGGAGCCGGCGACGGCGATGGCGGAATTGGCCGCGGCCGTGGAGGCGGAAGACGCGGTCGACGTCGGCGGGCTGGACCCCAGGGCGGGGGCGCGGCTGGCGCTGGGCAAGGCGATCCGGCTGATGCGCCAGGGCCAGATGACCGGGGCGGCGGAGGCGGCGCGGGTGGCCGATGTGATGGCGCGGGCGGCGGCGCGGCTGGACGGCGAGGCCGAGGCCCCGGGCGAGCCGGATGAGGCGGCGTTTGAAGCGGTGCGAAGGAAGGTGTTGGGGTGGGGGAATGACGAATACCCTCTCCCGATGGGAGAGGGAGGGACCCGCGCCGGAGGCGTGGGAGGGTGAGGGTCGATCGTCCCGGGGCGGCTTCGCCGCTTCCGCCAGCCGACCCACATCCGACGGGGCTCCGCCCCGCCACCTTCTCCCAATGGGAGAAGGAAAGGGATGCCCGCATCGCCGCCCTGTCGACGGCGGAGAAGCGGCTGTTGGCGGCGGACTGGACCCTGGCGCGGCACAAGGGGCAGGAGCCGCCGGGAGGCGACTGGTCGACCTGGCTGATCCTCGGCGGGCGCGGCGGGGGCAAGACGCGGGCGGGGGCCGAGTGGGCGGCGAACGAGGCGCGGACCGCCGGGCGCATCGCCCTGGTCGGGCAGAGCCTGCACGATGTGCGCGAGGTGATGATCGAGGGTCCGTCGGGGCTGCGCGCCCTGCCCCGCTTCGCCATCGGCGGGCGGCCGCGCTGGGAGGCGAGCCGGCGACGGCTGGTGTGGCCGAACGGAGCGGTCGGGATGGTGTTCTCGGCCGAGGACCCGGAGAGCCTGCGCGGGCCGCAGTTCGGGGCGGCCTGGGCCGATGAATGGTGCGCCTGGAGGCGGCCGGAGGCGACGCTGGCGCTGTTGCGGATGGGGCTGAGGCTGGGGGCGCGGCCGCGACTGGTGCTGACCACCACGCCGAAGCCGACGGCGGCGCTGCGGCGGTTGCTGAAGGAGCCGGGGCTGACGCGGACCGACCTGCCGACAGCGGCGAACGCGGACAATCTGGCGCCGGCGTTTCTGGACGGGCTGGAGGGGCTGTACGGCGGGACGCGGCTGGCGGCGCAGGAGCTGGAGGGCAAGGTGGTGGAGGGCGACGGGGCGCTGTTTACGCTCGAGATGATGCAGGACGCGCGGTCTCCCTCCCCGCCCCCTTCCGCCTTCGACCGCGTCGTGGTGGCGGTCGATCCGCCGTGCTCGGCGGCGGGGGACGCCTGCGGCATCGTGGTGGTCGGGCGGGCGCGGGGCATGGCCTGGGTGCTGGCCGACCGGACCGTGCGCGGGCGCTCGCCGCAGGGCTGGGCGGGCGTCGTGGCGCGGGCGGCGGAGGCCTTCGGCGCCGTGCGGGTGGTGGCCGAGGCTAACCAGGGCGGGGAGATGGTCGAGGCGGTGCTGAAGACGGCCGGCGTGGCCTGTCCGGTGAAACGGGTGCATGCGCGGACCGGCAAGCGGACGCGGGCCGAGCCGGTGGCGGCGCTCTACGAACAGGGCCGGGTCAGGCACGCCCCCGGGCTGGAGGCGCTGGAGGAGGAACTGATGGGGCTGGGGACGGAGGGCGGAGGCTCGCCTGACCGGGCCGACGCCCTGGTGTGGGCGGTGACGGACCTGCTGGTCGACGGGGCGGGGATGGGGCCGAGGGTGCGGGTGGTGTGAGGGCGTGGGGTGTGGGGTGTGGGGTGTGGGGTGTGGGGTGTGGGGGGTGGGGGGGGGGGGGGGTCACGTCGATCCTACACCTGACACCCTACACCCGACCCCCTCCTCAGACCGCTTCGTTCAGCAGCGCCGTCTTGTACCCGTCGACCCAGATGTTGCGGAAACGCTTGCTGCGCTCGGCGTGGTAGATGTGGGCCAGTTCGGCGTAGGAGCGGTCGAAGTCGTCGTTGACGAAGACATAGTCGAATTCGCCGCAGTGCTCGATCTCGCCCTTGGCGTTGGCGATGCGGCGCTCGATGACGTCCTCGGCGTCCTGCGAGCGGGTGACGAGGCGGCGGCGCAGTTCCTCGAGGCTGGGCGGCAGGATGAAGACGCGGACGGCGTCTTCCGGGCATTTGGCGGCGATGTCGCGGGCGCCCTGCCAGTCGATGTCGAACAGGACGTCGCGGCCCTCGGCGAGGGCGCGGTCGATGGGGGCGCGGGGGCTGCCGTAGCGGCTGCCGTGGACGTCGGCCCATTCGAGGAAGGCGTCGGCCGCGACCATGCGCTGGAACTCGGCGTCGTCGACGAAATGGTAGTCGCGGTCGGCGACCTCGCCCGGGCGGATGGCGCGGGTGGTCATGGAGACGGACAGCTCCAGCCCGCCGTGGTCGGCCATCAGGCGGCGGCACAGGCTGGTCTTGCCGGCGCCCGAGGGGCTGGCGACGATCAGCAGGACGCCGCGGCGGGGCGTGCGTTCATTCGACATTCTGGACCTGTTCCCGCAGCTGTTCGATCACGGCCTTGAGTTCGAGGCCGAGTCCGGTGAGCGCGGTCGTAGCCGATTTCGAGCACAGGGTGTTCGCCTCTCTCATGAATTCCTGCATCAGGAAGTCGAGTTTCCGGCCGGCGGGGGGTTGGCGCAACAGGGTGCGGGCCGAGGCGACATGGGCGGTGAGGCGGTCGAGCTCCTCGCGCACATCGGCCTTGGTGGCCAGGGCCGCCGCTTCGAGGAAGATGCGGTCCTCCAGCCCGGGCGCGTCGGCGGCCAGTTCGGTCATGCGGCGGGTGAAGCGGTCGCGGATGGCGGCGGTCTGGGCGGCGGCCTCTGTTTCGGCCGAGGCCACGAGGGCCTCGATGCGGTCGATGAAGTCGGTGATCACCGGCAGCAGCTGCGAGCCCTCGCAGTCGCGGGAGCTCTTGAGGGCGGCGAAGGCGGCGTCGATCGAGGCGGCCATGGCGGCCTCGACGGCGGCGCGGGCCTCGGGGTCCTCGTCCTCCTCGGGGGCCTCGAGCACGCCGCGCAGGCCCAGCAGGCCGTCGGCCGAGGGCGGGGTCGCCCCCTCCTCCGCCAGCTGGTTGGCGAGGGCGAGATAGCGGGCGAGGATGTCCTGATTGACCCGGAGCGCGGCGGCCGCGGGGCCGGCGCGGGTCGGCGGGACGCCGACGGAGATCTGGCCGCGGCTGAATCGCGTCCGGGCCGAGGTCTTGGCGAGGGGCTTAAGCGTGTCGAAACCGGGCGGGCCGCGGAAGCGGACCTCGAGGTTGCGGCCGTTGACCGAGCGGGCCTCGACCGACCAGGTCCAGGCGCCGTGGGCCGCTTCGGCGCGGCCAAAGCCGGTCATGCCTGAGATGGCGCTCATTGCGCCGGCGCCGGTTGCGGTACGCGGATGACCCGGGCGCCGGGCGGGACGGTCACGCCGGGAGGCGCGGCGTCGGGGTCGGCGTTGGGCACGCCGGGCACGGTTCCGGGCACGGCCGGCGGCGGCGCGCCCGGCGGCAGGCCGGCCTTGCGCCGTTCGATCTCACGCCAGCGGGCGACATTGGCGAGGTGTTCGTCATAGGTGCGGGCGAAGGCGTGACCGCCCGAGCCGTCGGCGACGAAGAACAGCTCCTGGGACACGGGCGGGTCGAGGACGGCGGCGAGGGCCTCGCCGCCGGGATTGGCGATCGGCGTCGGCGGCAGGCCGTCGATCTGATAGGTGTTCCAGTCGGTGCGGGCGTCCAGTTCGGAGCGGCGGATGCCGCGGCCGAGGGGCCGCCCCTTCGTGATGCCGTAGACGATGGTGGGATCGCTCTCGAGCCGCATGCCGATGCGCAGGCGGTTGGAGAAGACGGCGGCGACGCGCGGGCGTTCGGCGGCGACGGCGGTCTCCTTCTCGACGATGGAGGCGAGGATGACGGCCTCTTCCGGCGACCGGACCACGGTGCGCGGCGAGCGGGCGGCCCACAGGCGGGCGAGGTTGTCGGCCTGGGCCGTGGTCATGCGGGCGATGACCGAGGCCCGGGTGTCGCCGCGGCTGATCTCATAGGTGTCGGGCCACAGCGAGCCCTCCTCGGGCGTCGTGGGAATCTCGCCGGTCAGGATCGGCTGTTTCATCAGGATGTCGACAGCCTGGGCCGAGGACCAGCCTTCCGGCAGGGTGACGTAGTGGCGAACCACCTTGCCCTCGACCAGCAGGACCAGCACGGAGCGCAGGGAGGCTCCGCCGGGCACCTCATATTCGCCGGCGCGCAACTTGCGGTCGGCGCCGGTCAGGGTGGCGGCGGCCTTGAACATGTCGGTCGAGCGGATGACGCCGGCGGCCTTCAGCCTGGCGGCGATGGCGCTGACCCCCGCGCCGCTGGGCAGGGTGACGATGGTCGTGTCGCCCTCGCGCGCCTGCGGCCCCGGGGCGTAGAACACGCTCCAGGCCGCCACGAGGACGACGATCAGGAAGACGCTGAAGGTGGCCGAGGCGGCCAGCAGCGCTGTGGCGGGTCCCGACTCCGGTTGTCCCGACTTCGGAGCCCCCGCTCCCCGAAAACGTCCGAACATCAGTCGACCTTCCTGAAGATGACGCTGGCGTTGGTCCCGCCAAAGCCGAAGCTGTTCGACATGGCGACGTCGATCGTCATCGGCTGGCCCTTGTCGCGAACCAGGTTCAACGGCGTTTCCCGCTCGGGATTGTCGAGATTGATCGTCGGCGGCGCGATCTGGTCGCGGATGGCGAGGATGCAGAAGATGGCCTCGATGGCCCCGGCGGCGCCCAGCAGGTGGCCGGTCATCGACTTGGTCGAGGACAGGGCCACGTTCGGGGCGTGATCGCCCATCAGCTTTTCGATGGCGCCGGCCTCGATCCAGTCGGCCATGGTCGAGGTGCCGTGGGCGTTGACGTAGTCGATGTCGGACACCTCGATGCCGGCCCGCTTCACCGCCATCTGCATGGCCCGGTAGCCGCCATTGCCGTCCTCGGCCGGGGCGGTGATGTGATATGCGTCGCCGCTCATGCCGTAGCCGATGACCTCGGCGTAGATGGTCGCGCCGCGCGCCTTCGCGTGTTCGTACTCTTCCAGCACCACGATGCCCGCGCCCTCGCCCATGACGAAGCCGGAGTGGTCCCTGTCCCACGGCCGCGAGGCCTTCTCCGGCGCGTCGTTCCAGGCCGTGCACAGGGCCTTGCAGGCGAGGAAGCCGGCGATGCCGATGGGGACGATCGAGCTTTCGG
>CAZGPS010000128.1:0-7615 GCA_964527675.1 uncultured Brevundimonas sp. | reverse complement strand
CCAACATCATCTTCGGCGCCGCCTTCGACCCGGCCCTGGACGGCAAGATCCGCGTCTCGGTGGTGGCCACCGGCATGGAAGACCTGGCCGCGGCCCAGTCGCCGTCGTCGACCACCGCCGCGCCGTTCGACACGCGCCGTCCCGCGCCTTCGTACGCCGCCTCGCGCGCCGAGCCGGTGCGTCAGGAAGCCGTGCGCGAGCCGGCCCGTGACCTGGGCCGCGACTTCGGCCGCGCCGAGGCCCCGCGTCAGACCGAGGCCGCCCCCATCGTCCCGACCTTTCAGTCCAGCCAGCCGACCTACGGCGCCGCAGCCCGGGCCCCCGAGCCGCGCCCGGAGCCGGTGATCCACGTCGCCGAGGACCGCGCTCTCGAGCCGATCGTCGATCCGTGGGTCGAGGAATATGAATCCTCGCCGCGCACCGCCGCCCAGGCGACGGCGCCGGTGGCCCAGGGCGATCTGTACATGGACCGCACGGGCGACCGCCCGGCCGCCGAGCCGACGCAGCGCCGCGACGAGCCGGCCTATGACGATCACGACGACCGCGATCACCGCAAGTCGGGCTGGAGCCTGTTCGGCCGCGGCAAGCGTCAGCCGGCCCAGCCGACCTATGCGCCGCCCCGCACGACCGAGATGCGCGCGACCAGCCAGGTCCAGCCGACGCCGGAGCCCGAACAGGGTCAGGCCGAGGACGACCTGGAGATCCCGTCCTTCCTGCGCCGCCTCGCCAACTAGGCCGCAGACAAGCCGATCAGGCCGCCCCGGAACCCCGGTTCCGGGGCGGTCGTCGTTTACGGGTCTGGTTACGGAAACCGAAACAATCGGAAACCCGACTTTCATTTCAGTCTTGCGACACCCCCGCTAGACGGTTCGTGGGGCGAACTCCGCACGTAGAGGCGGGGCGCAAGTTGAAGCGAGTTTGAGTTTTGCCGGTCCGCAACGACCATCACCAGAAGACCACCGTCGCGCCGGCGATCATCGCCGGCGTGGGCGTGCACACGGGCGACCGGGTGCGTCTGGCGGTGCGTCCGGCCCCGGTCGGCACCGGCATCGTCTTCGTTCGCACCGACATCAAGGACCGCGACAACCGCATTCCGGTTTCGGGCGAGGCCGTCGTCGACGCCCGCCTGAACACCATGATCGAGAACGGCGCCGGCGTGCGGCTGTCGACCATCGAGCATCTGATGGCCGCCTTCGCCGCCCTGGGCGTGTCGAACGCCGTGGTCGAGGTGGACGGGCCCGAGCTGCCGATCCTTGACGGTTCGGCGCTGCCGTTCGTCCGGCTGCTGGACCGCGCCGGCTTTCGCCAGCAGGAGGCGCCGGTCCGCTATATCGAGATCCTCGAGCCGATCCGGGTGACGGACGGCGACAAGAGCGCCGCCCTGCTGCCGTGCGACCGCTATGAGATGCGCTTCGAGATCGACTTCCCGACGCCGGTGATCGGCAATCAGGTGGTGGATTTCGTCGTCGACGAACAGACCTTCCGCGACGAGATCATGGCCGCCCGCACCTTCGGTTTCGCCCATGAGGTCGAGGCCCTGCGCAAGGCCGGCCTGGCCCGCGGCGGCTCGCTGGAGAACGCTGTGGTCATCGACGGCGACCAGATCCTGAACCCCGGCGGGCTGCGGATGGAGCGCGAGTTCGTCAAGCACAAGGCGCTGGACGCCATCGGCGACCTGTACGTTCTGGGCGCGCCGCTGCTGGGCCGCTACGAGGGCGTCAAGGCGGGGCACGCCATCAACAACCTGCTGGTCCGCGAACTGCTGGCCAATCCGCAGGCGTGGCGCGAGACCACCCGCGTGCCCGAAATGGCGATGGCGGGCTGAACAGCCCCCTGATCAGCCGAGGCTGATCGCGCTCATCAGCCGGCCGAAGTCCGGCTCTCCGTTCAGATACGCCCGGCGGTTCGAATAGAACCGCGCCGCGTCGACGCGCGTGTCGTCGCCGGTCCAGACGGCGTCGGCGACGCCGGCCTGTTCCAGCCGCCACAGGACATAGCCGGGCAGGTCGAACAGGCGTTTGTCGGCGCTGGCGCCCGGGGCGAAGAAGCGGCCGCTGCCCGGGTCGTGATGGTCGAAGCGGTCGTGGAAGTCGGCGTCGACCTCATAGCTGGCCCGGGCGATGCAGGGGCCGATGACGGCGACCATGCGGTCGGGGCGGGCGCCGAGGGCCTGCATCGCCGCTACGGTGGAGTGGATGATCCCGCCCAGGGCGCCCTTCCAGCCGGCATGGGCCGCGCCGACGACGCCGGCTTCGGGGTCGGCCAGCAGCACCGGGGCGCAGTCGGCGGTCAGGACGGCGCAGATCACGCCGGGCGCGGCCGAGACGACGGCGTCCCCCTCGGGCCGCTCTCCCTTCCAGCCGGCCTCGGCGACGCGGGCGACGGCGGAGTGGATCTGGTAGCAGGCGGCGATGTCGTCAGCGGAACCGCCGAAATGGGCGGCGACGCGGCGGCGGTTTTCGGCCACGGCGGCGGGCTCGTCGTTCGAGCCGACGCCGGTGTTGAGGCCTTCGTACAGGCCGGTCGAGACGCCACCCTGACGCGTGAAGAATCCGTGGCGGAGGCCGGCGCGATCCAGCAGGGGATGGGTGATGGGTGTCAGTTCCACGCCGGGTCCTCCAGGGCGTTGCGTCGACAGAGGAGCGCGGACCTCCAGGTCCGCCCTTCCGGACCAAAGGCAAACGCAGGTTGTCGCTTATCGAATGCGGACGTGGACGTCCGCGCTCCAATCACGCCTCGAACCCCGGCACGACCAACGATCGGGGAGAGAAGATCGCGCAGACCTTGAACAGCGATCCCATCTGGTCGTCGGCGGTCAGGCGGGCCAGCTGGTGGTCGATGACCGGGGCGGCGTCGGGACGGCCGTCCTTCAGCCGGTCGGCCCGGGCCTCGATGCCGAGCAGGCCGAGGAACTCGCCCTGGCCCATGGTCCCGGTGACGTCGGCGCCGGCGTGGACGGCGGCTTCCAGCACGGTCGGGAAGTCGGCCCACTGGGTCAGGTCGGCCTCGCCGGGCGTGGACAGCGGATCAACCTTCTGGTGCCGGCGCAGGGCCTGCAGGGTGTCGCCGGCCTCGGGCCGGGCGCGGCCGTAGTCGATCAGCAGGGCGGCCCCGGAGGCGGCTTTGATCAGGGCCGCGACCTCGCGCCCGAACACCGCCTGCTGTTCGGAGATCTCCACCGTCTGGCCCGGCTCGACCGCGAAGGCCGGGCGTTTGAAGCCGCCGGTGATGGTCTTCAGTCCGAAGGTCAGGTCGCTGTCCTCGGTGACGCCGACGCAGCGTTCGGCCCAGCCGTCTTCCGTCTTCACGAACTGGCGGGCGGGGAGGCAGTCGAGCACCTCATTGGCGATCAGGATCACCGGGGCGTCGGTCTCGATCCGGTCGAGGGCGGCGACCCAGCGCGGGTGGACGTCGCTGTCGGCCAGCATGCGGGCCTGGGCCTCGCGCAGGGGCGGGCTGGGCTCGATCAGGACCAGGTCGACGGCGCGCAGGAACTCGGGCGCGAGGCGGGCGGCGCGCAGGGCGTCGGCCATGAGGGTCCCGTCGCCGGGACCGACCTCGACCAGCCGCACCCGTTCGGGCGCGCCCAGCCGCTCCCACAACTCGACCGCCCACAGGCCGATCAGCTCGCCGAACATCTGGCTGATCATCGGCGCGGTGATGAAGTCGCCGGTCGCGCCGATCGACGGTCGGGTGGCGTAGTAGCCGCCCTTCGGATCGTGCAGGCAGCGGGTGACATAGTCGGCGACCGTCATCGGCCCGGTCAGGGCGATCTCGCGCGCCAGACGGTCGCGCAGGTCGCTGGCCGGAGCCGACATCAGGCTTCCGCGGCCACCGGCGGCCGGCTCCAGGCGCGCCAGATCAGCCAGGCGCCGACGATCATCATCGGGATCGAAAGCATCATGCCCATGGTCAGGCCCAGCGGCAGGTTCTCCAGGCCGACGTCGGGCTGGCGCACATTCTCGAGCGACGCCCGGACGAGGCCATAGCCGAACAGGAAGAGGCCGGTGACATAGCCCGGCTTGGCCAGCAGCCGTCCCTTGAAGACGGCCAGCCACAGGATGACCGCGAGGGCGATGCCCTCCAGGGCCGCTTCATAAAGCTGGCTCGGGTGGCGGGCGACCAGGCCGGCGGGGCAGTAGCCGTACATCGTCTCGATGGTGCGGTTGCAGAAGACCATGCCCCACGGGGCGTCGGTCGGACGGCCCCAAAGCTCGCCGTTGATGAAGTTGGCGATGCGGCCGAAGAACAGGCCGATCGGCGCGACCGGCGCGATCAGGTCGCCGAGGCTGAGCAGGCGGACCTTGTTCTTCCAGGCGAACCAGACGATCGCCAGGGAGACGCCGATCAGGCCGCCGTGGAACGACATGCCGCCGTCCCACAGGCGGAACAGCGCCAGCCGCTCGCCCCAGTCGGCGCCGGTGAACAGCTGGGCGTAGAGCTCCGGCTTGTAGAACAGGCCGTAGCCGAAACGGCCGCCGAGAATGATGCCGAGGGTGATCCACAGCACCAGGTCATCCAGCTGGACCGAGGTGACCGGCGGCTTGCCCGGCTTCCAGATCGCATTGTTGCGCGCCAGCCGGTTGGCGTACCACCAGCCGAGGACGATGCCCGCCACATAGGCGAGGGCGTACCAGCGGATGTCCAGCGGACCGATGCTGAACCATACGGGCTTGATGTCGGGAAAGGGCACGGGCGCTCCTGTGGGCAGGTCTGGCTGGCGGTTTAGCAAGCGGCGCCATCGCCGTCCCTGAAATTTCCGCAACGGCGGGGGATGACGGCCCCAATCGCGCCACAGGTCGCATCGACATCAAGGTTTCGTTCACCATATCAGGCAACCA
This sequence comes from uncultured Brevundimonas sp., assembly GCA_964527675.1. Taxonomy (GTDB): domain Bacteria; phylum Pseudomonadota; class Alphaproteobacteria; order Caulobacterales; family Caulobacteraceae; genus Brevundimonas. The sequence goes on along the minus strand of CAZGPS010000128.1, from coordinate 2,774 downwards.
TCCCTTAACGACGCTCGCCTGTCCGAGCCGGAGAGTTCCCATGCAGACGCGAAACCCCTTCCTCGACGAGTTCGCCAAGCTGACGACCGGCGCCATGGGGCTGGCCCAGGCCGCGAGCGAGGAGGCGAAGACGGCCTTCCGCGCCCAGGCCGACCGTTTCGTCGCCGAGATGGATCTGGTCCGCCGCGACGAGTTCGACGCGCTGAAGGCCGAGATGGCGGCCTTGCGGGCCGAGGTGGCGACGCTGAAGGCGGCGAAGAAGCCTCAAAAGGGAACGTCCACAGGGGGTTCTCCCGCACAGGACGCAGCCGGTTGAGCCGAATCTGCGAACCCGCCTACCGTTTACCGAGAGGGCGTGAGTCGCGCCCGGAGACGCCTTGATGGACATTGCCCGGCCCGAAGAAGTTGAGCTTCCCTACGATCCTCTGGATGTCGTGGAGCACGTCCTGGTGGCCGAGAACCTGCCGTTCGACCGCACCGACGAGGGCGATCTCGCCTTCGCCCTGGCGGGGGACTGGAAGGACTATGAGCTGTGGTTCGCCTGGCGGCCGGAGGGCGACTGCCTCCAGCTGTGCTGCGCCCTGGACCTGCAGGCGAAGAAGTCGCGCCGCGCCGCGGCCTATGAGCTGGTCGGCCTGATCAACCAGCGCACCTGGATGGGCCATTTCGAGGTCTGGGCCGAGGATGGCGAGATCGTCTTCCGCCACTCGCTGGCCCTGCCGATGGGCGAGCGGCCGACGCTGGGCCAGGCGGCCTCGATGATCGATGCGGCGGTCGAGGCGGCGGATCGCTACTACCCCGCCTTCGACTTCATGATCCGCGGCAACAAGAAGCCGCAGGAGGCGATCGACTCCTGCCTGTTCGAGACCGTCGGCACGGCCTGAGGCCCATGACACACCTTCCTTCCGCCGGTCCCGTCGTCCTCCTCGGTTGCGGACGACTGGGTTCGGCCATCCTCGAGGGCTGGCTGGCCACGGCGACCGTCGCGCCGTCCGATCTGATCATTCTGAGCCGCTCCGAAGCGCCGGCCGCCGAGGCGGCCCGGGCGATGGGCGCGCGGGTCAATCCGCCGTCGGAGGCCCTGGCCGGCGCCCGGGCGCTGGTGCTGGCGGTCAAGCCCGCGAGCTGGCGAACGGCGCTCGAGCCGCTGCTGGCCGACCTGCCCTCGGGGACCCCGATTGTGTCCGTCATGGCCGGGGTCAGCGCCGCCGACATCGCCGACCTCTCGGGACAGGCGGTCGCCCGGGTGATGCCGACCACGGCCGTGGCCCAGGGCCGCGGCGTTGCGGCCCTGTGGTCTTCAGACCCGGAAGCACGCGAGACGGCGCGCGGTCTGTTCGATCAAATCGCCGACGTTGTGGATCTGAACGAAGAGTCGGTCATGGACGTCGCCACCGGGGTGGCCGGATCGGCGCCGGCCTTCATCTACGCCTTCGTCAAGGCGCTGGCCCGGGCGGGGGCGGCGCAGGGACTGAACCCGGAAGCGGCCGAGCGACTGGCGCGCGGGGCGCTGCGGTCGGCCGGCGCGGGGGCGGAGACGGGCGCGGCCCTGGAAGATCTGATCGCCCGCATCGCCTCGCCGGGCGGTACGACGCGGGCCGGACTCGACGCCATGGAGAGCGGCGACGACCTCGACGGCGCGGCCCGGGCCGCGGTCCGGCCCGCCGTTCAGCGCGCCCGGGCGATCAGCGGCTGACGTAGCGCCCGTCGGCCAGACGCCCGGCGAAGCGCTGGTAGGCGCGGTCGGCGTCGTGCCAGGTGCTGTAGCCCCGTACGTCGGCCAGGTTGCTGGAGTACCAGTCGTATTTGACCGGCAACACCTGACCGTCGGCGGTGGTGATGGCGCCTTCGATCGCCGCCCCGCCGATGGATATGCTGCGGAAGGGATCGAGCCCCGGCTTGTTGGCCGTCTGCTGGAAGGTCGGGCGGTTCGGCCGCAGGTCGGTCAGCACCAGTTCAATCCGGGCGCCGTCCAGACGGGCGTTGTCGGCGAGGCCCCGCCGGACGACCTCGGCCAGGCGATCGGTCTGTTCGCGGACGTCGCGTTCACCCAGATCCCTGACCTTCTCCAGCATGTCCGGGCCGAGGGTGACGGTGACCGTGGCCGGATCGGCCAAGGCAGGTGTGGCGGCGACGGCTAGGACGGCGCCGAGGGGGGCGAGAAAGGCGAGTTTGCGCATATGGTTCTCTCCAAAATCCCTGTCGGAGAGAAAGATGCCCCTTGCGGCCCAGCTTCGCCAGTGGGCGGCGCCATTTGTGATCGAGGTCAGCCGGGCAGGCGGATAGTGGCCCGCAGGCCCCCCATATCGCTGCGATCCAGGGTGATGTCGCCGCCGTGGCTGCGGGCCACGTCGCGGGCGATGGCGAGGCCGAGGCCGACGCCCTTGCGGTTCTGGTTGCGCGAGGCGTCGAGCCGCGAGAACGGACGGAAGGCCTCTTCGTGCATGTCGTCGGGAATGCCGGGACCGTCGTCCTCAACGGTGATCTCGAGCCCGCCGGAGGGCAGGGCGCGCGCGGCCAGCCGGACATGCTCGCCGTGCGCCGCCGCATTGCCGGCGAGATTGGCCAGCGCCCGCTTGAGGGCGAGGGGCCGCAGGCTGGCGCTGAGATCGTCCGGCGCCGCGACCTCAACCTCGGCGCCGACGCGGCGGGCGTCCTCCGCCGCCACCGCCAGGAGGTCGGAGACCGAAATCGTCTGCGCCGCCTCTCCGGCCTCGCCCCGGGCGAAGGCGAGGTATTCGTCGATCATATGCTCCATCTCGTCGAGATCGCCC
>CAZGPS010000127.1:0-7629 GCA_964527675.1 uncultured Brevundimonas sp. | reverse complement strand
CACCATCACCCGCGAGGGCGCGCGCGGCATGGAATACGCCGCCTGGGGCCAGCCGGGCAATCCGCCGGAGCATGAGGTCAATCTGGTCTTCACCCGGCTGCTGGCGGGACCGATGGACTACACGCCGGGCGTCCTCGGCATGGAGACCCGCGTCCCAGGCGGGGTGCAGACCACCTGGGCCAAGCAGCTGGCCCTGTATGTGACGATCTACAGCCCGATCCAGATGGCCGCCGACCTGCTGGAGAACTACGAGGCCAACCCCGGTCCGTTCCAGTTCATCAAGGACGTCGCCGTCGACTGGGCCGACACCCGCGTACTGAACGGCGAGGTCGGGGATTATGTCACCATCGTCCGCAAGGACCGCAATTCGGACCAGTGGTTCCTCGGCGCCATCACCGACGAACAGCCCCGCGTCCTGACCGCCCCGCTGGCCTTCCTCGACGCCGGCCGCCGCTACCGCGCCGAGATCTACGCCGACGCCCCCGGCGCCGACTACCGGACCAACCGCGAAGCCATCGACATCACCACCCGCGAAGCCACCTCGGCTGACGTGCTGACCCTGCGTCTGGCGCCCGGCGGCGGCCAGGCCATCCGCTTCGTGCCGCTGGGACGGGCCCGCCGCTGACCGGCGGTCGGAGAAGCAAGGTGACGGGCGCGCCGCCGGGCGCTAACCAGAGGCCATGACCCAAGGCCCCGTCCTCGTCACCGGTTCGGCCGGCTTCATCGGCTTCCATGTCGCACAGCGCCTGCTGGCCCGCGGCGAGACGGTGATCGGCGTCGACAATCTGAACAGCTACTACGATCCGGCCCTGAAGCACGCCCGGCTGGAGCGGCTGCAGGCCGACCCGAACTACGTCCATCACACCCTCGACCTGGCCGACCGGCCCGGCATGACGGCCCTGTTCGCCGACCATTCGCCGCGCCGCATCGTCCACCTCGGGGCCCAGGCCGGCATTCGCTACAGCGTCGAAAATCCCGAGAGCTACATCGACTCCAATGTCGTCGGCTTCCTGACTGTACTGGAGGGCGCACGGGCGGTGCGGGCGGAACACCTCGTCTTCGCCTCGACCAGCTCCGTGTTCGGCGCGTCCGCGGCCCTGCCCTTCTCGGTGCAACAGGGCGTCGCCCATCCGCTGAACGTCTATGCCGCGACCAAGATCGCCAATGAGGCGATGGCGCACAGCTACGCCTACATCTTCGGCATTCCCTCGACGGGTCTGCGCTTCTTCACCGTCTATGGTCCCTGGGGTCGGCCGGACATGGCCCTGTTCAAATTCACCCGCGCCATCCTCGAAGGCCGCGCCATCGACGTCTACGGCGAGGGCGTCATGGAGCGCGACTTCACCTTCGTCGACGACATCGTCGACGGCGTTGTGGCGGCGCTGGACGCCGTACCCGGCACGGATCCGGCCTGGCGCGCTGAGGCCCCCGGCCAGGCGACCAGCGGTGTCGCGCCGTGGCGGATTCTGAACCTCGGCGCCGGGCGGCGCGAAGCGCTGTCCCGCTACATCGCTGTCCTCGAAGAGGCGATCGGCAAGAAGGCGATCCTCAACGTCCTGCCGACCCAGGAAGGCGAGATGTTGCGCACCGAGGCCGATGTGACCGAGACCCGCGCCGCCCTCGGCTATGCGCCTTCGACGCCGATCGAGGTGGGGGTCAAACGCTTCGTCGACTGGTACCGCGACTTCTACGGCGTCTGACGCACGCGCGAAGGCCCGGGGCAAGGCCGTGTCGTAACTGACGCTCACGCCCGGAATGGCGCAGCGTCGCTGCAAGTTATTGCGCCGCACACGAAATGAATTGCCTGCCGCACCGCAATAGGGTCCTATCCCAATCCGCGGCGCCGAACGCGGGTTCGGGCCGGGACCTTCTGTTATCCAGAGCCTTGGGCGCGCGCATGACTCGACCTTTCTCCCTGCTTCTCACCGTCGCCGCCTGTCTGGCCGCGACTCCGGTCATGGCCGCAGCGCCGGAGGCGGCGGCCCTGCTGGCCCACCAGGCGCCGCTTGAGCTGAACGAGGCCTCCTCGGCCTGGATCCTGACCTCGACGGCCCTGGTCCTGCTGATGACCCTGCCGGGTCTGGCCCTGTTCTACGGCGGCATGGTCCGGCGCAAGAACGTCATCGCCACCATCGCCCATTCGACCGCCGCCTTCGCCGTCGTCACCGTGCTGTGGTTCGCGGTCGGCTACAGCCTGTCGTTCGGCAGCAGCGGCCCGGCCACCAACGACTTCATCGGCGGGCTGCAGGCGGCCTTCCTCAATGGCGTGACCCCCTCGACGGCGCACAGTCTGACGCCCGGCCTGCCCGAGTTCCTGTGGATCGCCTACCAGCTGACCTTCGCCGTCATCACCCCGGCCCTGATCGCCGGGGCCTTCGCCGAGCGGATCAAATTCTCGGCCTCCATCCTGTTCTTCTTCCTCTGGCACCTGCTGGTCTATGTGCCGATCTGCCATCAGGTCTGGGGCGGCGGCTGGATGGGGTCGCTGGGCGTGCTCGACTTCGCGGGCGGCGCCGTGGTCCACGTCAACGCCGGGGTCGCCGGCCTGGTCGCGGCCCTGGTGCTGGGCCCCCGCCACGGCTTCGGCCGGGACAACATGGCCCCGCACAACCTGACCCTGACCGCCATCGGCGCGGGCCTGCTGCTGGTCGGCTGGCTGGGCTTCAACGCCGGCTCGGCCTGGGCCGCCGACGGCGTCGCCGCCGTGGCCGCCTTCAACACCATCCTCGCGGCCGCCGCCGCCGCCATCGGCTGGACCGCCGTCGAGTGGTTCGACCACAAGCGGCCGACCCTGCTGGGCCTGCTGTCCGGCATCGTCGCCGGCCTGGTGGGGATCACCCCGGCCGCCGGTTTCGTCGATCCCAAGGGCGCCTTCATGATCGGCATCATCGCCGGTCCGGCCTGCTACGCGGGCGCCGTCTGGCTGAAGCGGGCGCTCAAATACGACGACAGCCTCGACGCCTTCGGCGTGCACGGGATCGGCGGCATCGTCGGGGCCCTGCTGACCGGGGTCTTCGCCACCGCCGCCATCAACCCGGCCGGCGAGAACGCCAACCTGCTGAACCAGGCCATCGGCCTGGGGGCGGTCATGGCCTGGAGCGGGGTCGGCACCTGGCTGATCCTGATGGTGTGCAAATTCACCACCGGTCTGCGGGTCGAGAAGGAGGCCGAGATCGAAGGCCTCGACTACACCCAGCACGGCGAGACCATCCACCAATAGAAACGGGGGCCCGCTTCCGGGCCCCCGTCACTGTCGTTTCATTGATCGATCGGCTCTCAGCGCGGGCTGTTCTGCGTGCTGGTCGCCGCCGAGGGGGCCGCCGGTGTCGCCTGGGTCGTGGCCTGGGCCGCGGCTCCGGTGTCAGGAGCCGAGCCCGCGGCGCCGCCGGCGTCGGCCGCCGCTTCCTCGGCGCCCGGGGCGGGCGTTTCCGCGCCTTCGGCCGCCGGATCGACCGCCGCGCCCGGTTGACGGGTCGGATCGGGAGCCGGAACGGCGAAGCCGGTCGAACCCTGCGACCGCAGCCAGGCGATCAGATTGACGCGGGTCTGGGTGTCCCGGATGCCGGCGAAGGACATCTTGGTGCCCGGGATGTGGCGGCCCGGCGCGGTCAGGAACTGGTCCAGTTCGTCATAGGTCCAGGTCGGAGCCTCGGCCTTGTGGGCGGCCATGGCGTCGGAATAGGCGAAGCCCGCCGCATGCATGACCGGCCCGCCGACCACGCCGAACAGATTGGGTCCGGTGCCGCTGGCGCCGCCGGCCGTCACGGTGTGGCAGGCCTGGCAGCGCGCGAAGGCGGCCTGACCGGCGCCCAGATCGGCGGTCGGCAGCACCGTGCCCCAGTCGGGCGCCAATTCGACCTCGGCGGCGCCGCCGCCGGCCTCTTCGGGCGCATCGACGAAGTAGCCCATCTTTTCAGGGGCTTCGGTGTGGTAGATGGCGCCCGTGACCTGCTGCACCCCGACTATGACGAAGCCGGTCGCCAGCACGGCGCCCATAATCTTGTTCCACTTCAGATCGCCGCTCATGCGCGTGGTCGCATCCCGTTCTTTGAGGCCCGGCCGCGAGGCGGATGGGCGGATTCTTGCGTGGGCGTCTCTTACACGCTAGCGCGACCTTCGCAACTGGCCCGCGGCGTCCGCAAGGGCGTCCGGGCGTCGCAGGCAGGAAAGTCCCGATGAACCCGCTCGTCCTGATCCCTGCCCGGATGGCCGCCACCCGCCTGCCCGGCAAGCCGCTGGCCGACATCGGCGGCCAGCCGATGATCGTGCGCGCCTGGCGCCAGGCGAGCGAATCCGGCCTGCCCGTCGCCGTCGCCGCCGGCGATCCCGAAATCGTCGCCGCCATCGAGGCCGCCGGCGGGGTCGCCGTCCTGACCGACCCCGACCTGCCCTCGGGCTCGGACCGCATCCGCGCCGCCCTCGACGCCCTCGACCCCGACGGCGCCCACGACGCCGTCATCAACCTGCAGGGCGACATGCCCTTCGCCGACCCGGGCCTGGCCGTCGCCTGCGCCGCCCTGCTGCACGGCGAGCCGGCCTGCGACATCGCCACCCTGGTCGCGTCCGAGGCCGACCCGGCCGACCGGACCAATCCCGACGTGGTCAAGGCCGTGCTCGCCCTGGCCGAGGGGGAGCGCCACGGCCGCGCCCTCTATTTCACCCGCTCGACCCTGTACGGCGACGGCCCCGTCTGGCGCCACGTCGGCCTGTACGGCTACCGCCGCGCGGCCCTCGAACGCTTCTGCGCCGCCCCGCCCTCGCCGCTCGAGCGCCGCGAAAAGCTGGAGCAACTGCGCGCGCTTGAGCTGGGCCTGCAGATCTGGGCCGCGGTGATCGACGCGGCGCCGCTGTCGGTTGACAGCCCGGCGGATCTTGAAACCGCCCGGGCCTTGGCGGACTGATTTTCCGGATGCCGGGACGGCCCTTGGCAGCGAAGGTTCATCACAAAGGACACGAAGAAGGACACGAAGGACACGACGGGACCGGGTCCGGCTCAGCCGGCGGCGGGCCCTCGCGAAATTCTTGTGAGCCCGGCTCGCCGGGATGAGACTGGCGACGCCGGAGCGCAGCGAAGGCATTCCAATCGTTCGGCGAAAAACGCGAGGTCCGAACGAGAACCGGTCCCGTCGTGTCCTTCGTGATGAACCTTCCGGCCGTCAGAGCCAAAGCGCCGGTTCCGGGAACCGTCAGACGTCGAACCCATCCACCCACGCCTGCAGCAAGGTCCGCGCGATGGCGATCGGGGGCGGCGCCTTGATCGAGGGATGGACCGCCGCCAGCACATCGGCGGCCTCTGCCCGCGTCAGCCACGCCACCGCCTCCAGCTCGGTCTGGTCCGGCGCCGCGTCTTCCGAATCGACCTCGCAGACCAGGCCGATCATCAGCTGCGACGGGAACGGCCACGGCTGGCTGGAGTGATAGCGCACCGCCGTCACCGTCAGCCCCGCCTCCTCCTCGATCTCCCGCGCGCAGGCCTCCTCGATGGTCTCGCCCGGCTCGAGGAACCCCGCCAGCGCCGACATCCGCCCCTCGGGCCAGCTCGCCTGCCGCCCCAGCAGGCAGCGCGGCTCATCCCCGCCGCGATAGATCGCCAGCATGATGGTGACCGGATCGACGCGCGGAAAATGCTCGGTCGAACAGGCCGGACAGACGCGCTTCCAGCCCCCGCAGGCGTCGACGGTCTGTGTCCCGCACGCCGCGCAGAAGCCGTGACGCCGGCGCCAGTCGAACAGCGACTTGGCCGCCCCCGCCATGGCCGCGTCCGGCCCGGACAGCAGCGCCGCCGCCGCCCGCATCTCGTGAAACGCGCCGACACCCCGCAACGGCCCCGCCGTCGGATCGACCGATCCCTCGACCTCGACCGCGAACACCGGCGCCCCCTTCCACAGGCCGAGGAACAGCTCCCGGTCGGGAACCACCGCCCGCGCATGGGTCATCGGCAACCAGACCAGCCGCGGCTCCCCGCCCGCCTCCAGCAGCGGCCGCCCCTCCCACAGCACCAGCGCCAGCGCCTCGGGATCGGCGGCCTGCCGCGCCAGCCAGTCGGGATCGTTGCGCCGGTCCCCCGCCCGATCGAGCGGATTGCCGGCGAAGGTGTTCAGGGCGGGAAGGGGCATGGGCCGTCTCTAGCAAGCCCCGGCTTGCATCGGCGAGCCGGAATCGTCATATCTCCCCCCGGAGATCGCGGGCGAAGGTTTCGCCAACCTGGTCAGGGCCGGAAGGCAGCAGCCACAACGAATTCCCCTTCGGGTCGCGGTCTCCACTTCCTCTTTAGTGCGCTAACGCTCGCCGCGCGGCGGCTCGCTGCTTGAGCGCGAATCGTCACCCTCCGGCTTGACCGGAGGGTCGGCTCGCGGAGCCTCGCTGCTTGAGCGCGCGCCCGTCTCCTCCCCACACAGTGGGGAGGGGGACCGCGAAGCGGTGGAGGGGCGGGTGGACCGCCCACAACTCCCTTCCCGCAACCCCTTCGCCCACGCGCCCCCCCGCGCTAAGACACTCCCATGAGCGACGTCGATCCGAGTCCCGAAGGCCCTCCGTGGGAGGAGGACGCCCCCGACGCCGACGTCGTCGAGCGCGATCCCGACACCGACGACATGTTCGGCGCGCCCGAGCCCGCCGGCATGCGCGAGGCCGAGGCCGCCTCGACGTCCGAAGCCGCCGCCGAGACGAAGGCTGAACCGAAACCCGCCGCCAGACCCTCGCCCGCCGACGACGGCCCCGCCGCCCACGCCGACGACGGCGCCGCCTACACCGTGCTGGCCCGCAAATACCGGCCGCGCACCTTCGGGGACCTGATCGGCCAGGAGGCCATGGTCCGGACCCTGACCAACGCCTTCTCGACCGGCCGCATCGCCCACGCCTTCATGCTCACCGGCGTCCGCGGGGTCGGCAAGACCACCACCGCCCGCCTGCTGGCCCGCGCCCTCAACAACCAGACCGACGTCATCGACCGCCCCTCGCTGGAGCTGACCGCCCACGGCCGGCACGACGCCGCCATCATGGCCGGCCAGCACATGGACGTGGTCGAGATGGACGCCGCCTCCCACACTGGCATCGACGGCATCCGCGACATCATCGAGAGCGTCCGCTACGCCCCGGTCGAGGCGCGCTACAAGGTCTATGTCCTCGACGAAGTCCACATGCTGTCGAACCAGGCCTTCAACGCCCTGCTGAAGACGCTGGAAGAGCCGCCGCCGCACGCCAAATTCATCTTCGCCACCACCGAGATCCGCAAGGTCCCGGTGACCATCCTGTCCCGCTGCCAGCGCTTCGACCTGCGCCGCGTCGAGCCCGAAATCCTCGTTGAACACCTCGCCCGCATCGCCGACCGCGAGGGGATGAAGATCGAGCAGGACGCCCTCGCCCTGATCGCCCGCGCCGCCGAGGGCTCGGTCCGCGACGGCCTCAGCCTGCTCGACCAGGCCCTGGTCCAGGGCGACAAGGGCGAGACGGTGAAGACCGAGGTCGTGCGCGACATGCTGGGCCTCGCCGACCGCAGCCAGACCATCGCCCTGTTCGAATCGGTCATGGCCGGCCGCACCCCCGAGGCGCTGGAGCTGTTCCGCACCCTCTACGGCTACGGCGCCGATCCGGTGCAGGTGGCCAACGACCTGCTGGAGCACTGCCACG
>CAZGPS010000126.1:0-7660 GCA_964527675.1 uncultured Brevundimonas sp. | reverse complement strand
TGCGCCTGATCCAGGGCCTGGCGCTGGGCGGCGAATACGGCGGCGCCGCCACCTATGTCGCCGAGCATGCGCCGAGGGGCAAACGCGGCTTCTACACCTCCTTCATCCAGATCACCGCGACGGCCGGCCTCGTGCTCAGCCTGCTGGTGATCCTCGGCGTCCGCGTCGCGGTCGGCGAGGAGAATTTCGTCGAATGGGGCTGGAGAATTCCGTTCCTCGTCTCGATCCTGCTGCTGGGCGTGTCGCTGTGGATCCGCCTGAAGCTGGCCGAGAGCCCGTCGTTCAAGCGCATGAAGGCCGAGGGCAAGGGGTCGCCGACGCCGCTGAAGGACTCCTTCCTGAAATGGCCGAACCTGAAGCTGGTGATCATCGCCCTGGTGGGTCTGACCGCCGGCCAGGCGGTGATCTGGTACACCGGCCAGTTCTACGCCCTGTTCTTCCTCGAACGGTTCATGAAGGTCGACGCCACCCTGGTCTACATCCTTCTGACCATCGCGCTTCTGGCCGCCTCGCCCTTCTTCATCTTCTGGGGCTGGCTGTCGGACAAGGTGGGACGCAAGCCGATCATCCTGGCCGGCTGCCTGATCGCGGCCCTGACCTATTTCCCGCTGTTCCAGGCCCTGACCCACGCGGCCAATCCGGCCCTGGCCGAGGCCACGGAATCGCAGCCGGTGACCATCTACGCCGATCCGGCCGACTGTAATGTCCAGTTCGATCCGGTGGGCAAGACGGTGTTCAACCAGTCCTGCGACCTGGCCAAATCCTATGTGGCGAAGGCGGGGATCAACTACACCAATGTCGCGGCTCCGGCCGGGACGGTGGCCGAGGTCCGTATCGGCGACAATGTGGTCATCCCCAGCTTCCGCGGGGAGGCCATGCCGGCCGCCGAGTTCGCGGCTGAACGCAAGACCTGGGAAGCCGGTCTGGGAACGGCGCTGGCCACCGCCGGCTATCCCGCCGCGGCGGACAGCGACCAGGTCAACAAGCCGGTGGTGGTGCTGATCCTGTTCATCCTCGGCTTCTATGTGACCATGGTCTACGGCCCGATCGCCGCCGCCCTGGTCGAGATGTTCCCGACCAACATCCGCTACACCTCGATGTCGCTGCCCTATCACATCGGCAACGGCTGGTTCGGCGGCTTCCTGCCGACCACGGCCTTCGCCATGGTCGCGGCGACCGGCAACATCTTCTACGGCCTCTGGTACCCGATCATCGTCGCCCTCGCGACGGTCGTGCTGGGCTTCCTGCTGGTCAAGGAAGGCAAGGACGTCGACCTCAACGCCTGATCCTGCTTCGGGTTGAGAGAGGGAGGGGCGGGGCGACCGGAAACGGTCGGCCCGCCTTTTCCTTGCAGGACGACCGCCAGACTGATCTGGATGAGGGATATGTTCGCGCCGCTGATCCTGACGCTGGTCGCCGCCTATATGGCGCTGCTGTTCGCCGTCGCCTGGCGCAGCGAACGCGTGGGCCACCGCACCCACAGCCCGCGGCTGGGCCCCTGGGCGTACGCCCTCAGCCTCGCCATCTATTGCACCTCCTGGACCTACTACGGGGCGGTCGGCACGGCGGCCCGCGACGGCTGGGACTATCTGCCGATCTATCTGGGGCCGGTCATCGGCCTGGTGGTCCTGTTCCCGCTCTGGCGACGGATCGCCGCCGCCGCCAAGCGCGAGAACATCGGCTCGATCGCCGACTTCATCTCCTCCCGCTACGGCAAGAGTCCGTCGCTGGGCGCCCTGGTGGCCTGCGTCGCCATCGTCGGCTCCCTGCCCTATATCGCGCTGCAGCTGACCTCGCTGTCGATGGCGTGGCAACTCGTCACCGCGGGAACCGCCGTGGCGGGGTCGGAGGGCGTGACCGTCAGCGTCATGGCCGTGGTGCTGGCGGGTTTCACCATCCTGTTCGGGGCGCGGCGGGCGGATCTGACCGAACACAACCGCGGCCTGATCCGGGCCGTGGCGCTGGAATCGGTCATCAAGCTGGCGGCCCTGATCGCCGTCGCCGTCTTCGCCGCCGCCCTGCTGCTGGGTCTGCCGGACCGGGCGGCGGTGGTCGTCGCCCTGGGCGACCTCGCCGCTCCGCCGGTGGTCGACGCCCGCTTCATCGCCATCACCCTGCTGTCGACCCTGGCCATCTTCTGCCTGCCGCGACAGTTCCACGTCGGCTTCGTCGAGGCGATCGGGCCGGCGGACACGCGCCGCGCCCGCTGGGCCTTCCCGATCTATCTGCTGCTGACCAGCCTGGCCGTCCTGCCGATCGTCGCGGCGGGGCGGCTGTTCGTCGATGTCGGGGACCCCGACCTGTTCGTGCTGGGCCTGCCGTTCCAGCAGGGCGCGAGGGCCCTGACGGCGGTGGTCTTCGTCGGCGGTTTCTCGGCGGCGACGGCGATGGTCATCGTCGAGACGGTGGCGCTGTCGGCCATGGCCTCCAACAGCCTGATCCTGCCGCTGCTGGCGCGCGACCGGTGGCGCGCGCGCGAGGGCGCCTCCGACATGTCGGACGCCATCCTGCAGGTCCGGCGCATCGTCATCTGCGTCATCCTGTTTCTGGCCTGGCTGTATTTCCAGGCGATCGACCGGTCGTCCGGCCTGGCCTCGATCGGCCTGACCTCCTTCGCCGCCCTGGCCCAGCTGGCGCCGGCCCTGTTCGGGGCGGTGCTCTGGCGCGGCGGCCACGCCACCGGCGCCTTCGCCGGTCTGGTGGTCGGCTCGGTCATCTGGCTGGTCTTCCTCGCCCTGCCGCAGATCGGCGCCGCGTTCGGCGCGGGCCTGATCACCCCCTTCGGCCTGGCCGATCCCCTGCCGCTGGGGGTCGTGCTCAGCCTCGCCGCCAACACCCTGACCTTCGTGCTGATATCGCGCGCGGTGCGGCCCCGGCTGATCGACCGGGTCCAGGCCCGCGCCTTCGTCGACCGCATCAGCCCCGACTGGCGCGAGCAGAGCACCGCGCCGTCCGGCGCCTCGATCGGCGACCTGCGCACCCTCGTGGCGCGGTTCGTGGGCGACGCCGGCGCCGACCGGGCCTTCGCCGCCTTCGCCCGGGAGACCAACCAGGTCTTCCGCGACGGCGATCCGGCGGACGCGGGTCTGGCGCGGGCCGCCGAACGCATGCTGGCGGGGGCCGTCGGGGCCTCGTCCGCGCGCCGGGTCATCTCGGCCGCGCTCGCCGGCGGCGGACGGGCGCCGGAGGATGTGGTGCGCATGCTCGACGAGGCCTCGCAGGCGGTGCAGTTCAATCGCGAACTGCTGCAGGCCACGCTCGACAACATCGACCAGGGCGTCAGCGTGGTCGACGAGGATCTGCGGCTGATCGCCTGGAACGCCCGCTACATCGACCTGTTCGACCTGCCGGCGGGCTTCGTCCATGTCGGCCAGCCGGTCGCCGCCGTCTATCGCCTCAACGCCGAGCGGGGCGAGGTCGAGCCCGCCGACATGGAAGCCTGGGTCGAGCGCCGGCTGGACGCTCTGCGCCGCCGCGAGGCCCACGACCATGAGCGGGCCCAGCCCAATGGCCGCATCCTGAAATCGACGGGCGCGCCGATGTCGGGCGGGGGCTATGTCACCTCCTATACCGACATCACCGAACTGCGCCGCGCCGCCCAGGCGCTGGAAGAGGCCAACGAATTGCTGGAGGCCCGGGTCGCGGATCGCACCGAGCGACTGAACGAGGCCCGTCAGACCGCCGAAGCCGCCGTCGCCTCCAAGACGCGCTTTCTCGCCGCGGCGAGCCACGACCTGCTGCAGCCGCTGCATGCGGCGCGTCTGTTCATCGCCGCGCTCAAGGACGAACCGGATGGCGCCGGCCGGGCGGGCGCCCGGCTTCTGGCCGAGAACGCCGACAGGTCCATCGAAAGCGCCCACGGTCTGCTGAAGGCGCTGCTCAATCTGTCGCGGCTTGAGGCGGGCGGCGTTCGGCCCACAGTCGCGCCGCTGTCGGTCGAGACCCTGTTCAGCGACCTGCGCCGCGAGTTCATCCCCCTGGCGGGGGCCAAGGGCCTGACCCTGGCCATCGCGCCTTCGCGCGTCTGGGTGGCGTCTGATCGGGATCTGCTGCGCTCCCTGCTGCAGAATCTGATCGGCAACGCTATCCGCTACACCGATCGCGGCGGGGTGCTGGTGGGCGCCCGTCGGGCCGGCGACATGATCCGGTTCGAAATCCACGACACCGGCCGGGGCGTCGCGCCCCACCAGCAGGAATTGATCTTCACAGAGTTCACCCGCCTGCCGACCCGAAGCGGCGACGAGCCCGGCGCCGGGCTGGGGCTGGCCATCGTGCGGCGGGTCGCCGACCTGCTGGGCCATGCTCTCGAACTGCGGTCGACGCCCGGGCGCGGCACCACCTTCATGGTCTCGGCTCCGCGGGCCGCAGAACCGCAGCCCTCGGCGGAAACCGGCGCGACGTCCCCGGCGGCCGGACGCGGGCTGACCGGCCTTCGGGTGCTCTGCGTCGACAACGAGCCGGCCATTCTGGAGGCGCTGACAGCCCTGCTGGGGCGGTGGGGCATGACGCCGGTCACCGCGCCCGACGCGGCGGCGGCCCTCGCCCTGGCCGGGCCGTTCGACGCCGCCCTGATCGACCTGCATCTCGGGGACGGAGCCGACGGGCTTTCGCTCGTTGCGGACCTGCGCGCCCGCGGCCTGGCCCATGTCGCCCTGATCACCGCCGACGCCGACGAGACGGTGCCCGCCCGCGCCGCCGCGGCCGGCGCCGCCCTGATGTCGAAGCCGGTCAAGCCGGCGGCGCTCAAGGCCTTCCTGTCCCGCCATCGCGCCGAGGGCGGCTGAGCGGCGCGGGCGCGGCGGTCAGACCTCGCGCGACAGGGCGCGGGCGGCGATCACCGCCTGGGTGCGGTTCTGGACGCCGAGCTTGCGGAACACCCCGGTCAGATGGGCCTTGATCGTGGCCTCGGTGACGCCGAGATCGAAGGCGATCTGCTTGTTCAGCCGGCCCTCCTGCAGGCCGATCAGAATGCGCAGCTGGGAGGGGGTCAGGCTGGCGATGCGGGCTTCGATCGGCTCGGCCTCCGCGACGACCGCCATCGCCGGCGCCCAGCCGTCGCCGGCCCGGATCGCCGTCAGCGCCTCGATCATCTCGGCCAGGGTGGCGGATTTGGGAATGAAGCCGGCGGCGCCGAAAGCCAGCGCCCGGGCGATGGTCGCCCGGTCCTCGCTGGCCGACACCACCACCACCGGTACGGTCGGATAGTCGCTGCGGATCCCGGCCAGACCGGCGAAGCCCTCGCTGTCCGACAGTCTGAGGTCCAGCAGCAGCAGATCGACCGGACCCCGGGCAAGGGCCTCGCGCGCGCCGGCGAGGCTGGGCGTCTCCTCGACCACGGCGCCGGGCGCGGCCCGGACCAGGGCGGAGCCGAGGGCCGCCCGGAACAGGGGATGATCGTCGGCCACGATGATGCGATCCATGCGGCGCCTCTCCCAGACGTCTACCGGCGCGGCTGATGTCGCGACGGCGCGCCACTGTGCCACCCCCCGACTTTGGTCGAAAGTAGACCATTGGCTAATGGTCCCGCAGGGCCAAGGTCCGGGAGAGTGGCTTCGGAGGATCGCATCAGACGACCCGGGAGGACACCATGTTCAGAACGACCCTGATGAGCGGCGCCGCGGCCGTCGCCCTGCTGGCCCTGCCCGGCATGGCGGCAGCCCAGGATACGGCGGCGCTGGAGGCGCGGATCGCGGTGCTGGAGGCCCAGCTGGCGGCGCTCAAGACCGAGGTTGTCGCCTCGCGCGATCAGCAGGCGGCGCAGCAACGGGCGGTCGCCGACGACATCATCCGCATCGAGCAGCGGGCGGCCGCAGCGCCGCCGGCGCCCGCCGCGCCGGCTGACGGCTTCCGCATGGGCAACAATCTGGTCAAGTTCGGCGGCTTCGTGAAGGCGGACTTCATCGCCTCCAGCTATGACGGCGGCGATCCGGCCAACGGCGATCTGCTGCGCGACTTCTATCTGCCGGGGTCGATCCCGGTCGGCGGGGCGGACGAGAGCACGGCGACCGATTTCAACGCCCGCCAGACCCGCTTCTGGCTGACCACGGAGGGTCTGCTGGGCGGCCGCAAGGTCGGAACCCGGCTGGAGATGGACTTCCAGGTCCTGCCCGGCGCCGGCGACCAGCGCACCACCAGCCCGTCGAACCTGTCGCTGCGCCGCGCCTTCGTCACCGTCGACAACTGGCTGTTCGGTCAGGAGTGGACCAATTTCCAGAACCTGTCGGTGCTGCCCGACACGGCCGACTATATCGGCTCCAGCGAGGGCACGGTCTTCGCCCGCCAGGTCCAGGTCCGCTATACCAACGGCCCGTTCTCGATCTCGATCGAGAATCCGGAGACCACGGTGACGCCCCACCTCGGCGCCACACGGATCATCGCCGACGACAGCAGCCTGCCGGATCTGACGGCCCGCTACGCCGTGACCGGGACGTGGGGCGAGGCCTCGCTGGCCGGCATCGTGCGCCAGCTGTCCTATGAGACCACCGGCGTCGGCGCCATCGACTCCTCGACCCTCGGCTGGGGCCTGTCGGCGGCGGCCAAAATCAAGGTCGGCGAACGCGACGATCTGCGCCTGATGCTGTCGGGCGGCGAGGGCATCGGCCGCTATATCGGTCTCAACTTCGCCAATGACGCGGTGCTCGACGCCTCGGGCGAGCTGGAGGCGATCGGCGTGGTCGCCGGCCTGGTCAGCTACCGCCATGTCTGGACGCCGCAGTGGCGTTCGAACCTGACGTGGTCGGCCCAGACCGTCGACAACGACCTGACGCTGATCGGCGCCGCGACCAACAAGTCGGCCCAGAGCCTGCGCGGCAATCTGATCTGGACGCCGCTGCCGGCGCTGGATCTGGGGGCCGAGCTGATGGTCGGCGAGCGCGAGCTGGAGTCCGGCGCCTCGGGCGAAATGACCCGGCTGCAGGTGTTCGCCAAATATGGCTTCTAGTCTCAAGGTCCAAACTGACGTGACCGACTCCGACGTCTACCCTGTCCCCACCGCCTGGGCGCAGCGCGCGCGCATGACCGCGGCGGGCTATGAGATTGCCCGGTCCGCGGCCCGCGAGAACCCCGACGCCTTCTGGGGCGAGCAGGCGCGGCGGCTGGACTGGATGACGCCGCCGACCGAGATCCGGGACGTGTCGTTCGACAAGGCCGACTTCCGCATCCGCTGGTTCGGCGACGGGGTGCTGAACGTGGCGTGGAACTGCCTCGACCGGCATCTGGCCGAACGCGGCGACCAGACGGCGATTATCTGGGAGGGCGACGACCCGGCCCAGTCCGGCGGCCTGACCTATCGCCAGTTGCACGCCGAAGTCTGCCGCATGGCCAATGTGCTCAAGGGCCTGGGCGTGGCGAAGGGCGACCGGGTCACCCTGTATCTGCCGATGATCCCGGCGGCGGCGGTGGCCATGCTGGCCTGCGCCCGCATCGGCGCGGTGCATTCGGTGGTGTTCGGTGGCTTCTCGCCCGACAGCCTCGCGGGGCGGATCGAGGACTGCGGCTCCAGGGTGGTGATCACCGCCGACGAGGGGCTGCGCGGCGGCAGGCGCGTGCCGCTCAAGGCCAATGTCGACGCCGCCCTGAAACGGCCGGGCGCGGCCATCGTCGAGACGGTGCTGATCGTCTCCCACACCAATGCCGACATCCCCATCGTCGCGGGCCGCGA
>CAZGPS010000125.1:0-7661 GCA_964527675.1 uncultured Brevundimonas sp. | reverse complement strand
ACCTCGGACTACAAGGACGCCTGGTTCGTCGGCTACACCGGCGGCTTCGTCACCGCCGTCTGGGTCGGCAAGGACGACAACACCCCGATGCGCGGCGTCACCGGCGGCTCATCGCCGGCGGCGATCTGGAAGGGCTTCATGGAGGCGGCCCTGCCGCGGCTGAACGCCCCGGCCATCCCCAACGGACCGGCCATGCCCGAGGGCTGGCAGCCGCCCAATCCGGTCGAGAACCTGCTCGGCAGCATCGGCGACCCGTTCGGCGACAATCCGCCCGGGGACGGGGCGGTCGACCCGCTGGACGAGCCCCGGCCGCAGCCTGAGCCGACGCGTCGCGAGCCGGCCCCGGCGCGCGACGACGCCCCGGTCCTGCGCCCGACCCAGCCCCAGCCGCAGCGCGACCCGCCAGCGCCGCAGCCGGCGCCGTCCCCGGAGAAGAAGGCCGACCCGCTGTTCTTCTAGGGGTTCCGCCCAGGGTCCGGCGACCGGGACAACCGGGACGCCCGGGCGCCCCGGGAAAACCGGGACATCGGACGAGGACAATGCGGCCGGGACAGACGGGACACGCCGGGCCGGGACAAGGGCGACACCCGCGACAGGGTGGACACCCGGCCTCCCCGGGACGGGGGAGCGCCCCTATCGCCCCACCGCATGCAGGGCCGGGCCGTTCTCGCGGAGCCATTTGCGGAACGGCCGGTGGTCGCCGACCAGCGTCTGGACCACCGCCCAATAGGCCGGGCTGTGGTCGGCGTGGACCAGATGGGCGACCTCGTGGGCGGCCAGATAGTCGGCCACGGCGGGCGGGGCCATGATCACGCGCCAGCTGTAGCGGATCGAGCGGTTGTGCGGGCTGCAGGAGCCCCAGCGGCTCTTCGTATCGGCGATCGACACCTTGACCGGCCGCTGGCCCAGGGCGCGCAGATGATGCTCGGTCCGCTCGACCAGCACCTGCCGCGCCAGCCGTTTGACGAGATTCTCGACCCGGCGCGAGAAGGCCTCTCCCTCGCCGCCGGACTGGATGACCGGGCCGTCGGCCGCCTCGATCAGCCGCGCCGCCCCCGCCCCGCCGGTGGCGACCAGTCGCGTGTCGCGGCCGAACAGGGGAATCGTCGCGCCCGGCTCCAGCGGCGCGCCTTCAACCCGCTCGGCCAGCCGCTCGCGCATCCAGCCGGCCCTGGTGCGGGCGAAGGCGATCACCTCGCCCAGCTTGCGCTCCGAGGGGGCGACCAGCACCGCCTCGCCGGCGCGGCCGTCGATGCGGATCGACAGGCGGCGGGCGCGCGGATTGACCGACAGCCGGGCCGGGACGCCGACGGCGTCAGGCGGCAGCCGCTGCCCGTTCCGGTACTGCACTGACGGCCTCGTTGCTGGCGATGAAGTCGCGCACCCGCGGATAGATGTCGTCGCGGAAGCGGCGGCCGTTGAAGACGCCGTAGTGGCCGACCTCCGGGTGGACGTACAGGTTGCGCCGCGCGTCGGGAATGGCGGTGCACAGGCCGTGCGCCGCCTGGGTCTGGCCGACGCCGGAGATGTCGTCCTTCGCGCCCTCGACCGTCATCAGGCCGATATCCCTGATCTTCGTCAGATCGACCTTGCGCCCGCGATGCTCCAGCAGGCCGCGCGGCAGCAGGTGCTGCTGGAAGACGATGTCGATCGTCTGGAGATAGAATTCCTCGCTCAGGTCCAGCACCGACAGGTATTCGTTGTAGAAATCCTCGTGCTTCTCGACCTCGTCGCCGTCGCCGTTGACCAGGTTCTGGAAATACTCGTGGTGGGCGTCGCGGTGCCGCTCCTCGTTCATCGACATGAAGCTGTAGAGCTGGACGAAGCCCGGATAGACCCGCCGGCCGAAGCCCGGATAGGGCCAGGGCACGGTGTGGATCATGTTCGACTTGAACCAGGCGAAGGGCTTTTCCTCGGCCAGTTCATTGGTCACCGTCGGCGACAGGCGCGCGTCGATGGGCGAGCCCATGAAGGTCATCGAGGCCGGCCGGTTCGGATCCTTGTCCTCGGCCATCAGGGCGCAGGCGGCCAGCACCGGCGGGCCCGGCTGGCAGACGCCGACGACATGGGCGCGGGGCCCGATCACCCCCAGCATGGTCCGCACGTGGTCGATGTAGTCGAAGAAGTCGAACCGCCCCTCCAGCATCGGCACCTGCCGGGCGTTGACCCAGTCGGTGACATAGACGTCGTGGTCCTGCAGGAAGCCCTCGACCGTGCCGCGCAGCAGGGTGGCGTAGTGGCCCGACAGGGGGGCGACGATCAGCACCGCCGGCGCCGCGGTCGGCTTTCCGGCCCGCTTCAGGTCGCCGATGTGACGGGCGAACCGCACCAGACGACACCAGGGCGAGGACCAGACCACCTGTTCGGTCGTGCGCACCGGCTTGTTGTCGATATTGATCACCTCCAGCCCCCAGGCCGGCTTGCCGTAGCGGCGGGTGACGCTCTCGAACAGCTCGGCCGAGGCGAAGGCCGTGCGGCCGACGGCCGTGTCGGCGGCGGGATTGAACGGAGAGCTCCAGAACTGGCGGGCCATCTGGGCCCCGAACCGGAACGGCGTCGCCGAGTGGTAGGCGAGCTCGTGAAGCGAATACAGCATGCGTGTCCTGATCGGCCCCCGCCGGTATATGGCAGGGCAACATAGAACGCGCCGCACTGCAAAAAGATTATCGGCGATCAGTTTGTCGTGAGCAATCGATGTCGTCCGATTTCATTGAACCGGATCGCCGGATGTCGGCACCTCTCATTCAACGAGGGACGTGGGCGATGGTCAGGACGAAGGCGCAACTGCTTGACGAGTATCTGGTCGCCTCGGCGCGCACCGGGGACCGCAAGGCGTTCGACCTGCTGGCGCGGCGCTGGCAGGGCAAGCTGGTCGCTCACGCCTGGCGTCTTACCGGCGAGGTCGATCTGGCGCGTGAGGCGGCGCAGGAGGGTTGGATCGAGATCGTACGCGGCCTCGGCCGTTTGCGCGACGAGCGCGCCTTTCCGGCCTGGGCCTACCGCATCGTGTCGCGCCGCTGCGCCCGGCAGATCGGCCAGCTGCAGCGCGGCCGGGCCCTCGCGGCCGCAGCCGCCGCCGAGCCGGTCGAGACCTTCACCGCGCCGCAGGAGGACGACGTGCCGGCCATGGCGCGCCTCCGGGCCGCACTGGGCGGCCTGCCGCCGGACCAGCGCGCCGCCATCGGCCTGTTTTATCTCGAGGATCTGGACGTCGCCGAAACCGCGACCGCCCTGAACGTGCCGGCGGGCACGGTGAAAACCCGCCTGATGCATGCCCGCCGCAAACTGCGCGCGGCGCTGGAAGGAGAGGCGTGATGACGACCGATATCGACCGGATGATCGAGGAAGCCCTTCAGGGCGAGGAACAGGCCCTGTTCCGCGAAACGGCCCGGGAGCCGGGCTTCTTCAGCCAGAGCTTCGGCCTGTTCGGCGGGCAGGCCGGCTGGGTCAACGCCGTGTTGATGCTCGCGCAGACAGCGGCCTTCATAGGCGGCGCCTGGGCCGCGTGGCGTTTCTTCCAGGCTGACAGCGCCCTGTCGGCCCTGCACTGGGGTCTGCCGGCGGCGGTTCTGCTGCTGGCCTCGCTGGTGATGAAGATGGCCCTCGTGCCCGTCATGCATGCCAATCGGGTCCTGCGGGAACTGAAGCGGCTGGAGCTGCAGATCGCGCTGGGCCGCAAGGCCTGAGCGGGCGGGCGATGGCGCCCTAGCCGCGCGCCATCGCCCGTTCGATCACCGCCGCGGACTTCTCGGGCCCCAGCTCCTCGGCCACCGCCGTGCGGAACTGTCCGTCCGGGCCCATCAGATAGACGGTCAGCGAGTGGTTCATGGTGTAGTCCTCGCCCTCCCCGACCTTCTGGTAGAAGGCCTTGTAGGCGTCGGCGGCGGCGCGGATCCGTTCCGGGGCGCCGGTCAGGCCGATGACGCCCTCGGGGAAGCCGTCCGAAGACAGGTAGTCCTTCAGCGCCTGGGGCGTGTCGCGCTGGGGATCGACGCTGACGAAGATGATCTGGACGTCCTTCGCCTTGTCGCCCAGCCGCTGTTTGGTCGCTTCCAGCGCCTGCAGCGTGGTCGGGCAGAAGTCGGGGCAGTAGGTGAAGCCGAAGAAGACCAGCGACCACTTGCCCTGCAGCAGGGTCTCGTCGACCGGCTGGCCGTCCTGGTTGATCAATTGGAAGGGGCCGCCAACGTCGGCCTGGCCCGTCGAGATCACCTCTCCCGGCCGGACCCCGGCGGGCGGGCGGCTGACCATGACCACGGTGACCACGATCAGGGCCGCGGCGATGGCGGCGCAGGCGCCCGCGAACAACAGGATGGAACGGCGCGGCATCACGACCCCCGGGGCGGAAAACGCGCCATGCGCGCGCGCGGAGGTCTATAGAAGAGGCGTGAGCCAGACCCAAGACCCTCCGTCGTCGCAGTCCGCCCCCGCCGATGGCGGCGGCCGCTTCGCCGGCTGGCGCAATCTGCCGCGCCGCAGCCGCGGCCTGTCGCTGCGAACGCTGGTGATTCTGCGCTGGATGGCGATCGTCGGCCAGAGCGCCACCATCGCCGTGGCCATCGCCTGGTTCCATTTCGACCTGCCGCTGTGGGGCTGTCTGGCGGTGATCGCCGCCAGCGTGGCGATGAATCTGAACGCCACGGCGCGGCTCAGGCGCAGCGACGGCTCGGCTCCCGACGGCACGCTGACGGCGACGCACCTCGGCTTCGACATTCTGCAGCTCAGCGCCCTGCTGGCCCTGACCGGCGGGCTGCAGAACCCGTTCTGCCTGTTGCTGGTGGCCCCGGTGACCGTCGCCGCCGCCTCCCTGCCCGGACGGCAGGCGGCGCTGATGGGGCTGCTGGTGCTGGCCGCCACCGTGGGCCTGTTTTTCTTCTCCATGCCCCTGCCCTGGCAGGCGGGGACCGAGCTGGAGCTGCCGCCCCTGTACCGCTTCGGCACCGGTCTGGCCCTCGTCACCGGCGTGGTCTTCACCGCCGCCTACGCCTGGCGGGTGGCGGCGGACGCCGAAAAGCTGGAGCTGGCCCTGGCCACGACCCAGGACGTGCTGCAGCGCGAGCAGCGGCTGGCGGCCCTCGGCGGGTTGGCGGCGGCGGCGGCGCATGAGCTGGGCACCCCGCTGGCGACCATCCAGGTGGTGGCGCGCGAACTGCTGCGGGACTCGGCCAGGGGCGGGGCGGCGGCCGAGGACGCGGCCCTGATCCTGCAACAGGCCGAGCGCTGCCGCGACATCCTGAAACAGCTTTCACAGCAGCCCGAGGAGGGCGACGCGGCCTTCACCGACGTCGGCTTGAAGGCTTTGCTGGAGGAGGTGGTCGAACCGCACCGGGGCTTCGACCTCGCCTTTGAGGTCTCCGTGCGCACCGCCTCGGGAGAGCCCGAGCCGCGCGTCCGCCGCCTGCCCGAGGTGGTGCACGGCCTGTCCACCCTGGTCGAGAACGCCGCCGACTTCGCCAACAGCCGGGTGCGGGTCCAGGCCCTGGTCGACGCGGGCTTCATCGAGATCGAGGTGGTCGACGACGGCCCCGGCATCCCGCCCGACATCCTGCCGCGCCTGGGCGAGCCCTATGTGACCAGTCGGCCCCAGGGCAAGGCGCGTCGGGCCCTGGCCGCCCAGATCGCAGCCTCGGTCGCCGCCGCCGCACCGGGGCGAAAAAGCCGCAAGGGCGCGAAGCCGGCCCCCGCGCCCGAGACCATCGCCCCCAGCCAGGGCGGCATGGGCCTGGGCTTCTTCATCGCCCATACCTTGCTGGAGCGGACCGGCGGCAAGGTTTCCGTGGGCGCCGGCGAGGGCGGCAAGGGCCAACCGCGCGGCGCACGGGTCTCGATCCGCTGGCCCCGTCCGGCCCTCGAGGTGGCGCCGTCGTGATGTCGCACCCCCGGGCTGAACCTTGACCATGGACGCGCCGTTACCGACTTGAGATTTGAGGAGAACATCGATGCCCGAGAGCGAAGACCGGATCGCCGCCCTGGCGGACAAGACCCTGCTGCTGCTCGACGACGACAACGCCCTGCGCACCCGGCTGGGTCGCGCGCTTGAAAGCCGCGGCTTCGAGGTCGTGACGGCGGGGTCCGTGGCCGAAGCGCGCGAGGCGCTGCGGACATCCGTGCCCGCCTTCGCGGTGCTCGACATGCGGCTGGAGGACGGCAACGGGCTGAAGGTGGTCGAGGCCATCCGCGAGCGGCGCGAGGACGCCCGCATCGTCATGCTGACCGGCTACGGCGCCATCGCCACCGCCGTGGCGGCGGTCAAGGCCGGGGCTGTCGACTATCTGCAGAAGCCCGCCGACGCCGACGACGTGGTCAAGGCCCTGCTGATGACCGGCGAGGCACCCGAGCCGCCCGACAATCCGATGAGCGCCGACCGGGTGCGCTGGGAGCATATCCAGCGGGTCTATGAGCTGTGCGACCACAATGTCTCGGAGACGGCCCGGCGGCTGGGCATGCACCGGCGGACGCTGCAGCGCATCCTGGCCAAGCGGGCGCCGCGTTAAGGCGTCGGGCGCGCCGATTAAGCCGCCGTCAACCCTGTCGTCACATCGCGTCTTAAGCATCTTCGGGTCTTCTGCGCCTTCATTCGTGGAGGACGCATGGGGCTCCGGTCCGGGCGATACTGGAGCGTGATCCGCACCGCCGACTGGTTCGGCGGCGAGCGGGCCCGGGCCTATGGCCTGATCCTCGCCATCGCCTCGGCCCTGATCGCCGCGGCCTATGTCGGTCTGTCGTCCGGCCTGCTCGATCCCATGGGCAAGGCGCTGGGCACGGATTTCGCCAGCTTCTGGATGGCCTCGCAGCTGGCCCTGGCCGGGCCGGCCTCGGCGCCCTGGGATGTGGCGGCGCATCGCGCCGCCCAGGCCGCCATGTTCGGCGAGGGGGCGGGATACGCCGCCTTCTTCTACCCCCCGCCCTATCTGTTGATCTGCCTGCCGCTGGCGCTGGCGCCCTATCTGGCGTCGCTGGCGCTGTGGCTGGCGGCGACGGGCGCGGCCTGGGTCGCCGTGGTCCGGCGGTGGCTTGGACCCGAAGCCGGCTGGCTGCCGATCCTCGCCTATCCGGCGGTGCTGGTGAACGCCGGACACGGCCAGAACGGCTTTCTGACGGCGGCCCTGTTCGGCGCCGCCGCCCTGACCTCGCAGCGGCGGCCGTGGCTGTCCGGGGCCCTGTTCGGGGCCCTGATCTTCAAGCCGCACCTGGCCCTGCTGGTCCCGCTGTTCCTGATCGTCTCGGGCAATTGGCGGGCCTTCGTCTCGGCCGGGCTGACGGCGGCGGGTCTGTGTCTGGTCTCGCTGATCGCCTTCGGGCCGGAGGCGTGGCGCGGATTTTTCGAGACCACCGCCCTGGCCCGCGCCGCGCTGGAGCAGGATCTGGTCGGCTACGCCCGTATGCAGAGCGCCTATGCCGGGGCCCGGCTGCTGGGCGCGGACGGGGGACTGGCCTGGGCGGTGCAGGGCTTGGCCATGACCGCGGCGGTCGCCGCCGTCTGGATCACCCGCGCGGCGCCGGAGTCGGCCCGGGGCGCGGCCCTCGCCGGCGCCACCCTGATCGCCACGCCCTTCCTGCTCGACTACGACCTGACCCTGCTGGCCGTGCCGCTGGCCTGGCTGTTCCGCGAGGCCCTGCGCGACGGCTTCCGACCGTGGGAGAAGCTGGCCCTGGTCGCC
>CAZGPS010000124.1:0-7737 GCA_964527675.1 uncultured Brevundimonas sp. | reverse complement strand
AGGCCCACCACGCGCTTGAACGCCGGAAGCAGCATTTCCGTGAGTGTCCCGTCGCCGCACGGCATGTCCAGAAGACTGTCCCCGCGCGCATGCTTGAGTACAGCCTCCGCCTGGTATTGCCCCAACACTGTATTGTAGTCGGAGAAGACGGCGGACCGGGCCCACTCGAAATTCTCCTGAGCGTCTTTTTCCTCGGAAAAACTCATGGGTGATCCTTCGTAAGCTCAGAGAGGAGACTGCTTAGGCCCGCGTTCAAGCCGATAGACGGCCGCCAGCCAAGCTCTTTTTCCGCCTTGGCCCAATTCATGGAGATACGTGGCGTGTCGGCGTCAATGGCGACGGATCCGAGTTGGCTGCGGCTCCCGGTCGCTTCGATCACCATACGCGCAACGTCCTGCGTGGACGTCGTCAAACCGGAGCCAATATTCAGATCGCCGACATAGCCTGCGGCCACGACACGTCTGATCGCCTCGACCAAGTCGTCTATGTGAAGCAGGTCAAGCGCGGGATCGCCATTGCGGTACCGATGGGTGGTGATCGGGTCTCCCCGCCGCGCCTTTTCAAGAAACGTATGGATGAATTTCGGTCGCGTACTGCCCGGCCCATAGACCGGCGACGATCGGATGAGAGCGCAGGACAGGCCGGCAGTCCGCCTGAGATGGTCGATCATGACTTCGGCGAGGTGCTTCGTTTCCCCGTACGGGCCCTTTGCAAACACCGGCGTCGTCTCGTCGACGTGGAGGTCTCCTGCATAGCCGGAGTAAACCTCCCAGCCTGATAGATAGACGAGGGTGATCCCTCGGCTCAGGCAAACGTCTATGACATTGCGCAGCATCGTCAGGGACTGACCGAGGGCGACGTTGGACGTGTAAACTCGCGGGTTCGCCAGATGGACGAGGACACCCGCGGACGCTTCCGTCGCCAGAATATCCATCGCCGTGCTGCCGCGCTCAATGTCGATAGCGGCCCGGCCAGGAGCCGCGACTTTGAAGTCATCCTGAAGGCGTCGTTGGAGAGCAGTACCCAGAAACCCCGTGCCCCCCGTCATGACGACAGAGTGCGGATCGGGGGCGGAAATGGCCCCGCCGAGAGCCGCCCGCACCATGCTGAGCGGCTCCAGTTTGATTTCAGCCTCGCCGGTCGCCGACTGGACACGGCGGATGGCGGCTTCCAGACTGATGTCCTCATGCTTCGCGAGAATGCCGGCGGCTACCGCGTTGCTACGGGATATCCCATAGTCGCAGCACACGACTGTCACCGCACCCGTTGCGAGATAAGCCACGCCCTGCTCAATCTTGACGCGGACCGCTTCGGCGCTATTGCCGCCCTTGTCGACCATGTCCCGCACATCAACGATACACAGGTCGCTGCGCCCCGCGACACCCGCGCCGGGGGCTGTTCCAAGCCGGTCGGTGATCCAGCGAATGCTCAATGGATATCCCCGTTGGGCACGTACTGCTCAGTCAGACTACGCAGGTACCAGCCCGGCCTGATGGACGGCCGCGCCGGCGCCGTCCCCTCGATGTGGGCGCGGATCAGAAGGTCCACCTCATTGAAGCCGGCGAGCGCCCGCAGGTAGGTCGAGGCTGAAAGACGGGGGTTGATCTCGAACGGCAGCAGGACGCCATCTCTCACCCGGCCCTGGACGTTGATTGGACCCTGGCTGTCAATGGCCCGGGCGATGGCCTCGGCCTGGCGACAAAGGTCGGCATATTCGTCGATATGACCCTGCGAGTATCCGCTGGAGATGACGCCGCCGCGCCCCCTGTAGGCGACCGACAATTTCGCGTCGAGCGCGCGTCTCAGCGCGATGGAGCCGATCAGGGATCTGTCCGGCAGCGAGAGGACGCCGATGGTGAATTCGCCCTCTGCATCACTGATATACTCCTGCGCCAGAGGCACTGCGCCGCCGCGCCCGATGAACTCGGCGTAGAGCATCGCCTCCTCGACGCTGACCGCGAAGAAAACGGCGGCGCTTCCTCCAGAACCCGTTGCCGGCTTGACGATGCAGGGCAGCCCCACCTGCGCCAGATCGGCTTCGGACCGGATCGCCACCGTCCCGGGAATGGGAATGCCTCGCTCGGCGAGCAGCCGGAAGGCGGTTTCCTTATCGCCGTAGTCGGCCACAACAGGAGACGCATTGGCGATCAGGGTGACGCCACGGGCGAATAGATCCTCCCTCGCCGCCGCAAGCAGGAGCATCGGTTGCTCTCCGCCTGGAATGAGGAACCGGGCGCCAGTAGCCTCGCAGGCGTCGAGAACATCCTCCACATAGCGGTCGCGGTTGACCAGAATCGACTTGGCGAGCAGGGGATCGTAGAGCCCGTAAGCCGTCGGCGACACGTCGCAGCCAAATATCTGGTAGCCGCCGGCAAGGGTGAGCGCCTTGACCAGTTCGGTGCCCAGCGAGGCGCCGCCGACGCCGGCGACCATGACCCGTGTCAGGGAGCCAACCGTCGCGCTCATGAGGCGCGCTCCCTGACCACGTCCACAACGACCTGACAGACCCGCTCGATCTCCTCCGCCGTCATGTCATGATAACTGGGGAGGTTGATCGCCCGCCCCGGGAGGTCATGCGAGTTGGTGTTTTCCGGGCGGGCCTCGAACATCGGCAACGACGACAGGGCGTGGAAGAAGACGCGCGCGTCGATATTCTCGGCGGCGAATGCCTCCTGTAGACGCTCGCGGGTGACGCCGGTTTCTGGAGAGAAAACCGCTGTCGGCATCCAGGCTCCGTTGATCACGCCTTCCGGCTCCGGGTTCAGGGTGACGCCAGGGAGCTGCAGCAGCCGCCGGCGATAGGTCGCAAAGATCTCCCGCTTCCGGTCGATGAGCTCTTCGATCCGTTCCATCTGGGCGACGCCGATGGCCGCCTGAAGGTTGGACATCTTGTATTTGAACCCGACCATGTCCGGCCAGAATTGTTTGGTCTGCCCCCGGGCCCGGCCATGGTTCGACAGGGTAAGCACCCGCTCATAGAGATCGGGATCGCTGGTCACGAACATGCCGCCCTCCCCCGTGGTCAGCGTTTTCGTCCCGTGGAAGGAGAAGGCGCCGAAGACTCCCATGGAGCCGGCCCGCCGGCCGCGATAGACGGATCCGATCGCCTCCGCGGCATCCTCGACGACCGGAAGCCCGTGACGCGCGCCGATCTCCAGCAGCCGGTCCATGTCGCACAGGTTGCCGTAGATGTGGACGGCGAGGATGGCCTTGGTGCGAGGCGTGATCGCGGCTTCGACCTTGTCCGGATCAAGGCACCAGCTGTCGGGCAAGACGTCCACCAACACGGGCGACGCGCCCAGATTCACGATGGGCGCCGCGGATGCGATCCAGTTGGTGTCGGCCATCACCACCTCGTCCCCCGGGCCCACGCCCAGCGCGGCCATCCCCATATGCAACGCGCCCGTGCAACTCGAGGTGGCGATTGCGTAGGTCGTGCCAAGATGATCCCGAAACGCCGCCTCGAACTGGTGGATGTACTCGTAGCAGCGCTCGCCCCAGCCGTTTTCGGCTGCATCGGTCGTGAGCGCGACCTCTCTCGGGGTGATCGAGGGCTTGGTGTAGAGAATCCGGGGCTTCATGCGATCTCCAGCGCGGGCACGGCGGTGACGAATTTGGCGCCCCAGGCGCGCGCATAGTCGAGCTGGCCCATGATCTCGGTCTTGAGGTTCCACGGCAGGATGACGATGAAATCCGGCCGCGCCTGGGGCAAGGCGTCTTCCCCGAGGATCGGGATACGGCTGCCCGGCATGTACTTGCCCTGCTTGGCCGGAGCGCGATCCACGACGAAGGAGATCAGGTCGCTGCGGACCCCGGCGTAGTTGATCAGCGTGTTGCCCTTGGCGGCGGCGCCATAGGCCGCCACCGACTTCCCGTCCCTGCGGGCGTCCAGCAGAAAACGCACGAAGTCGTCCTTGACCCGGTTCACGCTCGCCTGGAAGCCCTGATAGTATTCCGGCCCCGTCATGCCCGCGGCACGCTCGCGCAACAGCATCTCCCGCACCCGGTCGCTGATCGGCTGCTGCCCGGTATCGGCGCGCTGGGCGAAGACCCGAAGGCTTCCTCCATGGGTCGGATGCTCCTCGACATCGAACACAGTCAGTCCATTGGCCGCAAAGATGCGCTCGATCGCGGTGAGGGACAGGTAGGAGAAATGCTCATGGTAGATGGTGTCGAATTGCCGCTCGGCGATCAGCCGCATGAGGTGGGGAAACTCGAAGGTCGACACCCCCTGGGGCTTCAGCAGCCTCGCGAAGCCTGAAACGAAATCATTGATGTCGGGCACATGGGCCAGGACGTTGTTCGCCGCAGTCAGGTCGGCCGCCTTGCCCCGGGCGACAAGCTCCACCGCCAGATCGGAGCCGAAGAAGGCCTCGACGATCTCGACTCCCTGTGACCGGGCCGCGTCAGCCGTGCTGCGGGTGGGTTCGACGCCGAGGCAGGGTATGCCCCGCGCCTTGACGTAACGCAGCAGGTATCCGTCGTTGGCGGCGACTTCGACGACATGACTGTCGCTTCCCAGGTCGAAGCGGTCGGTCATCTCCGCCACATACCGCTCCGCATGAGCGAGCCAGCTTTTCGAAATGGCGCTGAAATAGGCGTATTCGGCATCGAACAGCGCCTCGGCCTCGGCGAAGTCCTCGGTCTGGACCAGCCAGCAGGTTTCGCAGACGGCAACCCGCAGCGGATACCATTTTTCCGGCCGATCCAGTTGCTGGGGGGTCAGATAGGCGTTCGACGGAGGCGCGCTTCCCAGATCGGCGAAGGGCTGAAGCCCCGATCCGCAGTGGCGACATTTCATAGAACGACTCCGACGAAATCCGGCCCGACCCGCGGAAGCGCAGCGTCGCGGTCAGACATCTCCCCGACAGGGAGAGGCCACGAAATTCCCAGCCTGGCATCGAGACTGTTGAGGCCGCCTTCCGCCGAAGGCGTGTAGGCGGCGGTGTGCAGATAGAGCAAGATACAGTCTGGGGTCAGGGTCTGGAATCCATGGGCGAAACCTTCCGGTATCACGAGGGTGCGCCCGTTCTCTGCCGTGAGCCGCTCGCCGTGCCATGCGAGGAAGGTGCTGGAATCGGGCCGCAAATCCACGGCGACGTCGAATACCTCGCCCTGCAGGCAACTGACAAACTTCATTTCCGCAGCGGGCGGCCGCTGAAAATGCAGCCCCCTGATCGTGCCGACCTTTCTGGTGAGGGTCCGGTTGATCTGGACGACGCCGCGCCCGGAAAGAATGTCCGCCAGATCGGCCGCGCAGAACATCCGCTCCAGATAGCCACGGGGATCGCCGACAGGCTTGCGGGTCAAAACCCTCAACCCCTCCAGGGAGGTTTCCTGAACGTCAAAGCGGCCGGACATCAGGCGAGCGCCGCACGATAGTCGTCGATCTGCTGTCCGGTGAAGGCCTGCATGTCCTGGCCAGCAAGCAGGGCGCGACGCCAGTCGACCGTGCGGCCCACGGCTGCCTCAAGATCCCAGATCGGACGCCAGCCCAACAGGGTGCGGGCAAGCGTGCTGTCCAGCCGAAGCAGGCCCGCTTCATGCAGGACCGCCGGCTCCGCTGGCAAGCTGAGGCGATCCTCGTTGCCGAGCAACCGGCAAGTCAGACTTGCGACCTCGCCGACTGTCGCATCGGAACTAGCGTCGGGACCGAAATTCCACGACCGGGCAAATGCGCCGCCGTCAGCGCCGAGCAATCTTTCGCCCAACATGATGTACCCCGAGACGGGCTCAAGGACATGCTGCCACGGCCGGACGGCCTGGGGATATCGAAGCTGGATTTGCTCGTTCCGTTCGAACGCCCTGAAGCAATCCGGAATGAGCCGGTTGGCGGCGGAGTCGCCGCCGCCGATCACGTTCCCGGCCCGCGCAGTCGCCACCCATGCCGGATGCGTCGCGCCGCCGAAGAAGCTGTCCCGATAGCTGGCCGTGACGATTTCTGCGGCGGCCTTGCTGGCGCTGTAGGGGTCATGGCCGCCAAGAGGATCGTTTTCCCGATACGGGTGAGGCCATTCCCGGTTCTCGTACACCTTGTCGGTGGTCACGACGATGACGGCTCTCAGATCTTCAGACGACCGCGCGGCCTCAAGCACCTTGGCGGTGCCGAGGACATTGACGTCGAACGTGTCCACTGGGGCCGCGTAGCCGTCCAGCACCAAGGGTTGCGCGGCCAGATGGAACAGGGCGACGGGCCGAATCTCGCGGACGACCTGCTTCAGTCTGTCCAGATCCCGAATGTCAGCGCGGGTGTCTGACGCCAGCAGCGATGACATGTCCGAGGCGCCGAAGACGTCCGTGGGCGTCGTCGGATCGAGCGCA
Organism: uncultured Brevundimonas sp.; assembly: GCA_964527675.1. GTDB lineage: Bacteria > Pseudomonadota > Alphaproteobacteria > Caulobacterales > Caulobacteraceae > Brevundimonas. Next base: position 1,416 of record CAZGPS010000124.1, on the reverse strand, counting down.
TAGCCATGGACCTCGGCCCCCAGCCGCTTCAGCCACAGGGACAGCCATCCGCCCTTGAAGCCGGTATGGCCCGTCACCAGGACGGGGAGCCCCTTCCAGGCGGCCCCGCCGATCACCAGATCTTCCAGGGCGCCCGGCCCTCGACCCAGAGCTGCTCCAGCACGTTCTTTTCGCGCAGGGTGTCCATGGGCTGCCAGAAGCCGTCGTGGTTGAATGCTCGGAGTTGATCCATCTCGGCGAGGCGGACCAGAGGCGCCCCCTCCCAACTCGTGGAGTCGCCCTCGATCAGGTCCAGACATTTCGGCGACAGCACGAAGAAGCCGCCGTTGATCAGCCCGCCATCGCCCATCGGCTTTTCAGTGAAGCCCATCACCTTGTCATCCTCGACCACAAGGGCGCCGTAACGACCAGGCGGACGCACCGCCGCGACCGTCGCCCAGCGCCCGTGGGCGCGGTGAGCCTCGATCTCGGCGGTGATGTCCAGATCCGAGAGCCCATCCCCGTAGGTGAAACAAAACGCGTCTTCGTCCTCGACGTATTCCTTGACGCGTCGGAGCCTGCCGCCCGTCATCGTTTCATCGCCGGTATCTATAAGCGTCACCTTCCATGGCTCGGCGGCCCGCCTGTGGAAAGTGACTTCGTTGCTGGCCATATCGAACGTCACGTCGGACATGTGCACGAAGTAGTTCGAAAAATACTCTTTTATTGTATAGCCTTTGTATCCGCAGCAAATAATGAAATCATTTACACCGTGTCCGGAATAGAGCTTCATGATGTGCCAAAGTATAGGTTTTCCGCCTATCTCAATCATCGGCTTGGGCTTGAGGTGAGTCTCTTCCGATATCCGGGTGCCCAGGCCGCCAGCCAGAATCACTGCCTTCATCAAGAAAATCCCTTCAACCTCAGGCGAATCCTGCCGGACCCATGTCTGGACAAGCGTCTCAACCAGCAGCGCCGGGCCATTCACGGCCGTGATGGAAGACACCGTCTTTCATCAACTTCGCGCAGTTCACTACCTTCCTCGCCTGCTCCCGACAACGTTGTGGAACGAAAATCTTGCGGCCGGTCGGCTGCTGGCGGCCATCAGACGGCGGGACGGTTGTTCACGGTGGCGCCGCCGGCGAGAACGTAGCGGTGGAGCACGTCAAGCGAGTGGGCCTTAAGGCGGGCCGCCACCGCCGGAGCGGTCACCGGCTGCCCTGCAGAGGACAGAATGGCTTCCACAATGCCGGCGTCATCGTCCCAGGGCGCCGGAATGACCGGGACGGCCAGATGGCGGGCGAGGTCATCGATCTGCGAGCCTCGCCGGACCACCGACGGCCGGCCCGACTGCATCGCACGCCCCATGACTCCGGACGACTGATCGTAGACGGGGTCATAGAGGGCCCATACCATGTCGCAGACCCCGTAGAGGCT
>CAZGPS010000123.1:0-7743 GCA_964527675.1 uncultured Brevundimonas sp. | reverse complement strand
AAGTCGCGATCGTCGGCCTGCCCAACGTCGGCAAGTCCACCCTGTTCAACGCCCTCACCAAGACGGCGGCGGCCCAGGCGGCCAACTATCCCTTCTGCACCATCGAGCCGAACACCGGCGATGTGGCGGTGCCGGAGCCGCGCCTCGACGTCCTGGCGGAGATCGCCGGCTCGAAGGAAATCATCCCGTCGCGCATCACCTTTGTCGACATCGCCGGCCTGGTGCGCGGCGCGTCCAAGGGCGAGGGCCTGGGCAACCAGTTTCTGGCCAACATCCGCGACTGCGACGCCGTAGCCTTCGTCGCCCGTTGCTTCGTCGATGACGACATCACCCATGTCGAGAACCGCATCGATCCGGTCTCGGACCTCGAGATCATCGAGACCGAACTGATGCTGGCCGATCTCGAAAGCCTCGAGAAGCGCGTCGTCAACGTCGAGAAGAAGGCCAAGGGCGGCGACAAGGAGGCCCAGACCACCCTGCGGCTGATCAACATGGCCCTGACGCCCCTGCGCGCCGGCAAGCCCGCCCGCGTGGTCCAGGTCGACAAGGAGGACGAAAAGGCGTGGCACATGCTGCAACTGCTGACCTCCCTGCCGGCCCTGTATGTCGCCAACGTCGACGAAGGCTCGGCCGACAAGGGTAATGAGCTGTCGGATCTGGTTGCGAAGCGCGCCGCCGCCGACAATGCCAAGGCTGTGGTCATCTCCGCCAAGATCGATTCCGAACTGGCGGTGCTCGACCCCGTCGAGCAAGCGGAATTCCTCGAAAGCATGGGGCTGGAAGAGCCCGGCCTGAACCGCCTTATCCGTGAGGCCTACGCCCTGCTGGGCCTGCAGACCTATTTCACGGTGGGCCCCAAGGAGGCCCGGGCCTGGACCATTCCGATCGGGGCGACCGGGCCGCAGGCGGCCGGGGTGATCCATACGGATTTCGAGAAGGGCTTCATCCGCGCCGAGACCATCGCTTTCGCTGACTTCGTGGCCCTCAAGGGCGAGCAGGGCGCGAAGGAGGCCGGGAAGATGCGGGCCGAGGGCAAGAGCTATGTCGTCAAGGACGGCGACGTGATGCATTTCCTGTTCAACGGCTAGGGCCCGGCCGCGGGCGTATCCCCGAGCGTGGTGCATTTGGTCAGGGCGATCACTGCGTTGTCCCGGTTCAGCCAGGTGAGGCGCAAGGTCTGGCCGGCTACCGACAGGCGAACGTCCTCGTTGGATACCGTCCCCTCGGCCGTGCACGTCAGCGCGGCCTCGTAGCCGTCTGCGATCTGTTTCACCGAGCCGATGGCGCAGCTGTTCTCATAGCCTTCGAAGCGGGTGGTGGTGATCTCGATCGGACGTTCCGGTCCGACGGCGTTCGGACACCAGGAGACGTCGGCGGCCCAACGGCCGACGAAACTGCGCGGGCCGCTGCCGGGCATGACCGTTCCCACCCCGGGCGACGTCGCAGGCGGTGGAGCGGGAGTATCGACCGGATCAGCCGGCTCGGTGGGCGGATTGGGTTGCCCGGGACCGCAGGCCGCGACGGCGATGGCGGCAAACAGGCACAGGCGGGTCCGGATCATTGCGGATAAACGCCGGAGAGGGCGGCGGGCTCCAACCCGTTCGCCTCGATCACGAATTCGCGGCCACGCTTGCATCCAGCGCCCGTATTTGCGACCGGTTCATCTGTGTCGAGAACAAGGGGGTGTCCCGAATGACTCAGAACACCAATCCATGGGCCACGCAGATCGATCCGTTGGCGCAGGATATCGCCGCGGTGCTCAAACGCATGGGCGGATCGGCGCATCAGAAGGACGTCGTCCAGTGCATCGCCGCCATGAAGCGGCAGCGGGGCGAGACGGTCGCCCAGGATCTGACCAATCGCATTGTCGAGGTGTTCGAGCGCTATCGCGACCTGTTCTTCAAACCGTTCGGCGAAGGGTCGATGCGGTGGGCGCTGCAGCCCGGCGTCGCCTGAAGCCACGTCATCGACGGGAAGGGCCCGCGGCGATCGCCGCGGGCCTTCGTCGTTTCGGGGTTTAGAAGCGGCGGACGAAGCTGAGACCATAGGTGTCAATCTCGCCGCCGGCGTCGTCGGTGAAGTCCCGACGGGTCCAGTCGGCGCGGACGCCGTTCTGGCCGTCGAAGAAGTAGTTGGCGCCGGCGCCGTAGTTCCAGCTTTCACCGTCCTCGCGGGCGGAGACGCCGGCGATGTCGGCCTTGAGCGAGGTGGTGCCGTAGCCGGCGCGGGCGAACAGCTCGAGGTTCGGGCTGACCGGCACGGAGCCGACGGCGTAGACGGCGGCGTCGTACTCATGCTCCAGCGTGCCGTTCACGCCGGCGACGGTGACGTCCTCGTCCTTGACGCCGAAGGAGGCTTCCGCCTCGACGCCGATGTAGCGCGAGACCTTGGCGCCGACGCGGCCGGTGATGGCGCCGAGGCTTTCGTCGCCGCTGTCGAGGTGGGTGTAGCCGACCGAGCCGGTCCATTGCGGGTCGTTGAAGCTCTGGGCCATCGCCGGAGCGGCGATCAAAGTAAGAGCGGCAGTCGCGAGAAGAACGTTACGCATTGTTTCTGTATCCTCTAGATGTGGTCACTCTGCGGTGACCAGCCCCATCCAGCGAGACACAAATGGGCGGATGTTTGGGGCGTTCCAGAGGCAGCATTCAACTTGCCTTCGCCTGTGCACTGCAAGGCACAGACGGCGATATGCCAATAGTGACATTCTCGTGACCTTGTATCGGCGTTCGCTTTCTAACGGTCCTTTTCCTGTTCAGTCCCGGCGCGGTGGTTAAGGGCGGCCTGGGCGGCGGCGAGACGGGCGATGGGGACGCGGTAGGGGGAGCAGCTGACGTAGCTGAGGCCGACCTCCTCGCAGAAGGCGATCGACGACGGATCGCCGCCGTGTTCGCCGCAGATGCCCATCTTGATCTCCGGGCGGACGGCCCCGCCGCGTTCGACGGCGATGCGGATCAGGTCGCCGACGCCGTCCCGGTCGAGCCGGACGAAGGGGTCGGTCTCGAAGATGCCCTTGTCGAGGTAGGCCTGCAGGAAGCGGCCGGAATCGTCGCGGCTGATGCCGAAGGTGGTCTGGGTCAGGTCGTTGGTGCCGAAGGAGAAGAATTCGGCGTGCTCGGCCAGGTCCCCGGCGCGCAGGGCGGCGCGCGGCAGTTCGATCATGGTGCCGACGAGGTAGTCGATGCGGTCGCCGGCCTCGGCGAAGACGGCCTCGGCGGTGCGGTCGGTCAGCTCGCGCAGGTATTTCATCTCCAGCCCGAGGGCGACCAGCGGGTGCATGATCTCGGGGATGGGGGCCTCCGCGGCGGTCTTCTTCACTTCCAGCGCCGCCTCAAGGATGGCGCGGACCTGCATCTCGTAGATCTCGGGATAGGCGACGCCGAGACGGCAGCCGCGGTGGCCGAGCATGGGGTTGGTCTCGTGCAGTTCCCTGGCCCGGCGCTTGAGCTTGGCGGCGTCCAAGCCCTGCGTCTCCGCCAGGGCGTCGATCTCGGCGTCGGTGTGGGGGATGAACTCGTGCAGCGGCGGATCGAGCAGGCGCACCGTCACCGGCAGGCCCGCCATGATCTGGAACAGCTCGACGAAGTCCGACTTCTGGAACGGCGCGATCTTCGCCAGGGCGGCGCGGCGGCCGGCCTCGTCGTCGGCGAGGATCATCTCTCGCACGGCGGCGATGCGGGCGTCGTCGAAGAACATGTGCTCGGTGCGGCACAGGCCGATGCCCTCGGCGCCGAAGCCGCGCGCGGTCTTGGCGTCCAGCGGGGTCTCGGCGTTGGCGCGCACGCGCAGGCGGCGAACCTTGTCGGCCCAGGCCATCAGGGTCTGGAAGTCGCCGGTCAGCTCGGGCTCGATCATGGCCACGGCGCCGTCCAGCACCTCGCCCTTCGAGCCGTCGATGGTGATGATCTCGCCAGCCTTGAAGACGCGGCCCCGGGCGGTGAAGGTCCCGGCCTTCTCGTCGATATGGATCTCGCCGGCGCCGGAGACGCAGGGGCGGCCCATGCCGCGGGCGACCACCGCCGCGTGGCTGGTCATGCCGCCCCGGGCGGTGACGATGCCCCGCGCGGCGTGCATGCCGTGGATGTCCTCGGGCGAGGTCTCCTCGCGCACGAGGATGACGGCGTCGCCGAGCTGGGACAGGCGCTCGGCCTCGTCGGCGTCAAACACCACCTTGCCGGTCGCGGCGCCCGGCGAGGCGGGCAGGCCGGCGGCGACGACCCGGCGGTCGGCGTTGGGGTCGAGGGTCGGGTGCAGCAGCTGGTCCAGCGCCGAGGGCTCGACCCGGCCGATAGCCTCCTCCTGCGAGATCACGCCTTCCGCCGCGAGATCGACCGCCACCTTCAGCGCCGCCTTGGCGGTGCGCTTGCCGTTGCGGGTCTGCAGCATCCACAGCCGGCCCTGTTCGACCGTGAACTCGATGTCCTGCATGTCGCGGTAGTGGGTTTCGAGCTTGCCGACGACGTCGACGAATTCGGCGAAGACCACGGGCATGGCCTCTTCCATCGAGGGGGCGGTCTCGCCCATCTCCTCGCGGCCCGCCTTGGTCAGCGACTGGGGCGTGCGGATGCCGGCGACGACGTCCTCGCCCTGGGCGTTGATCAGGAATTCGCCGTAGAGTTTGGCCTCGCCGGTCGACGGATTGCGCGTGAAGGCGACACCGGTGGCCGAGGTGTCGCCCATGTTGCCGAAGACCATGGACTGCACGTTCACGGCCGTGCCCCAGCTTTCGGGGATGTCGTGCATGCGGCGATAGAATTTGGCCCGGTCGTTCATCCAGCTGGCGAAAACGGCCGAGACCGCGCCCCACAGTTGCTGGTTCGGATCCTGCGGGAAGGGCTGGCCCAGACGGTCCTCGACCACCTGCTTGTATTCGGCGACCACCTTCTCCCAGTCGGACGCCGACAGGTCGGTGTCGATGGTGACGCCGAGCCGGTCCTTGTGGTCGTCGAGGACCTCTTCGAAATCGTCGTGCGACAGGCCCAGCACGACGTTGGAATACATGGTGATGAAGCGACGGTAGCTGTCGAAGGCGAAGCGGCGATCGCCGCTGAGCGCGGCCAGGCCCTCGACCGTCTCGTCGTTGAGGCCGAGGTTGAGGACGGTGTCCATCATGCCGGGCATGGAGGCGCGGGCGCCCGAGCGGACCGAGACCAGCAGCGGGTTCTTCGCATCGCCGAAGGTCTTGCCGACGACGCCCTCGACCTTGCGCAGGCCGGCGGCGACCTGTTCAGCCAGATCGGCCGGATAGGCCTGGCCGTTGCTGAAATAGTGGACGCAGGCCTCGGTGGTGATGGTGAAGCCCGGCGGCACCGGCAGGCCCAGCGACGACATCTCGGCGAGGTTCGCGCCCTTGCCGCCAAGAAGGTTCTTCATCGACGCGTCGCCGTCGGCGGACCCGCCGCCGAAGCCGTACACCCACTGAGTCATTCGCCAGCCCCTGAGCCGTTGTCGGTCGCGGGGACTCGCATCCCTCGCGGTGCAGGGCCCCGCTTACCGCGCAAGGCGCGGCAAGGCGAGGCTGAGCGTGTAACAAAACGTGAGCCGCTGTGACGGTTCCCGCAACGGCGGCCGCGCCCTGTCGCCCGAAAATCGCAAAACCCTGTCATCCCGACACTTCCGCACCCCGTTGCTGTCCCCTCCCCGGGCGGCCCGCGCGCCGCCGAGCGCCCGGGTTCGCCGCCCGCGCGGCGGTTTCGCCCTGTTCCCCAGCAAAGCACACGCCTGCGTCAAAACCGGACGCAGGCGCCCCGGACGAGGGCCGAAGGGGCGCGGGCCGGGGTCCGGGATGACAGGGAAAGACCGGGATTGGCCGGGATGGCAGGGTATCGGTTGGCAGGGCGCGGGCGCCGTTGATCAGACCGGGCGAACCGCCGGCGGGACGTCGGGAGGCGGACCGTCGCGGTCCTGCGGCTCGCCCTTCAGCGGCGCCGGACCGGCGAAATCGGCGTCGGGCGACAGGAAGGAGCGGCGCCCCGGGGTCGGGGTCCGGCTGTGCAGCAGACGAAAGAACTCGGCGAAGTCGCCGATCTGCTCGTTGTAGAAGGCCGACCTCTCGACCGGGCCCATATGGCCGGCGTCCTCGACGCGCACCAGCCGGCCCTGCGGCAGGGCGGCGGCGATGGTCTCGCCCGCGTGGTCTTTGGTGATCAGGTCGCGCCCGCCGACGAAGACCAGGGCGGGGACGTCGATCAGGGGCAGGTCATCGGTGATCGACCAGCGCAGCATGGCGAGGTTGCCGCGCGCCTGGACCGCGGGCGAGCTCATGGTGATCAGTCGGGCCGTGCGGTCCAGTTGTTCGCGCGTCGGCCGGGCGCCGAAGCCGGCGATGCGGGCGGCCAGATGGGTCGAACCGCTGAGAAACGCCTGCCAGTTCATCAGCCAGAGCAGCGGCGACACGACCGTCGAGACGGTCGACATCAGTTCGATGACCGGTTGCAGCGGCGTCAGCACCCGCGCGAAGATCATCGTTTTCAGCGGATTGGCGTGGGTGGTGTTCTCCAGCACGATCGCGACCACCCGCGTGTTCAACAGCTCGGGGTGGCGGGCGCAGAAGGTCTGAACCGTCATGCCGCCGATGCTGTGGCCGACGAGGATCAGGGGCCGATCCGCGGGCAGGCTGTCGATGACGGCGTGCAGGTCCCCGGCGAAGCCTTCGATCGAATAGCCCGCCGGCGGACGACCGGAATGGCCCAGTCCGGGCAGGTCCCAGAAGACGAGACCGAAGCGCGCGCCCAGTTCGGTTCGCGCCTCGGCCCAGATGCGGGCCGACAGGCCCCAGCCATGGGTGAACAGGAGGGCCGGCCCGTGGGCGGCGCCTTCGATCTCGACGCTGAGGCGGGCGCCGTCGGCGCCGGGAACCTCGCGGTCCTCGACGGGGCGTTCGTCGGCGCCGGCGGCCGGGGCGGATCCGCCGCGCCCCAGCAACATGAGGACCGGGAAGCGGCCCAGCAGGCTGAAGGCCAGCAGGCCGAGGCCCCACCAGAGGGGCGCGCGGGACGGTTAGTCGAAGCCCAGGGTGTCGGCCACATGCCAGGCGTCGTACCCGCGCCACAGCAGCCAGGCGGCCGCGCCGAGAATGGCCAGCGACCCGAGGGAGAAGAGGCGCTGAAGAAAGACGAGCAGAAGCATCGAGGTGTTTCCGGGAGGAGCCTGCCCAACACAGGTCGACCCTCGTTCGTTCCGAAAGCTCGCCCGGCTAACCCGCCCTTAACCGCGATGATTCACCACTCGGTCTCCAAGCTGTGCGGGATCGAGTGGATATGTCCGGGTTGAAGACCGACGTCGTTCTGAGGGGCGACTGCATCGAGGTGCTGAAGGGCCTGCCCGACGCCTGCGTCGACATGGTCTTCGCCGATCCCCCCTATAATCTGCAACTGGGCGGCGACCTGCTGCGGCCGGACAACAGCCTGGTCGATGCGGTGGACGACGACTGGGACAAGTTCGACAGCTTCGCGACCTATGACGCCTTCACCCGGGCCTGGCTGGCGGAGTGCCGCCGGGTGCTGAAGCCGGAGGGCTCGATCTGGGTGATCGGCAGCTATCACAATGTCTTCCGCCTCGGCTCGGCGATCCAGGACCTGGGCTTCTGGGTGCTGAACGACATCATCTGGCGCAAGTCGAACCCGATGCCGAACTTCAAGGGCACGCGCTTCACCAACGCCCACGAGACGCTGATCTGGGCGGCGCGGAGCCGCGAGCAGAAGCGCTACACCTTCAACTACGACGCGCTGAAGGCCTTCAACGAAG
>CAZGPS010000122.1:0-7750 GCA_964527675.1 uncultured Brevundimonas sp. | reverse complement strand
GCTTCGTCCAGAAGGCCGAGGACATGGCCGAGCTGAAGCAGATCGTGAAGGGCCGTGCCGCCTGCCTGGCCAAGATCGAGAAGCCCCAGGCGCTGGCCGAGCTGGAGAGCATTCTGGACTATTGCGACGGCGTGATGGTGGCGCGTGGCGACCTCGGCGTCGAACTGGACCCGGAAGAGGTGCCGGTGGCGCAGAAGCAGATCATCCGCGCCGCCCGCCAGCGCGGGGTGCCGGTGATCGTGGCCACCCAGATGCTGGAATCGATGACCTCGTCCCCGGCCCCGACCCGGGCCGAGGCCTCGGACGTGGCCAATGCCGTGTACGAAGGCGCGGACGCCCTGATGCTGTCGGCCGAGACGGCGTCGGGCGACTATCCGATGGAATCGGTCGGCATCATGAGCCGGATCATCGAGCGGGTGGAGCGCGACGAGATGTGGCCCAGCCTGATGGACGCCGAACACGCCGGCATGGACGAGCACGACGTCGACGCCCTGGTGGCCGCCGCCCGCAAGGCGGCCGAGTCGCAGTCGACGGCCTGTATCGTCGTCTTCACCACCCTGGGCGGGACGGCGCGGCGGATGTCGCGCGAGCGGCCGCTGCAGACGGTGCTGGCCCTGACGCCCAAGCCGGAGACGGCGCGTCGACTGGCGCTGGTCTGGGGGCTGGAGCCGCGCCTGAGCCGCGAGCCGGCCTCCCTGGAGGAGGTCACCGACGACGCGGTCGAGAAGGCGGTCGAATTCGGTCTCGCCGAGCCGGGCCAGCGCCTGTTGATCCTCGCCGGCACGCCGTTCGGCGCTCCGGGGGCTGCGAATCTGCTGCGACTGGCGCATGTTCCGGTCAAGGGGCGCAGCCACAAGGGCTGACCCCGCAAGGGTCGGCATGATCAAATACATCGGCTCGAAGCGCGCGCTGCTGGCGGAGATCGTCGCCGCCATCTCCGGCGTGCTGCCGGACGGCGGGACCGTCTGCGACCTGTTTTCGGGCAGTGCGCGGGTCGGGCATGCGTTGAAGAAGCAGGGTTTCCGGGTCTGGTCGAACGACCACAATGCCTACGCCCATGTGCTGGCCACGGCCTATGTGCAGGCGGACCGCGCGCGCTGGCTGGAGAAGGCGGAGGCGGTGCTGGCGGAGCTGCGCGCCGTGACGCCCGAGGCCGGCTGGTTCACCAAGGCCTTCTGCGAGGACGCCCGCTATTTCACGCCGGAGAACGGGGCGCGGATCGACGCCATGCGCGACCGCATCGTGACCATGGCGCTGGAGCCCGAGCTGGAGGCCATCGCCCTGGTCAGCCTGATGGAGGCGGCCGACCGGGTCGATTCCACCGCAGGTCTGCAGATGGCCTATATGAAGTCGTGGGCCGCCCGGGCGTTGAAGCCGCTGGAGCTGCGCCTGCCTGATATCCTGCCGGCCGTGGCGGCGGGGCCGTGCCGGGCGACCCGCGCCGACGCGGTTGAACTGGCCCCGTCGGTCGAGGCCGACCTGGTCTATCTGGACCCGCCGTACAACCAGCATTCCTACCTCGGCAACTATCACTGCTGGGAGAGCCTGGTGCTGTGGGACAAGCCCGAGACCTACGGGATCGCCAACAAGCGGATCGACGTCCGCACCCGCAAGAGCGCCTTCAACAGCCGGCCCGGCATCGCCCCGGCCTTGCAGGCGGTGATCGAGGGGCTGAAGGCGCCCAATCTGATCGTCTCATTCAACGACGAGGGCTATCTGGGCCGCGACCAGCTGGTGCAGATGCTGTCCGGCCGGGGCGAGGTTCAGGTCATCGAGATCGCCCGTCCGCGCTACGTCGGGGCCCGGATCGGCATCCACAATCCCAAGGGCGACAAGGTCGGAACGGTGGGCCGGCTGAGGAACGTCGAATATCTGTTCGTGGTCAGCGACCGGGGCGTGAACCTGGCCGACGCGGCGTGAGCGCGGGGATCGGGAACGGGACGGAATCCGGACCGTTATGTCGGCCATGGAACAGATGACCCTCACCCCATCCCGGCGTCTGGAAGCGGGTCGCGCCTATGGCCGGACGGTGGACGCCTTCGACACCGTCGCCTGGCGGCCGCCGTCCCCGACGCGCTTCGATCCCCGGGTGGCCAATGACCTCTCGCCTCAGCCGGACGCGGGCGTCCCGGAGATGGCCGAGGGCATGCCGGCCTGGCTGACGATCACACTCGGCGGGATCATCGCCGCCCTCGCCGGCGCCTTGCTGGGCGGGGCCCTGCACATCTGAGCCGCCGGTCCCGGCTACGTCCGCTTTTGACGCAGCCGCGTGTTTTACTGACCGCTTGCCCGCCGGGCCGGGGTCTTTGAAATCGTCCAGATCGTACGAAGTGTCCTTTGGGGGACACCCTTAGCAGCCGTCAAGGCGCTGAAATCGAACCGCAATCGTTCGAAGTGTCCGAAAGTGTCCCACAAATTTCTCGCGGACACGGACACTTTTCCGGGCCGCTCAGCCTTCCAGCAGCGCACGGATCGGCGCCCAGCCGCGGCGGTGGGCCGGGCAGGGGCCGAGGCTCTGCAGGGCCGCCTGATGCACCGGGGCGTTGTAGCCCTTGTGGCCGGCGAATCCGTAGCCCGGGTATTCAGCGTCCAATTCCACCATCAACCGGTCCCGGGCCGTCTTGGCGAGGATCGAGGCGGCCGCGATCGACAGCGACAGGCCGTCGCCGCCGACCACGGTCTGCACGTCGCACGGCAGTTTGAACCGGTAGTTGCCATCGACCAGGGCCGCCACGGGCTGGACCGCCATCGCCTCGACGGCGCGGCACATGGCCAGGCCGGTGGCGTGCAGGATGTTCAGCTCGGCGATCTCCTCGACCGAGGCGAAGCCGACGCTCCAGGCCACGGCCCGGGCCTTGATCTCGATTTCAATGGCCTCGCGCCGGGCGTGGGTCAGGGCCTTGGAGTCGTCGATGCCTTCCGGCAGGTTGTCGGGGTTGAGGATCACCGCCCCGGCCGAGACCGGTCCGGCCCACGGCCCGCGTCCGGCCTCATCGACGCCGCAGACGAGGCCGCCGCAGGACTGGATCAGCACCGTCTCCAGCGCCAGCGTCGGGAAGCACCGCGGCGCCTTGGGGGCAGCCCTGGCCGTGGCGGATTTTTTGGCGGTCGTCTTCACGACCGGGCCATCGCACGAACCTGCCGGTGACGGAAGCATTCGGCGCCGTGATCGTTGACCATGCCGACGGCTTGCATGAAGGCGTAGACGATCACCGGGCCGACGAAGGTGAAGCCCCGCTTCTTCAGGGCCTTCGACAGGGACTCGGATTCGGGGGTGGAGACCGGCCGCGCGTCGCTGTCCGGCCACTGGTTCTGAATCGGCGCGCCGCCGACGAAGGACCAGAGCCATTCGCTGAAGTCCTCGCCCTGATCCCGCATTTCCAGCCAGATCTTCGACCCCTTGATGGCGCTGTTGATCTTGGCCCGGGAGCGGATGATCCGCGCATCGCCCAGCAGCCGCTCGATATCGGCCTCGCCGTAGGCCGCGATCTTCTCCGGGTCGAAGCCGTCGAAGGCGTCGCGCATCCCCTCGCGCTTCCGCAGGATGGTGATCCACGCCAGCCCGGCCTGGAAGCCGTCCAGCACCAGCTTCTCCCACAGGGCGCGGGCGTCGTACTCGGGCACGCCCCACTCCTCGTCGTGATAGGCGACGTACAGGGGATCGGTCCCGCACCAGGCGCAGCGATGGAGTGAGTCGGGCATGCCCGGAGGGTAGCGACTTCGTCCCCGTCGTGAAGTGTGGCGGGTATCCGTGCTAGACAGCTCTCATCTTCAGACGGACTACCCGCGCATGACCTCCAGACCCGCAGCCATCGCAGCCATCCTCATGGCGGCGCTGTGGCTGGCCGGCTGCGGCACCATCGACCGGCCAGCGGACGGGGTGGTTCGCCTCGTCTCACAGACCTGGCGGCCGACCGAGGATCCGCGCATCCGGGCCGGCGATGTGGCGCAGGTCGAAGCCCTCGCGGAGCAGATCGGGGCCCGGCTGTGGGCGGGAGAGGAGGGACGGTCCATCCTCGCCCTGTCCGGCGGCGGCGCCAACGGCGCCTTCGGCGCGGGGGTTCTGGTCGGCTGGACCGAGAGCGGGACCCGGCCCGAGTTCAGCGTCGTCACCGGAGTCAGCACCGGCGCCCTGGCGGCGCCCTTCGCCTTCCTCGGACCCGACTGGGATGACGAACTGCGCGGCGCCTATGCCGAGGGGCGCACCGGGGGCCTGCTGGGCTGGCGCAGTTTCGCCGCCCTGGCCGCGCCCGGCCTGTTCGACTCCGGGGTGCTGAAGGACCTCGTCGAGGACTATGTCACCGAAGATCTGCTGCGGGCGATCGCCGTCGAGCACGACAAGGGTCGACGACTGCTGATCGTCACCACCAATCTCGACGCCCAGGAGACGGTGATCTGGGACATGGGGGTGCTGGCGAAGCAGGGCGGCCAACAGGCGACGATCCTGTTCCGCGAGGTCCTGCTGGCCTCGGCCAGTATTCCGGGCGTGTTTCCGCCGGTGATGATCCCGGGCGTCGACGGGGTGGGACGACTGGTCGAGGAGATGCACGTCGACGGCGGCGTCAACACGCCCTTCCTCGGCATTCCGGAGAGTATGCTGACTTTGACAACTCCCACGCCCGCGCCCGCTGGAACCGGTCTGTATGTGCTGGTCAACGGCCAGATCGGACGCACCGAACGGATCACGCGCGGGACCCTGCCGGCCATTCTCGCGCGATCCTACGACACCATGAGCAAGGCCAGTCTGCGCACCAGCCTGGCCGTCAATCAGGCCTTCGCCGAGCGCAACGGCATGCGGATGTACGTCGCCGCCATCCCGGGTGAGATCGAGGCCTCAAGCCTCGACTTCGATCCGGCCTCTATGGCCGCCCTGTTCGAACGGGGCCGGTTGGCGGGACGGAACGGGCTGGCGTGGACGGAGATGAAGAGCCTGAAGCCGGCGGTCAGCGGACCTGGCGAGACGCCGTCGGCCGAGTGAGGTTCGCGGGCGTGGCGAGCGACGCGGCCTCGACGTCGTAGGTGATCGCCCGGGCGATCAGGCGTTCGCGGTCGGCGCCGTCGAGCATCCATTCGGCGCGGCGACGGAACGAGCGCGCGCGGTCGCGCAGGTGGTTGATCTCGGTTGTCATGGAAGGCGTCCCTCCTCGGGACCCAGAGAGAACGGACGCCGAACGCTGTTGTTCCATCCTGCCCCCGAACCGCCTGCAGGCGTGCTATTTCGGCATCCATCCCGGCCAGCGCACCTCGACCCCGCGGCCGTCCGCCAACAGCTCGCCGTCCAGCCGGTCCAGCCGCAGCAGGGCCATGGCCGCGCCGTCCCGGCCGCTGAGCACCTCGCCGGCGCGCAGGTCGCCGTTCAGGACTTCGGCGCCGAACGGCGGTGCGGGCCCGTCGAAGGCGATCGGCAGCATACGGGTCCTGATGGCGCCGCGGCGCTTCATGCGCGAGGTGGTTTCCTGGCCGACGAAACAGCCCTTCCGAAAGTCGATCCCGTTCAGCAGGTCGAAATCGGCCTCGATCGGCCAGGTCTTGTCGGCGGGGGCGTCGGCCGCCGGGTCGGGGACGCCGAGGGCGAGGCGATGAGCCTGCCAGTCCGCCTCGGTCGCATCGGCCTCGACCGCCTCGCCGAAGCGTCGGCCGCCGAGGTCGGGGGCGCGCGGGTCGGGCGTGAAGCCCTCGGCCAGTCCGTTCCAACAGGCGTAGATCGCGCGGTCGTCAGCCTCGACCGCCACCCTGGCCCGAAGTTTGTACATCGTCAGGCGCTGGGCCAGCGCCTCGCGGCGGTCGGCGGCGACATCCAGCAAGACGCCGTCCGGCTCGCCCCACAGGAACAGGTCGAACAGCAGCCGGCCGGGCGGGGAGAGCAGGGCGCCGAAGCGAAGTTCCCCCGCCGCCAGGGTCTCGACGTCCTGGGTCAGGAGATTGTGCAGAAACGGGCGGGCGTCCGGGCCGGAGACCCGGATCAGGGCGCGGCTGTCGAGGCGGGCGATGCGGACGGTCATGAGGTGCAGATAGGGCAGCTCGCCCCTGTGGACCACACCCCTTCCATCCTGATGCAACGGGAGAATCCGTATACGGTCCGATCATGCCGGTCCGTTTCCCCATCCTCTACATCGCCGAGGCGGACGCGCAGGACGCAGTCCTGTCGTGCGGGGTGATGGCGTATCTGGTCGAGGCCATGCCGCAGGCGGGCTTCACCATCGTCGGCTCGCCGGCCAGCGCGCCGCTGTTCGCCGATACGCCGCGGCTCGAGCGGTTGATCGTGCTGGAGAAGGAGAGCCGGCTGGACTGGATCGGCCTGTGGAACCAGGTGCGGGCGACGTCCTGGGGGCTGGTGGTTGATATGCGCGGCTCGGCCCTGTCCGGCAAGCTGAAGCGGCAGAAGCGGGCCGTGCGCGGCGAGCGCGAGGCGGGGGTGCATGCGGTCGAGCTGGCGGCGCGGGTGCTGCAGCTGGACGAGGTCCCGGCCCCGCGCCTGTTCGTGTCGGAGGCGACGCGGGCGGCGGCCGAGGCCCTGATTCCGCCCGGCGAGGGACCTTTGCTGGCCATTGGCCCGGGGGCCGAATGGATGGGCCGACGCTGGCCGGCCGAGCGCTTCGCCAAGGTCGCGGCGGCGCTGGTCGGCGAGGGCGGTCTGCTGGAAGGCGGCCGGGTCGTGGTCGTCGGCGACGAGCGCGATCGCGACGCCGCCCACACCATTCGTCTGGCCCTGCCGCGCCATCGCACGATCGAACTGCACGGCCGGCTGAGCCCGTTGCAGGGGGTGGCCTTGATCGGGCGCAGCGCCCTGTATCTGGGCGGCGACTCGTTGTGGACCGATCTGGCCGTGGCCTCGGGGACGCCGGTGGTCGCCGCCTATGGGCCCTCCGACGAGGTCGAGCGGGGGCCGTGGGGCGGGATTGCGGTGCGCGGGCCGCGCTCGGTCGAGGAGTACCGCAAGATCGATCCGCGGCTGGACCAGGCCATCGAGCACATGAACGACCTGCCGGCCGAGCGGGTGCTGAAGGCGGCGACCAAGCTGCTGGCGACGGGCGCCAAGGCTTGAGCGAGCGCCGGTTCCGCTGGCGTCGGGCCATGTGGGCGGCGGCGGCCGGTGTGTATGTCTACGCGCTGCTCATGTGTGTCGCGGACGCCCTTTCAGATCTCATCCAAGGTCCATCAGTTTCTACAGCGGTTAGCCTATTGATGGTTCCGCTCTCGGCCATGTTTGTGATTGGCATGGGCACGCTCATTCTGGTCGCTCCCGTGGGATGGTTGCTTGCCACCCTCTGGGGCTTTGTACAGTGGCGATTGCTGGGGATTGGCGGAGCGCTGAAGGCTCTGCCCTCGGCGTTCTGCGGCCTCGTTCCGGGCGGCATCCTTGGATGCGGGCCCGTGCTATTGTTTCCGACGTTGTCCGAGAATTGGCTGATCATCTTGATCGGCGCACTTTCCGGTGCCCTCGCTGGGGCTGTCGCAGGCGTGGTTCTCGTGTCTAAGAAACTCGATTAGTTCCTGCCCGGAATCGAAAGCGTATCGGAGGCCCTCGTGGCTCAGACCTATGACCTGATCGTCCGCGGCGGCGAAGTGGCCAATCATGCGGGCCGCGGCCTGGCCGACGTCGGCGTGACCGACGGCCGGATCGCCTTCGTCGGCGACCTGTCGCAGGCCTCGGCCGGCGAGGTGGTGGATGCGACCGGCCTGACCGTCCTTCCGGGCGTCATCGACACCCAGGTCCATTTCCGCGAGCCGGGGCTGGAGTGGAAGGAAG
>CAZGPS010000121.1:0-7757 GCA_964527675.1 uncultured Brevundimonas sp. | reverse complement strand
CTCGACCCCCACCGGCGGAGTCGGGGGGGGGACTTCGCGCTCAAGGACGACCGGGTCGGCCTGGACCTCGCGCGTCTCGATGATGGTCGTCTCTGTGTCGCGGGCGTTGTCCGCGTCGTTGTTCGCGGGGGTGCAGGCGGCCGCGGCAAGGGCGAGGGCGCCGATCGAGGCGACGGCGGTCAGACGGATAAGGCTGGTCATGGGCGGACTCCTGATGGGAACCCGGCTCAAACGGCTACGCTGCCCCGGAGGTTCCGGTCAGGCCGGATCACTTCGCTCAGTTCCCGGACGGCGCCGCTCTGCCGGCCCTGAGCGAGAAGGCCAACGGCAGCCATGCGGTCCCCGGCCACCGCCACAGTCCGTCCTCGCCCTCCACCAGCCCGTCGAACAGGGGCCAGGCCACGGCGTCATGCTCGTGCAGCCAGTCAAGCTTCAACCCGGCCGCGACGACCGCGGTGACGATGTCGCCCAGCCCGTGATGCCACTCAAAGGTGCGGGCGTTCTCCAGCGGCTGATCGTTGGCGTATCCGGCTGGCGAATCGAGGACCAGCGTCTCACGGGTGAAATAGGGCGTCGCCGCCTCCGGCAGGCGCGGGCCGGAGACGCCGCCCTCGCCCAGCACCATCGCCGCCGGATGGGCCTCGGCCAGATACAGCCAGCCGCCGGGTTTGAGCATCCGGGCGACGATCCCGGCCCATCGGTCGAGGTCGGGCAGCCACATCAGCACGCCCCAGGTGGTGAAGACCACGTCGAACGGCGGCTCGTCGGCGAGCGTGGCGAGGGTGTCATGGACATCGGCGCAGACGAACCGGGCCCGGGCCGCCAACCCCAGCTCCGTCGCCAGGGTGGAGGCCGCGGCTACCGCCTCCGGCGAGAAATCCAGGCCCACCACCTGGGCGCCCTGTTGGGCCAGGGCGAGGCTGTCGCGGCCGAAATGGCACTGCAGGTGCAGGATTCTCAGCCCGTCGACGTCGCCCAGTTCGTCGGCCTCGATCGGATACAGCCGCCCGCGTCCGGCCCGCAGCGCCGTCAGGTCATAGCTGGGGTGGGCCAGGTGGGCGGCGACGCTCTCGTCCCAATTGGCGCGGTTGACGGCCAGCCAGTCCTTCTCGTTCATGCCCCCCTCCCGTCAGGTCAGCCCCGCCGCTGCATCCGCCTTCTTCCGCCGCAGTTCGATCAGCCGCACGCACCATATCGACACCTCGTAGAGCAGCACCAGCGGGATGCCGAGCATGATCTGGCTGAGCGGGTCGGGCGGGGTGACGAAGGCGGCGACGACCGCGATGGCGACGACGGCGTATTTCCGGCTCGAGGCCAGGACCTTCGACGACACCATCCCCGCCATGCCCAGAAGGGTCATGATCACCGGCAGCTGGAAGCACAGGCCGAAGGCCAGCAGCAGGGCCATCACCAGGTTCAGATAGTCGGACACCCGGGGCAGAAGCTCGGCCGATATCCCGCCGCCGCTGATCTGCTGGCCCAGCGAGAACAGCATGACGAAGGGCAGCATGACGTAATAGACCATCGCCGCGCCGAGCAGGAACAGCAGCGGAGCCGCGATCAGGAAGGGCAGGAAGGCGCCCTTCTCATTGCGATAGAGGCCCGGCGCCACGAACCGGTACAGCTGCCAGGCCAGCACCGGGAAGGTGATGACGATCGCGCCGAACGCGGCCAGCTTCATCTTGGTGATCAGGAATTCCAGCGGCGCGGTGAAGATCAGATTCACCGTCTCGCCGTCGCCCCGCGGCACGGGGACCAGCCCGGCAGTGCCGAGGATCAGGTCGAACGGCGAAACGCTTCCGCCGGGCCCGGCCGCCTCGCGGAACTGCGCCGCCACGGCGAACGGCTGGACCAGGAAGACATAGATCGGGTCGGCGACGATGAAACAGCCAATGAAGCCGAGCACGAAGGCCGCCACGCAGATGACCAGCCGGCTGCGCAACTCGATCAGATGATCCATCAGCGGGGCGCGCGACGCCTCGATCTCGTCCTCGTCGCGGTCGTTCGGGCTCACAGGTCGACCGCCTTCTTGCGCGGAGCCCGCGGCTTCGCAGCGGTCCGGGCCGTGGCGGTGGCGGTCTTCGTCTTCACCGGCGGCTTCGAACCGGCGGCGTCGGCCGCGGCGGCCGTCTTCTTCGCCCGCGACCGGGAAGGCTTCGCGGCGGCGGGTTCGGGCTCGGGCAGCGGCTCCATCACGGGCGCGGAATCCGGCCATTCATCCGGGCCGGTCAGGGCTGGCTGGGCCGCCCCTGACTCCAGCGGCCGGTTCAGGTCCGCGCTGATGTCGCGGAAGGTCGCCTCGGCCTCGGCCCCCAGCGGGACCATGCCCTGGCCGGTGCGCAGCGCCTCGACCTCCTTGCGCAGCTCGTCCAGTTCGGACTGACGCGCCATTTCGTCGAAGCTGGAGCGGAATTCATTGGCCATGGCGCGCGCCTTGCCCACGGCCTTGCCGACCTTGCGCATCAGCAGGGGCAGGTCCTTCGGTCCCACGACGATAAGCGCCAGCAGGCCGATGACAAGGATTTCCAGCCCGCCGATTCCGGGCCCAAGACCACCCATCCGTCAGTGTCTCCGACGCGAAAAGGGGCTTACGACTTCAGGTCTTCTTTTTCGGCCTCGGTGCGCGGCAGGGCGCCCGCCCGCTCGTCCCGGGGCTGGTCGGCGTCGCCGTCCTTGAGGCCGTCGCGGAAGGCGCGGATGCCCTTGGCGGCGTCGCCCATCAGGCCCGAAATCTTGCCGCGCCCGCCGAACAGCAGAAGGGCGAGGACGGCGATGATCAGGATTTGCCAGATACCGGGCTGCATGGCGGCTCAATCTCTATCGATGGCCGGAGCGGTATTGCTCCAGCCGAAAAACTTGGTCCCGCATATAGGCCGTTCAGTGGCGCGACGCCAAGCGAACCTGATAGGACGCGCCCATGAGTCACGTGATCATCCACACCGACGGCGCCTGCAAGGGCAACCCTGGCCCAGGCGGCTGGGGCGCGATCCTTCAGACCGGCGGCGGTCACGAGAAGGAGCTGTGGGGCGGCGAGCCGCTGACCACCAACAACCGGATGGAGCTGATGGGGGCGATCAGCGCCCTGGAGGCCCTGACCCGGCCCTGCCGTGTCGATCTGCACACCGACAGCCGCTACGTCATGGACGGCATCACCAAATGGATCGGCCCGTGGAAGGCGCGCGGCTGGAAGACCGCCGACAGGAAACCGGTCAAGAACGACGACCTGTGGAAACGCCTCGACGCCGCGCGCGCCCGGCACGAGGTCAAGTGGCACTGGGTCAAGGGCCATGCCGGCCATGAACTGAACGAGCGCGCCGACGGTCTCGCCAATCGCGGCATCGAGGAGATTCGGGGCTAGGGACCAGATCGTCCGCTCATCCCGGCGAAAGCCGGGACCCAGTCCTTTCCAGCTCGACGCCGATGTCTCAGGACCGCCGTGTCAGCCTCATCCGCCCGGAGCGTCTATCCAGAGCACCGGGTCCCGGCTTTCGCCGGGATGAGCGGGACGTGAGCTAGACCGTCCGCACCTTCAGCTTCGGGCCGTCGATGGAGACGACGATCACGCTCTCGCCCGCCAGCGGCGCCGCGCCCTCGATCTCGGCGACCCATTCGGCGCCCGAGACGAACACCCGGCCGCGCCCGTCGACGAAAGCCTGCACCACCTGCGCCCGCTGACCGACCAGGCGGCTGTCACGGGCGTTGATGTCGGGGCTGTCCGAGGGATTCACCCGCTGGATCAGCCGCCGCGACATCAGGGTGGCCGCCACCGTGAGCACGGCGAAGAGCAGGAATTCGCCCGGCAGGCCGAGCGGCAGGCCCAGCGCCGTGACCACCGCCACCACGCCCGCGGCCACGGCCGGCCACAACAGCCACTCGGTCGAGAAGGCCGCCTCGATGGCCAGCAGGATCACGCCCAGCGCCAGCCAGATCCAGAACGGCTGAGCGGCGTGCAGATTGATCAGGGCGTTCATGACCTAGGTCCTCGGAACGGAGCCGCCGCCGCGGGGCGGACGCGGCGGGGCCGGGGGCGTGGCGCGGGCCGCCGCCGGCGCCGTCCGGACGTCGGTGCGGCCCTGCTGCTGCTCCTTCGCCAGGCCGACCAGTTCGCCCAGGCCGGCGATGGTGCCGACCAGGCCGGACATCTCGGCCGGGACGATGACCGTCTTGGCCGTCGGATTGCGGGCCAGTTCGGCGAAGGCCTCGACGTATTTCTGGGCCACGAAGTAGTTGATGGCGTTGACGTCGCCGCGGGCGATGGCCTCGGACACCATGGCCGTCGCCTTCGCTTCGGCCTGGGCTTCGCGTTCCCGGGCCTCGGCGTCGCGGAAGGCGGCTTCCTTGCGGCCCTCGGCCTGCAGGATGGCCGATTGCTTGGCCCCCTCGGCGCGGGCGATGGCGGCCTGTTTCTCGCCCTCGGCCTCGGTAATGACGGCGCGACGTTCGCGCTCGGCCTTCATCTGCCGCGCCATGGCGTTGGTGATGTCGGCCGGCGGGCTCAGGTCCTTGATCTCGATGCGGTTGACCTTGACGCCCCACGGCTCGGTCGCCGCGTCGATCACGGTCAGCAGGCGCGAGTTGATGTTGTCGCGCTGGAACAGCACCTCATCCAGATCCATCGAGCCGACCACGGTGCGCAGATTGGTCGAGCACAGCTGGGTGATGGCGTAGGGCAGGTTCTCGACCCGATAGGCCGCGCGGGCCGCGTCCATCACCTGGATGAAGACGATGGCGTCGACCTTCACCATGGCGTTGTCCTTGGTGATGACCTCCTGCTGGGGCACGTCGAGGACCTGCTCCATCATGTTCATGCGCCGGCCGATGCGCTCGACGAACGGCGTCAGCAGGCTGATGCCGGGGCTCAGGGTGCGGGTGTATTTGCCGAACCGTTCGACGGTCATCTCGCGCCCCTGGGGCACGATCTTCACCACGCTGAACAGCAGGATGAAGGCGAGGACGACGAGCGCGACGACGAAGAGGGTGGAAAAGTCCATCAAAGTCTCCTTTTCGCCTCAAGGTTACCATCCGGGGGCCCTCCCGCCAGCGAAACCGGACTTCAGTTCATGAACTCGCTGTAATGTTTCCGATCGTTCGCGCCGCGAGCGCCAGTCCGATGACCCGCCGGGTCTCGTCCCAGCGCACCAGCGCCTCGACCTCGTCCGGCCGGACGAATCGCGCCTCCAGCGCGTCGTCCCCGGCCGTAGGCTCGCCCGAGAGCCAGCGCGCGGCGTAGTCGATCAGCACATAATGCCGCGCCGACTCCGGAAAGATCCCGTCGACCACGTCCAGCAGGCCGGTGATTTCCGCCGTCACGCCGGTCTCTTCACGCAGTTCTCGAAGGGCCGCGTCCACCGCCCGCTCGCCCGGCTCGATCCGTCCGCCCGGCAGGCTCCATTCGCCCAGCCTCGGCGGCGTTCCGCGCCGGATCAGCAGCACCTCGTCGCCGCGCAGGCAGACGACGCCGACGCAGGGGACGGGGGCGGGCAGGGGACTGGGCATCATCCAACCCTAGCTTGGCCCTTTCGCCGCGCCCATGACTTTGACACAACCACAGCCATGACCCCGCCCTCCGCTGAAGCCCTCGCCGCCCTGAAGTCCGTCCTTGGCGACGGCGGCTGGACCGACGATCCGTCCGAGATCGCCCCGTGGCTGACGGAATGGCGCAATCGCTGGACCGGTCATACGCCCCTGATGCTGACCCCGCGCTCGACGGAACAGGTCGCCGCCGCCGTCCGCGTCTGCGCCGAACACCGCGTCGCACTCGTCCCCCAGGGCGGCGACACCGGCCTCGTCGGCGGCCAGATCCCCTATGGCGAGGTCCTGCTCTCGACCCGCAAGCTGCGCGCCGTCCGCGACGTCACCCCGCTGGATGACGCCATGACCGTCGAGGCCGGCGTCACCCTTCTGGAGGCGCAACAGGCCGCCGCCGCCGCCGACCGGATGTTCCCGCTCAGCCTCGCCGCCGAGGGCAGCGCCACCATCGGCGGCGTCATCTCGACCAACGCCGGCGGCACGGCCGTGATCCGCTACGGCGTCATGCGCGATCTGGTGCTGGGCATCGAGGCCGTTCTGCCCGACGGCGAGGTCTTCCACGGCCTCAAACGCCTGCGCAAGGACAACACCGGCTACGACCTGAAGCAGCTGCTGATCGGGGCCGAGGGCACCCTTGGCGTGGTCACCGCCGCGACCCTGAAGCTGTTCCCCGTCATGCGCAGCCGCGCCACCGCCATGGTCGGCCTCGACAGCCCCGCCGCCGCCATCGAGCTGCTGGCCCGGGCCAAGGCCGAGACCGGCGGCGGGGTCGAGGCCTTCGAGCTGATGAAACGCCTCGGCATGGCCTTCGTCCTCGCCAACATCCCCGACACCCGCGAACCGCTGGACAGCACCCCGCCGTGGTACGCCCTGATCGAGCTGGTGTCCGGCGAGCCCGGCGCCGCCGACGCGGCCATGGAGCGCCTCCTGACCCACGCCTTCGAGACGGGCCTGGTCACCGACGCCGCCATCGCCCAGAACGACGCCCAGCGCGCCGCCTTCTGGAAGGTCCGCGAGGAACAGTCCGCCGCCCAGAAGCCCGAGGGCGGCGGCTGGAAGCACGACGTCTCCGTCCCCGTCTCCCGCATCGCCGACTTCCTCGAGGAGGCCACGGCCGCCGTCGAACGCTTCCACCCGGGGGCCCGGGTCAGCGCCTTCGGCCACGTCGGCGACGGCAACCTCCACTACGACGTGCTGTGCCCGCCCGGCGGCGACCTCAAGGCCTTCCTCGCCCGCTGGGCCGAGGGCTCGGAAGTCGTCCACGACATCGTCGCCCGCTACGACGGCTCGATCTCCGCCGAACACGGCCTCGGCCGCCTCAAGACCGACGAGGCCCGCCGTTACAAGTCGCCGCTGGAAATCCGCACCATGCAGGCCGTCCGCGCCGCCCTCGATCCGCACCGGATCATGAACCCGGCCGTGCTGTTCTGACCGGCACGACGGGGCTGGCTCCGGGTTCCGCGCCCCGGAGCCAGCTTCGCGGGTTCATCACAACGAGCACGACGAAGAGACACGACGAACACGACGGAAGCCCGTCCGGCTGCGCCTCCCGCGGGCCCTTGCCCGCCATCAGACTTGGTTGCGTCTCCCTGACGGGAGCCGCGGGCCCGCCGGCCGCGTCGTGTTCGTTGTGATCCCGTCGTGCTCGTTGTGATGAACCTTTGCCTGTCGAGCGACCCCGGCAGGCCCCGCTTGCTCCGCCCGCCTGATCGTCCTACCCCTCCGGCTCGATTCACCACCCCCGGAGCCTGCCGCATGACCCTCGCCCTGCTGTTCCCCGGACAAGGCAGCCAGTCGGTCGGCATGGGCGCCGCCCTGGCCGACGCCTTCGCCGCCGCCCGCGAGGTCTATGCCGAGATCGACGACGCCCTCGGCCAGAAGCTGTCCCTGCTGATGCGCGAGGGTCCCGAGGACCAGCTGACCCTGACCGAGAACGCCCAGCCGGCCCTGATGGCCGTCTCCCTCGCCGCCGCCCGCGTGCTCAAGGTCGAGTTCGGCGTCGACGTCGGCCGCGCCGCCTTCGTCGCCGGCCATTCGCTGGGCGAATATTCCGCCCTGTGCGCCGCCGGCTCGATCAGCCTCGCCGACACGGCCCGCCTGCTGAAACTGCGCGGCCAGGCCATGCAGCGCGCCGTCCCGGTCGGCAAGGGCGCCATGGCTTCGCTGATCGGCCCGAAGACCGACCTCGCCCTCGCCGAGGCCGCCGCCGCCGCCGGCTCCGAGGTCGG
>CAZGPS010000120.1:0-7842 GCA_964527675.1 uncultured Brevundimonas sp. | reverse complement strand
TATCTGGCGGTCAGCGCCTATGACGCTGACCTGACCGTGGATGCGATCCAGACCAACACCGGCGGGCTGGTCAGCGCCACCTCGCAACTCGGGGAGGACGATGCCCGCCTGCTGGGTGGCGCGGTGATCAACGCCTCGGCTATCTCCAACACGGTCGCCCTGTACGGCGAGGGTTCGTGGGTCAGTGGGACGATCGACCAATCGTCCACGGCCACGGTGCGGGCCTATGATCGCATTGAGACCCAGTACATTCCCGCCGAGGCAAGCGTTTCCAGCCAGGCCATCGCAAACGCTATCGCGCTGAACAGCGGTCGGACCTCGGGCCAGAACCTCAGCATCGTCCAGACCTCGAGCGGCGACTTCATCGAGGCCGAATCCAGCGCCAATGCGGGCAATGCCTGGGATCTCGCGGGTCGCGCGAAGGCGGCCGCCAACCAGGCCGTGCTGTATAACGAGGGCGGATCGGTCGTGACGACCTCCAGCCAGACCAACACGGCCTTTGTCCGGGCCGCGGCCACCACCACCGCCTACGACTACGGCCGCGCCGAGGCCCATGCGCAGGGCGCAGGCAACCAATTGTCGGTCGGCAACAACGACATCTATATCGAGATCGACAACAGCCAGTTCAACTCGGGTGGCGTCGACGTTACGGCCACCTTCTCCGGCACGAACGGCTATGACGCTTATGTCGGGGCCGACGCCGTCGGCAACAGCGTCACCGGCTACGTCTGCTCGGACTGCGCGGGTTACCTCGAGGCGCGGAACACCCAGACCAACACCGGCGACGTCTCCGCCACGGCCAACACTACCGTGGCCGGCTCAGGCCGGTCCGTGATCACCGGCGCCAATGCCACCGGCAACTCGGCGACCTTCTACGTCTCGCGACCTTCGAATTAACTTTCCGTAACTTGAGCGGGCTTCCGCGTCCCTGAAAGGTTCCGGGGGTCGCCGGCGACGAGGTCGCGCGCCGAGAGATCTTGTTCGGCGCGCCCCGATCCGGGAGCTCTCGCGCCCATCGGAAAGAAGCCCCGAATATGCGTTCGCCCCGTCACCTGCTCCTTCTCGCCGCCGTCTCTCTGACGGTTCTGACCACGGCCTCTCCCGCCCTGGCCCAGGCGCAGACCCGGCCATCCGACCCGTGGGCGCAGGCGACCAGCGACATCCCGGCGGACCCCGCGGTGCGTTACGGCGTCCTGCCGAACGGCATGCAGTACGCCATCCTGCGCAACGCCACGCCCCCCGGACAGGCCTCCTTCCGGCTGCGGATCGACGCCGGGTCGCTGATGGAGAATGAGAACCAGCTCGGCCTCGCCCACTTCATGGAGCACATGGCGTTCAACGGGACGACCAACATCCCGGAAAACGAGCTGCTGCGCATTCTGGAGCGACGCGGCCTCGCCTTCGGAGCGGACACCAATGCCTCGACCGGCTTCGACGAGACGGTCTACATGCTCGAAATCCCGAACGCCGACACCGGCACCGTGGATGACTCGCTTCGCATCCTGCGCGAGCAGATGTCCGAGGCGCTGATGGCTCCCGCGGCCGTCGAGGCCGAGCGCAATGTCATCGTTGGCGAAGAGCGTCTGCGCAATACGCCCGGCCTGCGTTCGATCAGGGCCCAGTTGGCGCTGTATGCACCCGGGCAGCGCATCGCCAACCGCATGCCGATCGGCGACCTGGAGATCATCCGTACAGCGCCGCGCGAGCGCTTCGTCGAATTCTATCAAGGCTATTACCGCCCTGAACGGGCGACGTTCGTGGCCGTCGGCGATTTCGACGTCGACGAGATGGAGGCCAAGGTCCGGGCGGCGTTCGAAAGCTGGGAGGGCAAGGGCCCGGCGGGACCGGAGCCCGACCTGGGCACGGTCGCGCCGCGCGGTCCGGAGACGCGGATTCTGGTCGAGCCCGGCGTGCAGTCGTCGATCGACCTCGCCTTCGTCCGCAATCCCGATCGCGACGCCGATACCGTGAGCGAGCGTCGCGACGACCTGTATCGCCGCCTTGGCGTCGCGGTCCTGAATCGCCGCCTCGGCGAGATCGCGCGCGCCGACAACCCGCCCTTCCTCAGCGCCAGCGGCGGCGAATTCAACCTCGCGGACAGCTTCGCCGCCGCCTCGGTCTCGGCCCAGTTCAATGTGGGCGAATGGCGGATCGCCCTCGAGGCGATCGAGCAGGAGCAACGCCGCCTGGTCCAGTACGGCGTTTCCGACGCGGAACTGCAGCGCGAGATCACGGCGACGCGCACGGCGCTGGAGAACGCCGTGGCGAGCGCCGCAACCCGGCGGACGCCGCTTCTGGCCAACGTCCTGGCCGGCTCGGTGAACAGCAGGACAGTCTTCAACACACCGCAGACCAGCCTCGACCTGTTCAATGCCTCGGTTGAAGGTCTGACCGCCGCGACCGTCAATGAAATCCTGCCCCAGGTCTTCCAGGGCGAGGGCCCGATGGCCCTGGTGGTCTCGCCGGTTCCGATCGAGGGTGGCGAAGCCGCGGTGACCGCGGCGCTGGAGGCGTCCCGCGCCAAACCTGTGACGGCTCCCGCCGCCCAGGCCGAGCTGGACTGGCCCTATCAGGCGTTCGGCGCGCCGGGCGTCGTGACCGATCAGCGGGAAATCGCCGAACTGGCCGCGACCGTCGTCATCTTCGCCAACGGCGTCACCCTGACGGTCAAACCCACCGAATTCCGCGACGAACAAATCCTGGTGCGGGTTGAGACCGGCATCGGCGAGCTGGGACAGCCCACCGACCGAGCCACGGTCGAGAGCCTCGGCACGGGCGCGATCTTCACCGCCGGCGGCCTCGGCAAGCTGAGCGTGGACGAGATGAGCCGCGTCCTGAACGGACGGGTCTATTCCGCCGGCTTCAACGCCAGCGGCGACCGCTACAGCTTCACGGGCGCGACGCGACCCGCGGACCTGACGCTGCAGATGCAGGTCCTGACCGCCTATCTGACCGATCCGGGCCTGCGGCCCGCGCCGTTCCAGCTGCTCAAATCCGCCTATGGTCAGCAACTGATCCAGGCGCGGGCGACGCCCGGCGGAGCCTTCGCCGTCGATGGCGGCGCCCTGCTCAGCAGCGGTGACGCCCGGGACGGCCTGCCCCCGGCCGAGACCGTGGCCGGCTGGACGAACGACCAGCTGAAGGCCGAGCTCACCCGCGGCCTCGCCAGCGGCCCGATCCGGGTCACCGTGGTCGGCGACGTGACCGTGGAGGACGCCATCGCCTCGGTCGCCGCCACTTTCGGAGCCCTGCCCGCGCGCGGCCCCGCGGCGCAGCCCCTGCCCGGCTCGGACCAGAAGCGGTTCCCCGCGCCGACCGTCCAGCCCATCGAACTGACCCACACGGGACCGGCCGAACAGGCCCTCGCCATCGTCGCCTGGCCGACCACCGACGCCGTCGATGACCGCACCGAAGCCCGCCAGCTCTCGGTTCTCGGCCAGGTCCTGCGCCTGAGGGTGCTGGAAGAGATTCGCGAGAAGCAGGCCCTGGCCTATTCGCCGGGCGTCGGCGCCCAGTCGTCGGATGTCTTCCCGGGCTACGGCTTCATGCTGGTCCAGGGCGAGACGGCGCGCAGCAGCATCCCGGCCTTCTACACCGCCGTGGAAACGATCGCCGCCTCGCTGCGGGACGCGCCGCCCGAGGCGGACGAGCTGAACCGGGCCCGCCTGCCCGCCATCGAGCGCCTGCGTCTCAGCCAGGCGACGAACGAATACTGGCTGACCCAACTCGCCGACGTCGCCGAGGAGCCGTCGGAAATCGCGCAGACGGTCAACCACATCGCCGTGCTCGAGGCCGTCACGCCCGAGGACATCCAGCGCCTGGCGCAAAAGTATCTGACGGATGCGACGGCGGTGAAAATCCAGGTGGTTTCGGCCAACCCGGAAGCGGCTCCCGCCGCCGAATAGCGACAAAAAAGGCCCCGGTCCTTGCGGATCGGGGCCAGTCGCTTCTCAGGATCGTCGACAGAGCCGACGAGAGACAGTCTGCCGGACGCGCGGTGACGCCCGGCTGAACGTCGATGTTCAGCTCCGCGTCAGAAAACCCGGCCGCCGACGCCGCCGTCGAGAGTCATGGACGCGCCCGACACCGCAACGCCGGCCTGCTCGACCACTTCCTCGCGGTATTCGGTGTAGACCTCCTCGCGGACCATGGTCAGGATTTTAATCCCGGCGCCGTAGCGGCGCAACAGCGACCGCTCGTTGCAGTCTCGCTCGGCCTTCTGGGCCCGGCATTCGACCCGGCCGCCGCGACCGTGCCAGAGGGCCTCGCCCTTACGGCAGTCCATGGTCTGTCCCTGGCCGAAGTCGGTCTCGCCGGTGTATTCGGCCCACGTATATTGCAGCCACGTCCCGGCCAGGCAGCGGTACAGCTCGCCCTCGTAATCGCCGTTCACGTCGCGGTCCGGGCGCACCTGCGAGGCCGGATGCGGCACATTGCGATCGTCGACGCAGAAGGCGCGGATGATCACCCGCTTTTCCCACCGCCGACGCGCCTCATAGGGCGTCCGGATGGTTTGCCGCACCCGCGCGCCTTCGACCATCAGGCCATTGATCGTGGTCGGATAGGGTTGGTCCACCGTCACATAAGCCGAGCCGCCGCCCGACACCCAGGCACTCCCTCCGGCGCGGGCGTTGATACCGGCCCGGCTGCGCGCACTGGCGTCGGCGCCGGCGTTGACGTTCACATTGACGTTGACGCCGCCGCCGCCGCCGCAGCACGGCGGGGGGGGCGGCTGCTGGCAGCACGGAGGCGGCGGAGGCGGTGGCGGCGGCGGGGGTGGCGGTTCGCAGCACGGCGGCGGCGGCGGCGGGCAGACCGGCCCGCATTGCGCCGCGGCCGCGCCCGCAACCGCGGTCACCACGACGAATGTCGCCACAGCCGGCGTCCAATTCATGATCCGCACCCGCATGGGCCGACCTCCAGATCAAAACTTCCGCGGCCCGTGCAAGACGCGAGCCGCTCCAGTCGGCATCTGACCGCAAAAGCCTTTCGTTTCCGTTGCGTTTCGCCCGGCCCGCTCCTTGCGGACGCCCGGTCAGAGAGCACGACGATGTTTCACCCTGACACGCAGTTCCTGATCGACCACTGGACGTCCCTGGCGGGGCGGGCGGAGGCGCGTGGGGGAATCCCGAACCGGACGGCCATCGAGCCTCACGTCCTTGGGCTGCGCCTGCCGCGCGCCTTCGTCGCCCGGCGGACGGGTGAGGACGCCGTCATCCGGCTGGCGGGAAGCTGGGTCGAGGGCTTCCATGGCGAGGCCCTCAAGGGCCAGTCGCTGCTATCCCTGTGGCGCGCCGCCTCCCGGCCGCTGGTGTCCACGGCGCTTAGGCAGACGGTCCGCGAGGGCCGGCCGGTCGTGATCGTCGCTCTCGCCGGCAGCATCGGGGCGCAGCTAGAAGTCATCCTGCTGCCGCTGCGCGGACCGTCCGGCGAACCTGACAGGCTGCTGGGGCTCTACGCCCCTGCCGCGACCCTGACCCTGGCGATGGACGAGCCGCGGTTATTGACCGCCCGGGTGTCGATCGGCGTCGGCGAGGTCGCGCGAGCGCCCCTCAGCCTCGCCGCCGTGCATGGTCGCCGGATCGCCTGACCGGTCCCTGTTACACCTTGTCAGACTGACCCGGAGTCCGGGCCCTTCCCTGCCCTGCGGCGTCGTGCATAGCTTTGCAGTCGGGCCTTGGGAGGGGAACGCCGATGCACATGACCACCACCGAGGTGTTCCTGATCGCCATGCTGATCATATTCAGCGTGCCGTATCTGGTCTGGCGGGTCTTCAAGACCGACTACTGGGCCCCGCTTGTCGTCGTGCAGATCATCGGCGGCATCCTGCTGGGGCCGGGCGTTCTCGGCGCCGCCTTCCCTGACTATTACGCCTTCGTCTTCAGCCCGGATGTGGTGACCGCCCTGAACGGCATCGCGTGGTGGGCGGTGATGATCTTCGTCTGGATCGCCGGCATCGAACTGGATCTCAAACAGGCCTGGCGGCACAGGGGAGAGACCGGCGTCACCGCCGGGCTGGCGCTGGCCGCCCCCCTCGGTTTCGGGGCCCTTGCCGCCGTGGCCATGCTGGCGACCAGCCCGGGCTGGGCCGGTCCGGCGGGAGAAACCTGGCAGGTCGTGCTCGGCATCGGCATGGCCTGCGCCGTCACCGCCCTGCCGATCCTGGTCCTGTTCATGGAGAAGCTGGATATTCTGCGCCAGCCGCTGGGCCAGCGCATCCTGCGCTACGCCAGTCTTGACGACATCGCCATCTGGGGCGTGCTGGCGCTTATCCTGCTGGACTGGGAGAGAATCGGTCGGCAGGGAGCCTTCCTCGTCGGCTTCGGGGCCGCGACCCTCGCCATCCGCATGATCATGCGGCGCATCCCGCACAAGGATCGCTGGTACGTGTCGTTGATCTGGCTGGCCGCCTGCGGCCTGGCCGCCGACTGGGCCGGCCTGCATTTCATGGTCGGCGCCTTCCTGTCCGGCGCGGTGCTGGACTCGGAATGGTTCGATCAGAAGCAGATGGATCAGTTCCGCCACCATATCCTGCTGGCCGTCATGCCCGTCTTCTTCCTGTCCACCGGCCTGCGCACCCAATGGGATGTCGGCGGCCTGATGGTCTTCGGCGCGGCCGCCCTGCTGTTGGTCGCCTCGGTGGCCGGCAAGCTGCTGGGCATCGGGATCGCCGGCCGGATCCTCAAATGGGAGAAGGGCGAGGCGTCGATCATCGGCTGGCTGTTGCAGACCAAGGCCCTGATCATGATCATCTTCGTCAACATCCTGCTCGACAAGGGGATCATCACCAATGAGACCTTTACGGCCCTGCTGTTGATGGCGCTGGCCTCGACGATGCTGACCATTCCCATGGTCGCGCCGGGGCTCAGGAAGCTGTCCGGGCTGCTGACGAAGGCGAGCTAACTCGCCGGGCGCAGATCGCGGACATAACGCTTCCAGTTCTGCACATAGTGGGCGGCGGACGCCTTAAGGGCCTCGATCTGCCCCGGTTCCAGCTGTCGCACCACCTTGCCGGGCTGACCCATGACCAGGGAGCCGTCGGGGATCACCTTGCCTTCGGTGATCAGGGTGTTGGCCCCGATCAGGCAGTTCCTGCCGATCCTGGCGCGGCCCAGCACTACCGAGCCGATGCCGATCAGGGTGTTATCGCCGATCTCGCAGCTGTGCAGCATGACCATATGTCCCACGGTGACGCCGTCGCCGATGGTCAGCGGCTCGCCGGGATCGGAATGCAGCACGCTGCCGTCCTGGATATTGGTGTCTCGCCCGATCGTGATCGGATCGTTGTCCCCTCGGACCGTCGCGCCGAACCAGACGCTGGCGCCTTGCCGGAGAATCACGTCTCCTATGACGGTTGCGGTCGGCGCGATCCAGTATTCGCCTTGAGGCGGGAGCTGCGGTTGCTTGTCACCGAGACCATAAACATTCATCACAACACCGTCATTTCTAAAGAGAACTAGGGCTTTAAGCTCTCGTAAACCACGCTAGCATCATAGTGCAGATGCGATTCGAGGCCGCCATTTCGGCCCCGGATCCGAAGCCGGATCAAGCCCGGTCCGGTCAAATCAAGGAGGACGCGCGTGACGCGTTCCGGTCGGCGGGCCTTCCCGCTGGAAGCCCAGTCCCTGCAAAGGGGACCTTCCTCCGACCCGGGCGGGTGCGTTGCATCCTCTGTCTTCCTCCTCCCCACCTTCGTTCGAGGCGATGCTTTGTCGGCATCGCCTTTTTTCATGCCCTGGAGGCGTCCATGACC
The DNA here is from genome assembly GCA_964527675.1 of uncultured Brevundimonas sp. Taxonomy (GTDB): domain Bacteria; phylum Pseudomonadota; class Alphaproteobacteria; order Caulobacterales; family Caulobacteraceae; genus Brevundimonas. The sequence continues at coordinate 89 of CAZGPS010000120.1, read as the reverse complement.
AAGCGTGCGGCAATCAAGCGTCAGACCCGCGACATGTCCCGTGAACACGGGGTTCTGGATTCACGGCAGTTCATGGAGGACGCCAAGGT
>CAZGPS010000119.1:0-7855 GCA_964527675.1 uncultured Brevundimonas sp. | reverse complement strand
CGCCCGCTGGCTGTCCGCCTGCGTCGGCTCGCTGCGTTTCGAGACCGAGATGCGCACCGCCTCTGACCAGACCGCGGCCCAGAAGCTGGGCGTGCTCGCCGCTCTGGCCCGGGCCCTGCGCGGCTGCGGCCTGACCGAGCGTGACGAGGCCGAGATCGTCGCCGCCATCGGCTCGGTCGGGGGCGCGGTCGAGGCCGAGGCCCGGATCACGGCGCTGCTGGGGCGTTCGCCGGCGCCGCTGCCGCAGAAACTGTCGGTGCTGTTGCGTATGGCCGCCGGCGAGACGGCTCCGCCCGGCCCCGCCGCCGATCGCGCCAGGGTCGAGGCGATCAAGCTGTTCCGCGCGCCCGGCAATCGCGCCGTCCTCGCCGCGGCGCCGGAAAAGCTCGTTCCGCTCAAGGGCCTGATGAAGGCGGCGGGTCTGGCGGCCTGACCGCGTCGGATCGGGATCCGCAGGGCGGCGCGCAGCAGTCAGGTCCGGGAGGGCCGACAACCGCGGCGCTTCGAAAATGCCTCAGTCAAAAATGTCGAAGATGCTGTCACGCTTCTTCTTGCGGTATTTGTAGTCGTCGTCCCGGTGACGATCGTCCTTGTAGCGCCGGGGTTCGCGATAGCCCTGCTGAGGCTGTCCCCACGGCTGCGGCGCGGCCTGCGGCGAAGGGGCGGCGGAGGCGCGGCCCTCGTCGGTCGCCACGGTCATCAGCTTCTCCAGTTCGCCGCGATCCAGCCAGACGCCCCGGCAGGTCGGGCACATGTCGAACTGGACGCCGCCGCGCTCCAGCGTCTGCATCGCGGCGTTGTCATTGGGGCACATCAGCAGGGGCATGGGGCGGGTCTCCAACCGGGTTGAGAGGGGTCGGGCGCCCCGGCGCCGCTCTCGGGCCGAAGTCGAACGCCGAAGCGCCCGATGCGGTCCGACATCACGCGCCTCCGACGGCCAGGGGAAGGGGAAAGCCGTCGGCGGCCGCGCCAGAGGGGCCCGTCCCGCAGCATCAGGATAGGGGCGATCTACGGTGGTGGCGAGAGGCCGGAACGTCGCGGTCAGCAGACCTGACCCGCCGCCCAGCCGGACGACCAGGCCCACTGGAAATTATAGCCGCCCAGCCATCCGGTCACATCCACGGCCTCGCCGATCACATACAGTCCGGGTACGGATTTAGCCGCCATCGTCTGCTGGTCCAACTGGTCGGTCGCCACCCCGCCCAGGGTGACCTCGGCGGTGCGATAGCCCTCCGAACCGACCGGCTTGACGCTCCAGCCGTTGACCGCCTCGTCCAGCCGCCGCAGCGCCCTGTCGGGCAGGTCCGCCAGATTGCCCCGGGCCTCGACCTGTTCGACCATCACCTCGGCCAGCCGCTTCGGCACGACCTGGCCCAGCGCCGTGTGCGCCGCCTGCCGTCCATTCTCCGCCTTCATCGCCCTGAGTTTGGCGAAGACATCGACGCCCGGGGCCATGGCGATCGAGATCGCCTCGCCCTCGCGCCAGTATGAGCTGATCTGAAGGATCGACGGCCCGCTCAGGCCCCGGTGCGTGAACAGCAGCCCTTCCGCGAAGCGGGTCTCCCTGTTCGGTCGACCGCCCTTGCCGCTGGTGGCGGCCGGGTCCGGCCGGTGACTGACCACCGCCTCGACTGACACGCCCGCCAGCGGCTTCAACCGCTCCAGCAGCCCGGCCTCGAAGGTCAGGGGAACCAGGGCCGGACGCGTCTCCGTCACGCGCAGTCCGAACGCCCGCGCCGTGTCATACGCCCAACCCGTCGCCCCCATCCTGGGAATCGACTTGCCGCCGGTGGCCAGCACCAGCGATGTCGCCCGCACGACGGACCCGTCCGACAGCACGGCCTCGAAGCCGTCGCCCAGGCGCCCGACCTGCTCGATCGAAACGCCCAGGGACAGCCGCGTCCCCGCCCCCAGCAGATCATCCGTCAGCATACGGATGATCTGCTTCGCAGAGTCGTCGCAGAACAGCTGACCCAACGTCTTCTCGTGCCAGGCGATGCCCGCCCGGTCCACCCGCTTGATGAAGTCGTGCTGGCTGAACCGTCGCAGCGCCGAGGTCGCGAAGCGCGGGTTCTCGCCGAGAAAATTCCCCGGTCCGGTCCCCAGATTGGTGAAGTTGCAGCGCCCGCCGCCCGAGATGCGGATTTTCTCGCCCGGCGCCGGGGCGTGATCCAGCACCCGGACCGAACGGCCCCGCCGCCCCGCCTCGCCGGCGCACATCATCCCGGCGGCGCCCGCCCCGACGATCAGGACATCGACAGTGTCAGCCTTCATCCGCCCGGGTTAGCAGGCGGGCGTCCGGGCCGCGAGGCCCCGGCTACTCAGCGGCGCTGAAATAGCCCACGGCCGTGCCGAAGTCGCCGACCAGATCCAGCCACAGGGCCGTATGGTCGGCCAGTTGCTCCACGTCGCCGGGGTGGATCAGGACGTCGTACTGGACCACGGCCGATGGCTCTCCGCCCGCGTCTGCCGGGGTGAAGAAGGCCTTGAGGAAGCGGTGGTCGCGGTTCCAGTCGTTGACCATGGCCAGGGTGACGCCGGGATTCGAGAAGCTGGCGGCATACTGGATGTCGCCGCAGACATCGGCCTGGCAGCTGTAGAAGAAGATCACCCAGGTCAACGGACCGTCGGTGACGCTGAGCCAGGTCTCGCCGTCCTGGCGGTTCATGGCGCTGACCGTGCCGCCCTTGGACGTCAGCCAGGCCCGCACCGCCTCGATGGAGACGCCCGGATCGGCCGCGGTCTGAACCGGGGCGGGCGCCGCGGCGGCGACAGCGGGTGCGGCGAGCGCCATCATGGCGGCGGCGGCGATGGATGCGATACGGATCATCGAGGTCTCCTGCAGGCCTTCACCTATCGATGGATGAGCGGCGAAAGCAAGGCGCTTCCGCGGGCGCTCAGGCCCGCTCGCGCGCCAGCCACTCGGCCCCGGCCATCTCGTTGAGCCGCGACACCGTCCGCTCGAATTCGAAGGCCCCCACCCCCTTGCGGTACAGGGCCTCGGGCGGCGCCTCGGCCAGCGCCACCAGCCGCGTCCCGGCCTCATAGAGGGCGTCGATCAGGGTCACGAAGCGCCGCGCCTCCTGCTGATTGGCCGGGCCCAGCACCGGCACGTCCTCGAGGAACAGGGTGTGGAACCGTTCGGCGACCGCCAGATAGTCCTGCGGCCCCAGCGGCCGGCCGCACAGTTCGTCGAAGGTCGCCCGCGCCAGCCCGCCGTCGGTGCGCTCGAGGACGACGTCGCGGCCCAGCACGGTCAGATGCGCCGGACATTCCTCCTGCTCGCCCTTCAGGTCGGCCCACAGCGCCTCGAATCCCGCCCGCGCTGCCGTGTCCGGCGGGGTGAACCAGACCCGGTCGCCCAGCAGCCGGTCCAGCCGCCAGTCGCGCGCCCCGGCCACCGACACCACCTCGCAGCGCGCCTCGATCAGGTCGATGAAGGGGGTGAACAGCTCGCGGTTGATCCCGTTCAGATACAGCTGGTCCGGGGCCCGGTTCGAGGTGACGGCCAGCACCACCCGCTTCTCGAACAGGGCCTCGAACAGCCGGCCGAGGATCAGGGCGTCGGCGATGTCGGTGACCTGCAGTTCGTCGAAACACAGCAGCCGCGCTTCCGAGGCGATCAGCTCGGCCACCGGCCGGATGGGGTCGTCCCCCTTCGACTGGCCGAAGACGGCCTCGCGCGCCGGGGCGTCCCCCTCGCGCCACTGCCGCATCAGGCCGTGCACCCGGGCCATGAAGGCGTGGAAATGGGCCCGCTTCTTCCGCTTCTCCGGCGCGCAGGCGTAGAACAGGTCCATCAGGATGGACTTGCCCCGCCCCGGCGGCCCCCACAGATAGACGCCCCGCACCTGGGGGGGGCGGCCCAGGAGTCCGCCCAGCGGCCCCTTGCGGCCGAGGTCGATCTCCAGCCGGGACAGGGCGTCGACCACCGGAACCTGCGACGGATCGGCCGTCAGCCGGCCGTCGGCCAGCCGCTTCTCATAAGCAGCGCGTATGCGTGATCCCATCGTTCTCGGCCTTGGCACAGCCCGCCGCCGCTGAAAAGCGATTGCTTCGCGGCTGCGAAAGCCCACATAGAGCCTCACTGTCCGGATAGGCCGGGCGAATACGCCAAACAGCCCTCAAGCAGTGAGCGACCGCGTCGCGAGCGTTAGGGCGTCCGAAGGACCAATCAATATGGGCTATCGCGTCGCCATCGTAGGCGCCACCGGCAACGTCGGCCGGGAAATGCTGAACATCCTCGAGGAACTGGAATTCCCCGTCGACGAGATGCACGCCGTCGCCTCGCGCAAATCCAAGGGCATGGACGTCGCCTGGGGCGACCGCACCATCAAATGCCAGGACATCGACGGCTTTGACTTCTCGAAGATGGACATCGTGCTGATGAGCGCCGGCGGCGACGTCTCGCGCGAATGGTCCGAGAAGATCGGCAAGGCCGGCCCCATCGTCATCGACAACTCCTCGGCCTTCCGCAAGGACCCGGACGTGCCGCTGATCGTGCCCGAGGTGAACCCGGACGCCATCAAGCTGGCGAAGAAGAAGAACATCATCGCCAACCCCAACTGCTCGACCGCCCAGCTGGTCGTCGCCCTCAAGCCCCTGCACGACGCGGCGAAAATCACCCGCGCCGTGGTCTCGACCTATCAATCGGTCTCGGGCGCCGGCAAGGCGGGCATGGACGAGCTGTGGAACCAGACCAAGGCCATCTACGGCCTCGGCGACGCCACGCCGAAGCTGTTCCCCAAGCAGATCGCCTTCAACGTCATCCCGATGATCGGCAGCTTCCGCGACGACGGCTACACCGACGAGGAAGCCAAGATGTGGGACGAGACCCACAAGATCCTCGACCCGGACATCAAGCTGACCGTCACCTGCGTCCGCGTGCCGGTCTTCGTCGGCCACTCCGAGTCGGTGAACCTCGAGTTCGACCGCCCGATCAGCCCCGACGAGGCCCGCGCCATCCTGCGCGAGGCGCCCGGCGTCATGGTCATCGATAAGCAGGAGCACGACGGCTACATCACCCCCGTCGACGCCTCGGGCGAACACGCCGTCTATGTCTCGCGCATCCGCAAGGACCCCACGGTCGAGAACGGCCTGTCGCTGTGGATCGTGTCCGACAACCTGCGCAAGGGCGCGGCCCTCAACGCCGTCCAGATCGCCCAGCTGCTGGACGAGACGGGGACGATCAAGTCGTCGTCGGGGTACCGAACCATCACGGTCTAACGGCCCTCTCCCGGCGGGAGAGGGCTTGAGCCTCCGGGCGCGAAGCGATCGGCAAGGCGAAAGGGTGAGGGGCTCCCGTCCCGGGGGCGGCTTCGCCGCTCCACCACCCGCCCCTCATCCGGCCCTCCGGGCCACCTTCTCCCAACGGGAGAAGGAAGCAGAAGCGTCGCCATGACATCCGCCCCGTCCGACAGCTCCCGCGCCGCCCTGCTGTCCGCCTTCAGCTGCTACGTCCTGTGGGGCGTCATGCCCCTGCTGTTCATGGCCCAGGCGGCGGCCGGCTTCGACTCGCTGGAGATCCTCGCCCACCGCGCCCTGTGGGCCGTGGCGGTGGCCGGCCTGCTGGTCTGGCTGGCGAAACAGGGCGGCCAGGTGCGCGCCGTCCTGACCTCGCCGAAGACCCTGGCCTGGCTGGCCTTCTCGACCGTACTGATCGGACTGAACTGGGGCGTCTACGTCTGGGCCACGACCCATGGCGCGACGCTGGAGGCCAGCCTCGGCTACTATATCAACCCGCTGCTCAACATGGTCGTCGGGCTGTGGCTGTTCCGCGAGAAGATCGACCGCTGGGGCTGGATCGCCATCGGCCTGGCCGCCGTCGGCGTGCTGTTCCAGGCCCTCGCCCTCGGCCGGCCGCCGTGGATCTCGATCATCCTGGCCATCAGCTTCGCCACCTATGGCGTCATCCGCAAGCGTGTGCCGATCGACGCCCAGGCGGGGCTGCTGGTCGAATGCCTGCTGCTGGTCCCGTTCGGCCTCGCCTGGGTGCTGTGGCTGCAGCACACCGGCGGCGGCGTCGCCTTCGACAATCCGACCAATACCTTCTGGGCCCTCGCCAACGGCCCGGCCACGGTGCTGCCGCTGGCCCTGTTCGCCTGGTCGGCCCGCCGGCTGCCGCTGTCGACCATCGGCTTCATCCAGTTTCTCGCCCCGACGCTGCAGTTCGCCGTCGGCGTCTGGGCCGGCGAGGCCCTGACACCGCTGCGGGTGCTCAGCTTCGCCTTCATCTGGGGCGGGGCGGGGGTGTTCGCCGCCGCGGCGTATTTCCGCGTCCGCGCCGCCCGCCGCGCCCTCAAGGACGCCGCCTCGCCGGTCTAGAGCGCCGCGTAGAGGGCGTCATGCAGCCGAACCGCCCGCGGGTCGCCGATCAGATGCGGCGACTGGCGCGTCATCACATAGGCGGCCGACAGTTTCGCGTCCGGGTCGGCGAAGGCGCAGCTGCCGCCCCAGCCGCAATGGCCCGCCGCCGTCGGATTGGGCCCGAACACGTGCAGCCCCTCATTGAGCATCAGCCCCGCCGCCCAGCTGACGTCGAAGGGCAGCACCCGGTCCGGCCCGTGGATGCGCTCGCGCCGCATCTGCGCCAGCACTCCGGACGACAGCAGGGTCCGCCCGTCCAGCATCCCGCCGTTGGCGACCACGCTGACCAGCCGCGCGATGTCTCTCGCCGTGCCGTGCAGATTGGCCGACGGAATCTCCATCATCCGCCACTCGGCCGAACCGCGTCCGCCCGGGGCCGAGCCCTTGTCGAGGAAGGCCGCCCGCTTGATCGCGTCGATCGTCCCCAGATCCGGCGCGGCGGTCGGCTTGCGCAGCTGCGCCACCCGGCCGTGCTCGGCCTCGGGCAGGCCGATCCACAGGTCCAGGCCGGGGAATTCCTCGCGCAGCGCCGTCCCCATGGTCCGCCCGTCGACGAGGCGGAACAGCTCGCCCGCCAGATAGCCGATGGTGATCGGGTGATAGCCGCTGGCCGTTCCCGGCCGCCACATCGGGGCCTGGGCGCACAGCCGCTCCAGAACCGCCGCGCGGTCGAACCACAGGCCCGGCTCGATCGCCTCGGCGAAGCCCGGCAGGCCGGCCTGATGGCTCATCAGCTGGCCGACCGTGATCCCCGCCTTGCCCGCCTGTCCGAAGGCTGGCCAGTAGCCGGCCACGGGCCGCTCATAGTCCAGCAGGCCGCGCTCGACGCACAGGGCGATCATCGTCGCCATCACCGCCTTGCCGGTCGAGAAGACCGGAACCAGGGTGTCGGCCGCGAACGGCCGCGTCCGCGCGGTGTCGGCCCAGCCGGCGCGCAGGTCGATCACCGTCTCGCCCTCGATACAGACGCTGAAGGCCGCGGCCAGCTCGTTCAGTCCCTCCGGGGCGTCGGCGAAGTTGGCGGCGAAGGCGTCCTTCACGGCGGCGAAGCGGGGCGGGCACAGGCCGTGGATCTCGGGGAGGGTCATGGAGATGTCCTACCGGTCCGATCTCCCGTCGTCACCTGCGGCCGCGAAGGCCATTCCAATTTGGGAATGGCGCCCTGCCTTGTCATCCCGGACGCCGCGAAGCGGCGATCCGGGACGCTGTCGCATTGGGCGGTGACGCTCCCGGAAGCTGCGCCAGCAGCTATCCGGGAGACAGGTCAGTCCGGCGCGCGGACCTACCCGTCTCCCGGATAACCGCGATGCGATTTCCGGGAGGCCCGCCCTGTCTGAAACGCCCCGTCCCGGCTCTCCGCTTCGCTTCGGCCGGGATGACAAGCGCGAGATGTCAGCGATCCGACCCGTCCGCCTCGCCGCCGGCGATCCCAGCGCCCATGCCCATGCCGACCCCGCCGCCCGCGCCGCCGCCCATCCCGCCGCATCCG
>CAZGPS010000118.1:0-7902 GCA_964527675.1 uncultured Brevundimonas sp. | reverse complement strand
GGATGCTGGACGAGGCCCCGGCGCGGCCCGGCGCGGCCAGCGAACCCGGCGTCGCGCCGGTGCTGAGCGCCGCGGGGCTCAGACAGGAGGCGGCGAGCCTGCGACCGGACCCGACGCTCGACGAGGTGGTCGTCTCCGCACACCGGAGCGAAACCCTCCGGGCGCAGGCGGAACGGGAGCGGGCCGACCGGGCCGCCGAAGCGCAAGGCCAGCCCGCGCGCGTCCGCCCTCCGCCGGCGCCGGCCTATGTCCCGCCGCCGCCTCCTCCTCCTCCACCGCCACCGCCCCCGCCGCCCCCGCCTGCCGCGACGGCCGGGGTCCGCTCATCGCCGTTCGGGGACGGGCCGGTGTCGACGGTCCGACGGCTGGCCTCGCGCGAGCGCTGGAGCTTCGAGATCGACGCCCGGGGGGCCGAGATCCTGCGCGTGGCCGCCATCGGCGACGGCGACACCGACGTCGATCTGACGGTGCTCGACGCGGCGGGCCGGGTGCTGTGCGCCGACGGCCTCGGCGACCACTATCCGGTCTGCACCCTCGCCCCCGCCGCGCCGGGGCGATTGCGGATCCAGGTGGTCAATCGCGGCGCCCTGTGGACCCGGGTCCAGGTGCTGACCAACTAGCCGGTCAGGCCCCGGCCTTCTTCGCGAACGATAGGGCTCCCGCGGCCAGCATCGGGACCTGGGCGGCCATGGTCCTGGCATGGGCCGAGGCCGCCGTGCCGTCGCGCACCCGCCCGGCGATGCCCTGGCAGATGGCCGCCAGCCGGAACAGATTGTAGGCGAACAGCCAGTCGAGGTTGGCCGGCCGCGCGCCCGCCAGGCCGGCGTAGCGCTCGACCATCTGCTCGACCGTGGGAATGCCCAGCGCCTCGATATCGGCCCCCGCCAGCCCGTTGCGGGCCGTCGCCGGAATGACCCAGCCGATCAGCAGATAGGAGAAGTCGGCCATCGGATCGCCGAGCGTCGACAGCTCCCAGTCCAGCACCGCCCGCACCTCGGGCGTCTCCGGGGCGAGGATCAGATTGTCGAGGCGGAAGTCGCCATGGACGATCCGCGTCGGTCCCTCCGGCGGCAGGGTGGCGGGCAGGAATTCGATCAGCCGGTCCATGGCCGCGATCGGCTCGATCTCCGAAGCGCGGTACTGTTTGGTCCACCGCCCGACCTGGCGCTCGAAATAATTGCCCGGCCGGCCGTAGTCGCCGAGGCCGATGGCGGCGGGGTCGAAGGCGTGCAGGGCCGCCAGCGTATCGACCTGGGCGTCATAGATGGCGCGGCGCTGGTCCGGCGTCATCCCCGGCAGCTTCAGGTCCCACAGCACCCGGCCCTCGACCTTGTCCATGACGTAGAACATCGAGCCGATCACCGCCTCGTCGGTGCACAAGGCCCACGGCCGGGCGACCGGATAGCCCTGGGCATGCAGGGCCGAGATGACGGTGAACTCGCGGTCCACCGCATGGGCCGAGGCCAGCAGGGTTCCCGGCGGCTTGCGGCGCAGCACATAGGTGCGGGCCGGGGTGGTCAGCTCATAGGTCGGGTTCGACTGGCCGCCCTTGAACTGGCGGATCGTCAGCGGGCCAGCGTAGCCCGCGACGTTGTCAGCCAGCCACGCGCCCAGCCGGGCCTCGTCGAGGGCGTGACGGGGATCGACCTCGCGCGTGCCGGAATAGGTGGACTGGGCGTCTTCGGGAACGGGCTGGCTCATTGTGCCGCGATGATGGCGGCCTTCACCGCGCCGCGCCAGCCCTTGAGCAGCCGCTCGCGCTCGTCGGCGCCCATGTGCGGCGTCCAGCGCGCCGGGGCCTCGACCGGATGGTCTTCCAGATCGCCGATCAGGCCGACGCCGAGCGCCGCCAGCTTGGCCGCGCCCAGGGCCGTCATCTCCTGGAAGGCGGGCCGTTCGACCACGACCTCGCAGATGTCGGCGACGAACTGCATGGCGAAGGCGTTGGCGGTGACGCCGCCGTCGACCTTGAGCACCTTCAGCCGCGGCGCCCCATCCTTTTCGAGCGCGTCCAGCAGATCGCGGGTCTGGTAGGCCAGCGACTCCAGCGCCGCCCGCACCATCTGCGCCGGGCCGCTGTCGCGTGTCAGGCCGGTAATGGTCCCCCGCGCCTCCGGCTCCCACCACGGCGCGCCCAGTCCCGTGAAGCCCGGCACGAGATAGACCCCGCCGTTGTCGGCCAGACCTTGGGCCATGGCCTCGGACTGGCGCGATTCCGTGATCACCCCGAGGCCGTCTCGCAGCCACTGGATCGCCGACCCGGCCGAGAAGATCGACCCCTCCAGCGCATACGCCGCCTCGCCGCCGACGGCATAGCCGAGGGTGCCCAGCAGCCGGCTGGTCGAGGCCACGGGGGCGGCCCCGACATTGGCCACGAGGAAGGCTCCGGTGCCGTAGGTGATCTTGGCGTCACCGGCCTTGAGCGCGCCGTGTCCCACCAATGCGGCTTGCTGGTCGCCCGCCGAGCCGTGGATCGGCAGGGCGGCGCCGAACAGGACGGGGTCGCAATCGCCCAGATGGTCGGCGCAATCCCGGATCTCCGGCAGTCCCACCATCGGGACATTGAACAGGTCGGCGAGATCGGGCCGCCACTGGCGCGTGGCCAGGTCCATCAGCGAGGTGCGGCTGGCGTTGGTCGCGTCGGTGACGTGGCTGGCCCCGCCGCTCAGCTTCCAGATCAGCCAGGTCTCGATGGTGCCCAGCTTGACCTCGCCGCCTTCAGCCCGCTCGCGCGCGCCCGGGACCGCGTCCAGCAGCCAGGTGAATTTCGAGGCCGAGAAATAGGGATCGAGGATCAGCCCCGTCGCCGCCTGCACCATCGGCTCATGTCCGGCCGCGGCGAGTTTCGCGGTCGCCGCCGCGGTGCGCCGGTCCTGCCAGACGATGGCGCGGTGCAGCGGCTCGCCCATGGCCGCGTCCCACATCACCGAGGTCTCGCGCTGGTTGGTGAGGCCGATGGCGGCGAACCGCCCGACGCCGCCGGCCTTGCGGATGACCTCGCGAGAGGTCTGCAGCGTCGCAGACCAGATCTCGGCCGCGTCATGCTCGACCCAGCCAGGCCTGGGGAAATGCTGGGCCAGCTCGATCTGGCTGACGGCCATGGGGCGCAGCCCGCCTTCGGGCGCGCATTCGAAGGCGATGGCCCGGGTCGAGGTCGTGCCCTGGTCTATGGCGAGGATGAGGGACTTCATCGGGGCAGGTTAGAGCGGCGCTCGGGAGACTCAACCGATCATCGCGGCGAAGCCGCAACCCTTGAGCCCGGAGTTCCGGGGGCCGTAAGGTTCATCACAACGAACACAACGGGGTCACGACGGACACAACGAGGGGGAGTCTGGCGCAGGCCCCGTCGTGTCCGTTGTGGAGTCTTCGTTGTGTGCGTTGTGATGAATCTTCCGACCTTCAAAGCCGGCTTCGCCGGGAAGAAATCACGCGGTATGGGTTACCCATGCACATCGCCTCCTTCGCCGGCGTCCAGGACGCCGCCCGCCAGATCGCCGGCCGCGCCGTGCGCACGCCGCTGATCGAGAGCCCGGCGTTGAACGCCCATGTCGGCGGGCGGGTCTTGCTGAAGGCGGAAAACCTGCAGCGCGCCGGGGCCTTCAAATTCCGCGGGGCCTGGAACCGCATCAGCCGGCTGACGGCCGAGGAGCGGGCGCGCGGCGTCGTCGCCTATTCCTCCGGCAACCACGCCCAGGCGGTCGCCGCCGCCGCGCAGATGCTGGGCATCGACGCCGTCATCGTCATGCCCGCCGACAGCCCGGCGGTGAAGGTCGAGGGCGTCCGCTCGTTCGGCGGCGAGGTCCGCATGTACGACCGCTACAGCGAAAGCCGCGAGGCCATTGGCGAGGAGATCGCCGCCTCCAGGGGATCGGTGCTGGTGCGCCCGTTCGACGATCCCTTCGTCATCGAGGGTCAGGGCACCATCGGCCTGGAGATCGTCGAGGACGCCAAAATCATGGGCGCCGCCCCGCTGGACCAGCTGGTCTGCGGCGCCTCGGGCGGCGGGCTGATCGCCGGGATCAACCTGGCCATGGCCGCCCTGTCGCCGCACACGCCGGTGATCGCCGTCGAGCCGCGCGACTACAACGACTTCCAGCTGTCGATCGCCGCCGACGAGCGGCTGACCCACGCCCCGGCCCGGGGCACCATCTGCGACGCCCTGATGACCGACCGGCCGGGCGAGCTGACCTTCCCGATCAACCGCCGCGTCGACCGGGTCGAGACCGTCTCCGACGCCGAGGTGGCCGAAGCCGTCCGCTACGCCTTCCGCGTGCTGAAGCTGGTGGTGGAGCCCGGCGGCGCCGTGTCGCTGGCCGCCCTGCTGGCCGGCAAGGTCGAGGCCCGCGACCGCACCACCGCCGTGATCCTGTCCGGCGGCAACGTCGACCCGGCCCTGTTCGCCGCCATCATCGAAGACCGTTTCACCCCGATCGCCTGAGGAGACCGCCCCATGACCGAACGCAAGGGTACGCCCACCCCCGTCGCCGACCTGCCCGGTCTGGTGGGCCAGGAGGTCGGCGTCAGTCGCTGGATCACCGTCGACCAGGCCCGCATCGACGCCTTCGCCGAAGTCACCGGGGACCGCCAGTTCATCCACATCGACCCGGAGGCGGCGAAGGCGACCCCGTTCGGCGGCGCCATCGCCCACGGCTTTCTGACCCTCAGCCTGCTGTCGGCCATGACCTATGACGCCGTCCCGCCGCTGGAGGGGGTGGTGATGGGCGTCAACTACGGCTTCGACAAGATCCGCTTCCTCGCCCCGGTGCGCGCCGGCTCGAACGTCAGAGGCCGCTTCAAACTGCTCTCGGTCGAGGACAAGGGCGGCGGCCGCTGGCTGCTCAAGCATGAGGTCACCGTCGAGATCGACGGAGCGGACAAGCCGGCGCTGGTGGCGGAATGGCTGGGGATGCAGGTGGTGGGCTAGCCTCCGCCGATCCCCTCTATCACCCGCCCCGAGCCCTCGCAGGTCGGGCACGGCCGGTCGCCGACCAGCCCCGTGCCGTTGCAGCCGGGGCAGATGTTCTCGCCGGTTCCGGGCGTGTCCGGTTCGGCCTCGTCGCCGGGAGCGGGGGTGATCGGAACCTCGGTCATGCGACGGTAACGCGCCGGCGCGGCGGAGGGTTCAGCCCTCCCCCAGGCACCTCAGCGCCACCTCGAGGTTGCGCAACCCGTCCTCGCCCGTCACCGCCGGCGGCTCGCCCGTGCGGATGGCGTGGGCGAAGGCTTCCAGCTCCTTCTTCAGCGGCTCGGCGGGCCAGCTGTTGACCGCCCGGGTCTGGTAGGAGCCGTCGGCCTGCTGGCCGAAATATTCGGTCACCTGACGGGTGATCAGATCGGCCACCACGAATTTGTTGCGCGTCGCCACCTGCAGGGTGCGGACCTTGTAGGGGGTGACCCAGTTGGTGGTGATGTGGGCGATGACCCCGTTCTCCAGCCGGAACTGCAGCAGGGCGGTGTCCTCGCGCTCGGCGCGGGTGCGCGCCAGCTGCGGCTGGACCTCGACGATCTCGCTGTCGGTCAGGTGGCGGATGATGTCGATGTCGTGCACCGCCAGGTCGATGACCACCCCGACCTCGCCCATGCGCGGCGGGAAGGGGCCGACGCGGGTGATCTGGATCGAGATGATGTCGTCGCCGTCGATGGCGCGCTTGACCGCGTCGACCGCCGGATTGAAGCGCTCGACCTGGCCGACCATCAGCACCCGGCTGTTGGCCTTGGCCGCGTCGATCAGGCGCTGGGCGTCGGCCACGGTGGCCGCGATCGGCTTTTCGACCAGCACATGGACCCCGGCTTCCAGCAGGGCGACGCCGAGGTCCGCGTGGTGCCGGTTGGGCGTGGCCACCACGGCGGCGTCGAGGCCCGAGGCGACGAAGTCCCCGGCGGTGGTGAAGGCCGTGGCGTCATACAGACCGGCGACGCCCTCGGCCGTCGCCGCGTCCGGATCGAACACGGCGGTCAGCTGGAAGTCGCGGATGTCGGTCAGGACGCGGGCGTGGTTGCGGCCCATGACGCCGACGCCGGCGACGCCGGCCCTGAGCGGGGGAAGGGATTGAGTCATGCGCGAACCCTTAGCGGAAGCCGGCGACCGCCGCGATGACCCTGTCCTGGGTCGCCTCGTCGAGATCGGCGTGCATCGGCAGGCTGATGACGACGTCCTTGAGCCGCTCGGTGACCGGCAGGCCCCGGGGCCCGCGCGGATACATGTCATAGGCCGGCTGCAGGTGCAGCGGGATCGGATAATAGACCGCCGTCGGCACGCCCTGTTCCTTCAGATGCGCCGCCAGACCGTCCCGGTCCTCGTGCTCGATGGTGTACTGGGCCCAGTTGGAGACATTGCCCGCCGGCACGTCCGGCACGGCGGCGACGTGCGCCCGCAGGCCCTCGTTGTAGCGGGCGGCGATGCGGTTGCGCCATTCGATCTCCTGACCGAAGACCTTCAGCTTCTCGATCAGCACCGCGGCCTGGATGGTGTCCAGCCGGCTGTTCAGCCCGATGCGCATGTTCAGATATTTGGGGTCGTGGTCGAAGGTCTTGCCCTCCAGATCGCGCGCCACGGCCTTGCCGTGCACGCGGAGAGAATCGATCATCTGGGCCAGGTCTTCGTCATTGGTCAGCACCGCCCCGCCGTCGCCGTAACAGCCCAGCGGCTTGGCCGGGAAGAAGCTGGTGGTGGTGATGTCGGCCCATTTCAGTGGATGTTCGCCGTTGATCGTGCAGCCGAAACCCTGGGCCGAGTCCGAGATCAGCTTGAGGCCGTAGCGGTCGCAGATGGCCTTGAGGGCCGGATAGTCGGCCGGCTGGCCGAACAGGTCCACGGCGATGACCACGCGCGGCGTCAGCCGGCCTTCCTTCAGCGTCGCCTCGATGGCCGCCTCCAGATGGCCGGGGTCCATATTGTAGGTCGTCGCGTCGACATCGATGAACACCGGCTCGGCGTCGAACCACGGCACGATCTCGGCGGTGGCGGCGAAGGTGAAGCTGGGCACGAACACCGCGTCGCCGCGTCCGATCCCCCAGGCCATCAGCGGCAGGGCCAGGGCGTCGGTGCCATTGGCGCAGCCGAGGGCGTGTTTCGCCTGGCCGAAGGCGGCCAGATCGGCCTCGAACTGGCGCACCTGCGGGCCCATGACCCAGGCGCCGCCGACGACGGCCTCCTGGACGGCGGCCTCGATCTTGCCGGCGAGGCGCAACCGCTGGGCCTGAAGGTCGATGAAGGGAATGGTCATTGCGAAGTCGCTCTCTCGATAGGGCCGGCGCGGCGGGGGATCGTCTTCCGGGGCGCGGACGCGAAGGCGGGTCGTCTGTGTCAGGCTGCGTCCTACCAAAGCGGCGGGGTGCTGAACAAACCCTCCGGGGTCACTTCGCGTTGCGCGATGCAACGAAAGGGCGGCTTGGCAAAGCCATGGGCGCCGCCTAATCCGGGATCATGCGCTTCGACCCCCCCGCCAAGGAACAGGTTCGCGACTGGCTGTTCGGCCAGGCCCTGCCGCTGTGGGCGCGAGCCGGGGTCGACGCCGACGGGCGCTTCTATGAGAAGCTGGATTTCAGCGGGAGGGCCGTCACCGGCGTTCCGCGTCGAACACGGGTTCAGGCGCGCCAGATCCATGTCTTCACCGAGGCGTCGGCGCTGGGCTGGAGCGAGGGCCAGATCATCGCCCGCGCCGGACTGGACGCCCTGATCGACGGCGCCCGGCGCGACGACGGCCTGTGGGTGCGCGCCACGGACGATGCGGGCGCGGTCATCGACGCCACGCCGGACCTGTATGACCTGGCCTTCGTGCTGTTCGCTCTTGCGAGGGCGCATCGAGTGCTGAAGGACGAGCGGGCGCGGCCTCTGGCGCTGGCGCCCCTCAGCGCCATAGAGGCCCAGATGGCCGACCCGGAACACGGCGGCTGGCAGGA
>CAZGPS010000117.1:0-7909 GCA_964527675.1 uncultured Brevundimonas sp. | reverse complement strand
GCCGGCGCCGCCTCGGCCCCGCCGCCCGCGCCCCCGCCGGCGCCCCGCGTCGCATTGGCGCTGGCGGCCGTCACCTGCTGGCCGACGATCTGCTGCAGCACCGGCAGCAGCGACTCGGCGTTGGCGTGCTGCAGGAACACGACCTTGACGTCGTCGGCCGACTGGGCCCGGCGGTCGAGGTCCTCGACCAGCGGGCGGATGCGGGCCATGGCCGCCGGATCGCCGCGCAGGACGATGGAGTTCGAACTCTCCACCGGCGTCACCGTCACCATGCCCTGGCCCGGCTGGCCGCCCGGCGGGGTCAGCACCGACTGCAGCACGGCGGCGATCTCGCGCGCCGAGGAATTCTCCAGCGTCACCACCTCGAAGCCGGTGCGGTCGACGTCGATGCGGCCGATCAGGGCGCGGATGCGCGCCAGATTGTCGGCGAAGTCGGCGACCACGACGCTGTTGGCGCCGGCGTTGGCCAGCACCTGACCCTGGGCCCCGACCAGCGGCCGGATCGTCTCGGCGGCCGAGGCGGCGTCGATGTTGCGCAGCTGGAACACCTCGGTGGCGAACCGTTCCGACCCCACCGTCGCCGGCCCCTGGGCCGCGCCCTGGGCCGGGCTGATGCGATAGGCGCCCGAGCCGGTCGGCGTCACCACCAGGCCGTTGGCGCGCAGGGTCGACAGGAAGACCTCGAACAGCTGGGCCCGCGACAGCGGCCGGTCGCTGGTCACCGTCACCGTGCCGGTCACCGCCGGATCGACGATGAAGGTGCGGCCGGTCGACCGGGCCACGTCCTGGATGAAGGCGCGGATGTCGGCGCCCTGCACGTTCAGGGTCTGGCCCGTCTGGGCCAGCACGGGCGTGGCGGCCAGCGGCCCCTGGGCCAGCAGGACGGCGGCGAGAACGCCGGCGAGAGCGCGGTGGCGGGTCGGTTTCAACGGCCTGTCCTTATGGTGGTGGTCTGCGACGCGCCGTCGCGCTCGAAGCGGATTTCGGCGCTGGCCGCATTGGCCAGCTGGCCGCGGAGTCCGGCGATGCGGGCCGGGCTGTCGAGGGCGACGCCGTTGACCGCGAGGATGACGTCGCCCGCCTGCAGGCCCGCGGCGTCCAGCAGTCCCGCGTCGGCCCCGTCGGCGATGGTGAAGCCGTTGAGCCGCACGCCCTGCATCCGCGGCCGCAATGCGTTCGGGGCCATCAGCCTGGCCGGATCGACGGTCGGCGCGGCGGCGGCCGGGACGGGATCGGGCGTGACGGTCTGCGGGACCGGCGGCGGCGGAGGCGGGGCGGCGGCGCCGGCGGGCGCCTCGCCGAAGATCAGCCGGCTCAGCGACCCGCCCCGCGCCAGCACGACATGGTCGGCGCCGACGGACCGCAGGATCAGGCCGGGCTCGATGGTCTCGCCGACCGCGACGGAGACCTGCCGCCCGTCGGCCAGGCCGATGATGGCCGAGCCGCCCCCGGCGCCGTCCGAGCGCAGGCCGAACAGCCGCAGCTGGTCGCTGCCGGCGGCGTTCTCGCCGGCCAGGCTGCTCTCGGCCCCGGTGCGGAAGAAGGCGTCGAAACGCTGGAAGACGGAATAGTCGACGGGGCCGGTCTGCGCCCTCGTCGTCGATGCGGCCGGGGGTTCGACCGGCTCGACCGCGATCCAGACCAGACGGCCCAGCTGCACGATCAGCGCCAGCGCCAGCGCCGCCTCGAGGGCTGTGCGCACCCGGTCCGGGCGGGCGGAGAGGCTCTCTCGGACCCCTGTGCTCCAGTGGCGTATGACGCGGATCAAGATCGCAGGCCCCGGCGGGCCCCGACGGCCCGGGGATTTCCTAGACCCATCATCCGCGTCCGGGCTTCACGGGCCCATGACGGACTGGAGAAATTGCCGTGACAGTTGCGCGGGAACCGGATCAATTGCCGTAAATCTGCAACCTGTCTCGGGGAGGCCGCGACGGGCGGCCTCCCCGGACGGGACGGACCGGGATCAGAAGCGGGCGGTCAGGCTGACCGTGGCTCCCGAGCCGAGCTTGTAGTTGTTGACCCGGATCTTGTTGCCCAGTTCCTGGTACTCGTCATACTCGGTGCCGAGCAGGTTGCGCAGCTCCAGGGCGAAGCCCAGGTCACGGCCGCCGTACTCGAAATCCTTGCGATAGACGAAGTCGAGGAAGACGCCCGGGTCCTGCACATAGTCAGGCTCGCGGCTGTTGGCGTTGCCGGCGCCGCGGGCGGTGATCCGCTCGCTGACGTAGTTGACGATGAGAGTCGCCTGGGACCGGGCCGTGTCGTCTTCCCAACCCAGCTGCAGGTTGGCGACATGCTCGGAATGGCCCTGCAGGCGGCTGCCGTCGGCGATGAAGAAGCTGGCGTCCTGGTCGGCGCCCAGGGGCGAGACGACGCGGTCGCTGGCGTCCACCTGGACCTCGGAGTCCGACCAGGTGTAGTTGGCCTGGACCAGCCACCGCTTCTGGGCGATGAACGGCGAGGCGTTGTCCGGATATTCGAAATATTTCTTCGCCTCGAACTCGGCCCCGTAGATCACGGCCTGGGGCGCGTTCACGAAGGACTGCTGACGCGAACCGGTGCCCGAGGCGACGATCACCGACTCCACCGGGTTTTCCAGGTCCTTGTAGAAGACGCCGGCGGTCACATACTGCTGGCGGGCGAAGAACCACTCGTAGCGGGCGTCCAGGTTCAGCAGTTCGGTGTCGACCAGGAAGGGGTTGCCGTTGAACTCGCGGTCGGTTTCCGGGTCCGTATAGGACTGGGGCGCCAGTTCGCGGAACTGCGGCCGGCCGATGGTCTGCGATGCGCCGATCCGAAGTTGCTGGTTTTCGGCGAAATTCCACGTCCCGGTGAAGGACGGCAGCCAGTACTGTTCCGTCAGCACCGTGGTCGGGAAGGGGGCCGCGCCGCCGAACAGGTCGGCCGTGGTCACCGACTGCTCGCCGTCCTCGTAGCGGACGCCGAAGGTGGTGCGCACCAGGGGCATGAACTCGGCGTCGACCTGGACGTAGGCGCCCAGGACCTCGAGATTGGCTTCATAGGCCGCGGCGCCGGACCCCAGTCCGCCGGTGATTTCCTGCAGGACGATGCCGTTCGGGCCGATGTTGTAGTCCGAATAGAGGTAGTCGACCCGCGAACGGCGCTGGTCTTCGGTCAGTCCGTTGGTCGGCACCAGCTGGAAGTCGCGCCGCTCGGCCTCGCGGGTGTTGTCGCTGTAGGCGACGCCCGCCGAGAACACCGCTTCGCGATAGTCGGACAGCGGCAGGGTGTAGCTGAAGTCCACACCGCCCGAGAGGACGTCGTCATCCAGTTCGCTGAACGATGTGCGGTTGCCGCCCGTCTTGTGCAGGAAATCGCCGTTGGCGTCGGCGTCATAGTTGAAGCGGGTTTCGTAGGGCGAGTTGCGGGACGTCGTCGCGTAGGCCGCCCGCCAGGACAGTTTGGCGGCCTGATCCATGAAGTCGTGCTCGCCGGTCAGCTGGGTCGAGAACAGCTGGCGTTCGAACCATTCGGTGAAGTCGGAACGCAGGACCCCGCCCGCGAAACCGTCATAGCCGGCTTCGCTGCGGGCTTTCTTGGTGACGCTGCGGACATAGAAATTCGTCCACTTCAGTTCGTTGTTCTCATTGACCAGCGACAGGCTGCCCAGAAGATTGAGCCGGATGTCGTTCTGGTTGGATTCGAAGTCCCGCGTGACGTACGGAACCAGGACATCGCCCTGGAAGGTGCCTTCCTCGCGACGGCCGCTGCGATAGGTCCAGTCGTTGCTGTAGCCGGCGACGGCGACCAGGCCCAGGGTGCCGTGCTTGCTGTCGCTGGACAGGCCTCCGGCCATTTCGAAGCCGAAGTCGGCCGGGTTCTGTTCGCGCTGAAGCAGGCGGATCGACGCGTTCTCCAGCGAATGGCCGATGCGCTGCAGCTCCGTGGCGCTGAAGTTCGAGGTCGTGATCTGTTTGCCGGTCGCGATGGCGGCCCGCAGCTCATCCGGCATGTCGCGGGTGCCGTCGTCGAAGCCGGTGAAATCGGTGCGGGAGCCGAAATAGACCAGCCCCTCCTGGCCGCTCGATTCCGTATTTCCGCCGATCGAGGCGGACATGCTGAAGAAGGGTTCGTTGGGTGCGTCGATGGTTTGCAGATCGATCACGCCGCCCCCGAACTCGCCGGGGAAGTTGACCGAATAGGTCTTCTGGACGGTGACGCTTTCCAGGATGTTCGACGGGAACAGATCCAGCGGCACGACGCGCTGAAGCGGCTCGGGGCTGGGCAGGGGCGAGCCGTTGAGCAGGGCTGACGAATAACGCTCGCCCAGGCCGCGGACATAGACGAACCGGCCTTCGACGACCGTGAGCCCCGTCACACGGGCCAGGGCGGCGGCGGCGCTGCTGTCGCCAGTCCGCGCCAGGTCCTCGGCAGTGAGGAAGGCGGCCACTTCGGCGCTTTCGCGATTCGGCTCGGGAATGTGCCGGCCCAGAACCACGATCTCGCCGAGTTGGGACTCGGGGTCGGGCTGGGCCTGGGTCGCCGGGGTCTGCGCCGTGGCGCTTTGCGGCGCGGCCTGGACCGGGGATGTTTGAGCGTACACCGCCCCAGGCGCGATCAGCGCGCTGGTGGCCAGTAGGACCCCGCTCAGGGTCAAAGTAGCTGTCTTCATGATCTGCGCCTTGAAGGGGTTCAACGGAATACGCGAAAGCCGGCGGCGGCCCGGTCGGGCCGCCGCCGCGCATCCGTCATCAGCAGGGACGGCCGGCCGTCAGGCCGCAGGTCCAGCCCTGCCACCAGGTGTCCGACGCGTTCTGCACCGCGCCGATGTAGGTCACCGGCGTGAAGAACGAATAGACCGCCGGGGCGTCGGTCACATTGGCCACCGGAATGGTCTCGTTGGCGCCGTTGATGAAGGTCAGGACCTGGTTCGTCAGGGTCGTGCCCGACGGCGCGGTGAGGGTCGAGGTCCCGGCCGCGGTGTTGTTCGTGCCGGCCGTGAAGACCGTCGCCGAGTTGGCCGCCGAACCGCCCGGACGGTAGGAGATCCCGCAGGACATATAGACCGAGCGGAAGTTGGGGCCCGTCTGGCCGGTCGCGTTGGTGGTCATGCTGGTGAAGGTGTCGGCGTCGGCGACGTCGAAGCAGCCCGACACCGAACCCGTCACATTGGTGAAGACCGAGTTGATCACGGTGGCGTCGTTGCCCGTGTCGAAGTGGGCCACGGTGTGGACATTGCTCGTGGCGTTGCGTCCGACCAGGGTCCAGTTCGAGATGAACGGACGCGAGACGTATTTGGTCGCCAGCGGCTCGGTGCCAGGGAAGGCGGAGAACTCGAAGCCGGCCGAGCGGCTGCCGGTGCCGGCGGCGCGCTGGGTGACGATGCCGAACTGGGCCCCGCCGCGCCAGCCCTCGTCGGTGTCCAGGCCGTCGTCGTCGGCGCCGTTGATGACGATGTGGCGCAGGTTGACGTTGCCGCCGAAGATTTCGATGCCGTCGTCCGAGCTGTTGTAAACTTGGATGTGGTCGATCGTGGTGCCCGAACCGACGCCGCCCAGGGTCAGGCCCTGGAGTTCGTTGTTATTGCCGACGACGAAGCCCGAATATTTGATCTGGATGTAGCGCAGACGGCCCGAGTTGTCCGCGGGCGTGTTGCCGCCGTAACCGGCGGACGTGCCTTCGATGGTCCTGGCGCAGGTGACCGGAGCGGTCAGCTGGCAGCTGGACTGGGGCGCGCGGCCGGCGAGGACGACGCCGCCCCACTGACCTTCCGAGTTCAGCGTGGTCTGGCCTTCGACGTTGGGACGGCTGGTGAAGACGATCGGATTGGTCGCGGTGCCCTCGGCGAACAGCTGCGAGCCGCGGTTGACCAGCAGATAGGTGGCGCCGGCCTCGGCCATGATGCGCACGCCCGCCTCGATGGTCAGGATGCCCTGCACGCTGCCGGCGATCGGGTTGGTCGGGTCGACGCCCTGGTCGGTGCCGACGGCGGTGCGGCCGCTGATCGAATAGATGGTGCCGGCGCGCAGCGGCACCGTCAGATTGCCGTTGATCTGTTGCGGCAACTGGCAGATGCGCAGGGTGCCGTCCGGGGTCAGGCCGACATTCGAGAACACGGCGGACGGGCAATCCGTCGCCGGCGTGCCCGGGGGCGGGGTCACCACCCCGCCGCCGCCGTTGCCGCCGCCGCCGGGCGGGAACACGCCTTCGCCGGGCGAGGCCACCTCGGCGGAGCCGCAGGCCGGGAGAGTCAGGGCGCTGGCGGAGACCGCGAGCAGGGTTGTCAGTCGAATGCCGGTCATCGTGTCCACCGTGTCAGGTCCAAAGGATCATTCGGCAGGAGACCGGACGCATCGCCCGGCCACGACGACGGATCGCCCCCTGCCCGGGGCTCTGGCTAGACGCGGGATGTGACAGGGGCGGCGCCGAACCGTGACGGTTGCGCCGCGCCTCTGTGAAGTTGTTTTTGCCGTTCGATGAAAACCGCTCCTGATACGGCGCGAGCGTCACAAAAGCCGGATAGATGGCGGCGGCGGTCCGGCCGAAACCCGCCTGCAGCCTCGGGAGAGACGATCATCCTCGACACCGCGACCCTCCTGCTGGCCGCCCTGCTCGCCGGCGCCGGGCTGCTGGCCGGCAGTTTCCTCGGCCTCGTCAGCCTGCGTCTTCCGGCCGGCGAACCAGTCGTCGCCGGCCGGTCCCGCTGCGGCGGGTGCGGGCGGTCGATCGCGCCGTGGCGGCTGATCCCCCTGCTCAGCTATCTGCTGTCGCGAGGCCGCTGCGCCCTGTGCGGAGCCGTCATTCCGGCCCGCTATCCGCTGATGGAGGCGGGCTGCGCGGCGATCGGCGTCGTCGCCGCCCTGGGCCAGCCGACCGTCGCAGCCGCGGCTCTGACAGCCTTGCTGGGCTGGCAGCTGCTGCTTCTCGCCGTGGTCGACGCCGAGCATTTCTGGCTGCCCGACGTCCTGACCCTGCCGTTGCTGGTCACCGGTCTGGCGGCGGCGGCCCTGCCCGGGCGGACCACGCCGATCGATTCGCTCCTCGGCGCGGCGGTCGGCTTCGCCGGCCTGTGGATGCTCGCCCGGCTCTATCGACTCGTGCGGGCGCGCGAGGGGCTCGGCGGCGGCGATCCCTTCCTGCTCGCCGCCGGCGGGGCCTGGGTCGGCTGGATCGGCCTGCCCAGCATCCTGCTCTGGGCGGCGGTCTCCGGTCTCAGCGTCGTCGCCGCGCGCCTTCTGGTCCGGCGCCCCGTTTCGGGGACCGACCGGCTGCCGTTCGGCGTCTTCCTCGCCATCGGCATCGCCCTGACCTGGCTGTTCGGCCCCCTCGGCCTGTCCCGTTAGGAGCGGCGCTCCGTCGGTAAAGCTTCAGCGAAGAGACACAAATCTGCGTTGCAGCTGGTCTAGTGGCGGAAGGCAGGGACGCTGCCAAGAATGACCATCAGGCGAAAATCCGACGGCGCGGCCGAGGCCCGCAACAACCGCCTGCTCGGCCAGCGCCTCGCCCTGTCCCGCTCCGCCAGGGGCATGACCCTGGCCGAACTGGCCGCCATCGTCGGCGGCGGCCACCAGCTGATTCAGCGCTATGAAAGCGGCGAGATGGCGGTGCCGTTCGGCCGTCTGGTGCAGATCGCCCAGGCCCTGGACATGCCCCTGACGACCCTCATCGGCGACGCCTTCGACGCCGGCGCCCAGGAGGACCCCGAAAGCCGGGCCGTGCTCCAGATCGCCCGAATCGCCGGTCGGCTCCCCCCGCCCAAACGGGCCGTCCTCGTCGCCCTCGCCCGCGAGCTCGGGCGGCCCTGAAGGCGGCGGCCGAAAAGCCGGGGCGCGCGAAACGCGATGTCAGATCGGGGGAGGGGGATGGAACAGGCCCGGTCCGCCAAAGGCCCCCTGAAAGGAATGGTGGATGCGACAGGGATTGAACCTGTGACCCCCTCGGTGTGAAC
>CAZGPS010000116.1:0-8066 GCA_964527675.1 uncultured Brevundimonas sp. | reverse complement strand
CCGGCGCCGTTGACCATGCAGCCGATGTTGCCGTCGAGGGCGACATAGGCGAGGTCCCATTCCGAGGCCTCGATCTCCTTGGCGTCTTCCTCGGTCTCGTCGCGCAGCGCCTTGATGTCCTCGTGGCGGAACAGGGCGTTGCCGTCGAAGCTGACCTTGGCGTCCAGCACCCGCAGATGGCCGTCGGTCATGACGATCAGCGGATTGACCTCCAGCATCGACATGTCGGTGTCGACGAAGGCCTTGTACAGGATGGGGAACAGGGACTTGCCGTCCTCGGCCGCCGCGCCGTCCAGTTTGAAGGCGGCGTTGATCTTCGCCACGTCGTCGGCGGTGACGCCGGCTTCCGGGTCGATGACGATGGTCTGGATCTTCTCGGGCGTGTCATGGGCGACGGCCTCGATGTCCATGCCGCCCTCGGTCGAGACGACGAAGGCGATGCGGCCGTACTGGCGGTCGACCAGCAGCGAGCAATACAGTTCGCGGTCGATGTCGGCGCCGTCCTCGATATAGAGGCGGTTGACCTGTTTGCCGGCCTCGCCCGTCTGGGCCGTCACCAGGGTGTTGCCCAGCATCTCCTTCGCATGGGCGACGACCTCCTCGATCGACCGGGCCAGGCGCACGCCGCCCTTGCCGTCGGGGCCCAGCTCCTTGAATTTTCCCTTGCCGCGCCCGCCGGCGTGGATTTGCGACTTCACGACATACAGGGGTCCGGGCAGTTGCTTCGCCGCCGCTTCGGCCTGGTCGGCCGAGGTGATGGCCACGCCGGCGGCGACCGGTGCGCCGAAGCCCTTCAGGACCTGCTTGGCCTGATACTCGTGAATGTTCATGGATGCCGCCTTCGGGGAGAGAGTCGGCGTGCTTATAGGACCCCGGCCTTCGCGGGTGCAACCGCCTGTCGCCTCCGGGGTCGGGCCGGACAGCGAAACGCCCCCCGCCGGTCGGGCGGAGGGCGCTCCAGGACTCGGGTGATCCGGCCCGCCGGACCGGCAGACCTATTTGATCGGGCGGATGGCGGTCAGGCTGGTGCTGTCCGTCTCGCTGGTGACCTGGACGAAGGTCACGTCGCCGGCGCGATAGGCGTCCGCGTCCGGCGCATAGGCGTAGAGACCGGCGGCGGCGTCCACCGGCATGGCCACGCCGCCCAGCACGCCGGCGATTGCGCTCGACAGTCCGGGCTCGGCGGGCTGGCTGGTGAGCATGCAGGCCTGACGCCGGCCGTCCGGGGCGGCCTGTTCGCCGACCACCAGATTGCGCGACACGCCCTCGCCGGTGTGGATCCAGACGGTCAGGCCGTCCTGTTCCACCGGGGCCGACCAGGCGCCCTGGGCCGCGGCGGCGGCGGTGACGGCGGCGACATCGCCGCGGGTGGCGACGCATAGCGCCTTGAAATCATCGGCCGACGAGGCGGGGGGAGCGGCGGTCAGGGCGGCGGCGAACAGAAGCGTGGCGATCATCGAAAACGAACTCTCATGGTGACGGGGAGGACCGGACCCGCGATCCGGCGGATCGAAGTCAATCTGACCTGGAAAACAGCGTCAATAAGGCTGACGCGTGATCAGCCCCCTCAGTCGACCCAGTCCTTCTTCAGCGTCCGCGACGCCCCGATCAGCAGCACCGCCGCCAGCAGATAGAATCCCATGCCGGTGTAGATGGCCCAGCGCAGGCTCTCCTCGCCAAAGCGCGGGGCCAGCAGGTCGCTCATCCAGCCGAAATAGTAGAAGCCGACGGCGATCCCCAGCAGGTTGTTGATCAGCAGGAACAGGGCCGAGGCGGTCGAGCGCATCGGCGCCGGCACCAGATGCTGCACCGAGGCCGTGATCGGCCCCAGCCAGGCCAGGTTCAGGCCCGTCGGGATGATGAAGATCAGGAAGGCCAGGATCAGCTGCTGCGCATTGGTGCCGCCGCCGGGAATGACAAGGCCGATCAGCCAGGGCGAGTTCATCGCCAGGACGAACATCGGCGCCGAGATCAGGAAGGCGATGGCCGGGGTCAGGGGATAGGCGCCCTTGCCGCGCTTCGACAGCTTGTCGGCGATGGCCCCGCCCAGCCAGATGCCGAGGGTGCCGCCGATCAGGGCGATGCCGGCGTAGTACCAGCTGGTCTGCGCCAGATTCAGGCCGAAGCTGCGCATGAAGAACAGCGGCAGCCAGCCGGCCACGCCGTATCCGCACACCGACGACGAGGCCGCGCCCAGGGCCAGCAGCCAGAAGCTCGGCTTGGGAATCACCGCCGAGGCGGTGCGGCGCGCGATCGCCAGGGAGATGCCGATGACCATGGCCAGCAGGCCGCCGAAGGCCAGCACCAGCGCATTGCCCAGTTGCAGGCCGGCGAAATGGTTCAGGGCGGCGAGGATCAGGCAGCCCGCGCCGATCCCCAGCATGATCAGCGAGGCGACGGCGCCGGCCTTGCCGGAACCGACCACCGGCGCGGCGGCGATGACCGCCAGTTCGGCCTCGGTCTTGATCGTGTCGGTGCCGCCCCGGGTCGGGTTTCGCACCGTGAACAGAAGGATGGGCGCCAGCAGCACCCCGGCGAGGCCGACGACGATGAAGGCCGTGCGCCAGCCATAGGTCGCGGCCAGCAGGCCGCCGACCAGCGTCCCCGCCGCCGTGCCCAGCGGAATGCCGAAGGCGAAGGCCGCCAGCGCCCGGGCCCGCTGATGCGGCGGGAAATAGTCGGCCACCAGCGAATAGGCCGGGGCCACCCCGCCGGCCTCGCCGACGCCGACGCCCATGCGGAACAGGAACAGCTGGGTGAAGGAGGTGGCCACGCCGCACAGGGCGGTGAAGCCGCTCCACACCGCCAGCGCCCCGGTCATGATCCATACCCGGCTGTAGCGGTCGGCCAGCCACGCCAGCGGGATGGCGAGGGTCGAATAGACGCTGGCGAAGGCGATGCCGCCCAGCAGGCCGAACTGGCTGTCCGACAGGCCGAACTCCGCCTTCAGCGGCGCCGCGAGAATGCCGATGATCTGCCGGTCGAGGAAGTTCAGCATGTAGACCAGGATCAGGACCGCCAGCACATAGTAGCGGTAGCCCGGGCGCGCGGGCGCGGCGGCGGCCGTGTCGGTCATGGCGTTTCCCTCGACTTGGACTTTTTCGTTGTGTGGAACGGTAGCGGGGCCGTGGCGAGACGCAAAAGAAAAAGGGCGGCGGCCCAGACTGAACCGCCGCCCCTTGTTCCGTGCGATCAGGCCTCAGATCAGAACTTGACCTGCAGCGAAGCCGTCACGGTGCGCGGCGGACCGTAGTAGCCGATGATCGAATTGTCGAAGAGCGCGCCCGGGAAGTTGTAGCCGCCGACGCGGTACTCCTCGTCGGTCAGGTTCTTGCCGTAGAGACCGACCGTGTAGCGGTCGGTCGGGTCGGTCCAGACGATCGACAGATCGGTCACGGTGTAGGCCTGCTGGTCGAGCACCGGATTGGGGAACTCGAACATGCTGGAGTCGCCGCGATAGCTGACCGACGGGGTCACCGCCAGTCGGCCGCCGCCCAGGTCGCCGATCCAGGTGAGGCCGAGGTATCCGGTCCATTCCGGGGCGTTCTGCAGCACCACCTGATCCGAGATGTCCTCATAGGCCAGGGTGGTCAGATTGTAGCGCAGGAACTCCTCGAAGTCGGAGTGCAGATAGCCGACGGCGAAGCTGGCCGACAGGTTGTCGAAGATGCGCAGCCGGCCTTCAAATTCGGCGCCGTAGAAGGTCGAGGACCCTACGTTGTCGACGAAGCTGGCGATGCCGCCCACGGCCGGGACCTGGGTCGTGACCTGCTGATCCTGATATTCGTTGTAGAAGGCCGAGGCGGCGAACGTCAGGCGATCCAGCGCGCCCTTCAGGCCGATCTCATAGGAATCGACTGTTTCCGGATCATAGCCGTCAACCGTGTCGGGCGTCAGGATGGCGTCGCCGCGCATGTCGAAGCCGCCTGACTTGAAGCCCTGCGAGAAGGAAGCATAGGCCGTCATGTCCTCGTTCACGTCGTAGGACAGGGCGATCCGCGGGGTGAACTGGCTGAAGTCCTTGGCGTTGGTGTAGTCGGTCCGCAGCAGGGTCGGCGCCCGGGCCGTCCCCCCCAGCAGGGGGCTGCGGGTGGCGCCGGCGTAGTTGGCGCGGAACACCGTTCCTTCCTTCTCATCCTGCGTATAGCGGGCGCCCAGCGACAGGTGCAGCCGGTCGGACAGGTCGATGTTGACGTCGGCGAAGCCCGCCCAACTCTTGGTATCGACCTCGCCGTTGGTGCCGATGACGAAGCCGGCATTGCCCAGGATGGTGTCGAAAGCGCCTTCCGCATGACCGTCAAGATAGAACAGGCCCACCACGCCCTGGACCCGGTCGAAGTCGAACAGGAGTTGGAACTCCTGCGTCATCTGGTCGTCGGCATAGTAGCCGGGGATGTCCAGCGTGGCCGCCGGGGTGTTGTCGAAGTCGATGACCGTGTCTGTCTCGCCCTGGCGCCAGGCCGTGATCGACTTGAAGATCCAGTTGTCATTGAGGTCCAGCTGGATGGTCGCCGAAGCGCCCTCGTTGGTCACCGAGTTGTCGTCACCGATGCCCGCGTTGGTGTCATAGACGCTGGACAGGACAGCGCCGGCCGGAGTCGCGCCGGCGAGCAGACGGTGGCCGTGGCGGGGATTGGAATCGTCCTGGACCCGATCATAGGCAAGGCGGACGGAGAGGGTGTCCGTCGGCTCCCATTCGGCGCTCAGACGTCCGGCCAGCACGTCCTTGTTGTAGTGTTCGGCGCCGGTGTTGATGTTCTCGCCGTAACCGTCGCGCTGATAGCTGGCGATGGCGCCGCCAACCCGGAAATTATCGGCCAACGGCAGGCTGCCCGCGGCCATCAGGTCGATCTGGTTGTAGCTGCCGTAAGCCCCGCGCAGGGTCAGTTCGGGGTCCTGCGAGAGACGCGAGGTGACGTATTTGATCGCGCCCCCGACGGTGTTGCGGCCGTACAGCGAGCCCTGCGGCCCCCGCAGCACCTCAATGCGCTCGATGTCGTAGATATCGAGCACGGCGCCTTGCGGGCGGGCCACATAGACGTCGTCCACATACAGGCCGACGCCGGGCTCGAAGCCCCACAGCGGATCCTGCTGGCCGACGCCGCGGATGAAGGAGATCAGGGTCGAGTTCGAGCCGCGGGCCACCTGCACCGTCGCGTTCGGCGTCTGCTGCTGCAGAGCCGTGATATCCGTCGCGCCGGTCTCTTCCAGCCGTTCTGCGCTCAGGGCGGACACCGAGATAGGCGCGTAGTGCAGCGCATCGTCACGGCGGCGCGCGGTGACGATGACGTCTTCGACGGCGGAGGCCTGTTCGGTCTGCGTCGGCGCGTCCTGCGCCACCGCGAAGGTGGACAGCGCGCTCCAGGCGGCGCCCGCGAGCAAAGCAGTCTTGATGTAGCGGTTCATGTGAAGCCCCAATTCCTGTGTTTCCAGCCTGCGACGCTTTATTTATTCAGCGTTCAATGATTTTCAGGGAACGTAGCTGTTTTCGGTCGGCTGTCAAACGGTCCCGCTTGTCAGGCGATGGCGGGAAAGCGGACTGTGGCGCCGTTGCCATGACGGGCTGACGCAGCCTAGCTTGGGCCATGACCAAGCTCGACGCCCCCGCCGCTGACGCCGCCGCCACGCCCGCGCGTCGCGGACGGCCGCCCAAGAAGTCGGCCGACGGAACCGGCGACACCCGCGAGTCGATTCTCGACGCCGCCGAGGACCTGTTCTCCAAACACGGCTTCTACGGCGTCACCATCCGCGAGGTGGCGCGCGAGGCCGGGGTCGATACCGCCCTGGTGCACTATTATTTCGGCGCCAAGCGGGCCCTGTTCGACGCCGTCTTCCTGCGCCGGGCCGAGGTCTGGAACAGCGACCGGGTCAACGCCATCAACCGCTATGCCGAGGCCGCGGGCGCCGACATGACGCTGGAGGGCCTGCTGGCCGCCTTCCTGCACTCGCCGTTCGAATGGGCGCTGAAGGGCGGTCCGGGGTGGAAGCACTACGCCGCCCTGGTGGCCCAGACCAACGCCAATCCGATGTTCGGCGGCGAGATCATGACCCGCTATTTCGACCCCACGGCGCGCCGCCTGATCGAGCTGATCAAGCGCGTCCTGCCCGAGGCGCGCGAGGAAGACCTCTACTGGGGCTATCACAACCTCTCCGGCGCCCTGACCCTGACCCTGGGCGAGACCGGCCGTCTCGACCGCCTGTCCGGCGGCCTGTGCCGCTCCGGCGACCTCGAGACCGCCGGTGAATACATGGTGCGCTTCGCCGCCGCCGGATTCCGCTCGGTATGCGGGCCCGGGGCCCGGACCGCCTGATGGGGACCGCCGCCAATCCGCCGGGACTGCGCTGGCTGCCCTTTCACCTCGACCGGGGCGTGGGCGTGGCCGTCGGCGCGGGCGTGGTCCTGGCCCTGACCGGCGCCTTCGGCACCGACATCGTCCCCTTATGGGTGCGCTTCGCCTACTGGGTGCCGCTGATCCTCGCCGGCGCGGGCTGGGCCACCCTGTGTTCGCGCCGGATCGGGTGCCTCGTCGATGAGGACGAGCGGCCGTGGCTGACGGTCGCGGTCCTGTCTGCGGCCACCGCCGGACCGGTCGTGATGCTGGTCTGGCTGGTCACCGGCCTCGTCTTCGAAGGCCGGATCTATCCGCTCGACCGGATCGTCGGCCTGATCGGGCCCGTGCTCGTGGTCACCGTCGCCCTCAGCGCGGTCAACGTCTTCATGGCCCGCGCGGCCCCGGTCCAGACCCATGCGGGCGGCGGCGGCGGCCCCGCCCGCTTTCTCGACCGCCTGCCGCCCCGTCTGCGGGGCGCCACGCTCCACGCCGTCCAGGCCGAGGACCACTATCTGCGCCTGCACACCGACCGCGGCTCGGACCTGATCCTGATGCGGCTGTCCGACGCCGTGGCCGAGCTGGAGGGGCTGGAAGGCGCGCGCACCCACCGCAGCTGGTGGGTCGCCCGCGACGCGGTGCGCGACGTCAAACGCAGCGACGGCCGGGCCGCCCTGTCGCTCGAGGGCGGCCTCGTCGCCCCGGTCAGCCGCCGCTACGCCCGGGCCCTGCGCGAGGCCGGCTGGTACTGATCAGCCGTGCCAGACCCCGTGGAAGCTGACCGGCAGGGCCGCGTCCGCCCGCCAGGTCGCGATCGGTCCGTCCTCGATCCGCGCCGCGTCCAGCACCTGCAGCTCGGTCGCCCGCGCGGCCAAGTTGAGGGTCGGCCCGACCAGCCAGCCGTCATCCTCGGCCACGCCGCCGGGCCGGGGCACGAAGACCATCTCGTCCATCACATGGTCGGCGCCGAAGTCGAACACCCGGGCCCGCTCCGCCCGCCAGTCGGTCAGGCCGACGGCGCTGGCGAACGGCCGCCCCGCCCCCTCCTGCGCCGTATGCAGGGTGAAGCGGCGCGGCAGGCCGGCGCGGCGCGGGTCGCCGCGCGGGAACTCGGCCACCTGGTCGGTGCGGTGCAGGTCGGCCGAGCCGTCGGCCTTCAACTGGACCATGGCCAGACGCGCCGGCTCCTCGTCCAGCGGCACGCCGTTCAGCATCGCGCTGGCCCCGCGGGCGGCGAAGTCCATGTCGCGATGGACGCACAGGTCGAAGCGGATGTCCTCCCCGTCCGCCCAGGCGTCGCCGAGGTGGAAGAAGCCGAAGGCCGGCAGGTCGAACACCCGCCGCTTCGTCAGGTCGTCCTTGTCGATCACCAGCACCTGGGTCCCCTCGTCGGGGCGCCAGTCGAAGCCCTCCGAGAACGGCATGGTCATCCGCGCCTGCACCCACGGCTGCAGCACGATGACCAGATGGCGGGCGGTGGCGGTGAAGTCGTGCAGATAGCTGGCGCGCGGCAGATCAATCATCGTCGCCGCCTCCAGAGCGCCGGTCGGCGACAGGCGCCAGACCATGGCCTGGGCCCGCCCCATGCCGAGGTTCCAGATGCGGCCGTCCGGCTCGCGCCGCGGATGGGCGAGGAAGGGCATGGACTTCAGGTCGGACCGGTGGGTGACCATGCCCCGGGTCGCGAGCGTCTCCGGGTCCATGGCCACGGCCGAGCCGCCCTCCCACAGCGCCCAC
>CAZGPS010000115.1:0-8067 GCA_964527675.1 uncultured Brevundimonas sp. | reverse complement strand
CGCCCCGCTCTCTCCCCACACCGCTTCATCCGAAGCGGCGAAGAGTCGTGCCTGCCGCTAATCCCCAATCCCTAATCCCTAATCCCTAATCCCTAGCCCCTAGCCCCTAGCCCCTAGCCCCGCTCCCTCCCCTCACCCCTAGCCCCCCGCCCCGCTCGCCTCTAGAACCGACCCCATGTTCAAATCCGTCCTGGTCGCCAATCGTGGCGAGATCGCCTGCCGCGTCTTCCGCACCGCCCGCCGCATGGGCCTGCGCACCATCGCCGTCTATTCCGAAGCCGACGCCAGGGCCCTGCACGTGCGCGAGGCCGACGAGGCCGTCCTGATCGGCCCCGCCCCGGCTCGCGACTCCTACCTCGACGCCGCGAAAGTGCTGGCCGCCGCGAAAGCCACGGGCGCCGAGGCCATCCACCCCGGCTACGGCTTCCTGTCCGAAAACGCCGACTTCGCCGAGGCCGTCATGGCCGCCGGCATCGTCTGGATCGGCCCCAACCCGGCGTCGATTCGCGCCATGGGCCTGAAGGACGCGGCCAAGACCCTGATGATCGAGGCCGGCGTGCCGGTCACCCCCGGCTATCTCGGCGAGGACCAGTCGGCCGACCGCCTGCAACGGGAGGCCGACGCCATCGGCTATCCCGTGCTGATCAAGGCCGTCGCCGGCGGCGGCGGCAAGGGGATGAAGAAGGTCGAGCGCGCCGAAGACTTCGCCGACGGCCTCGCCTCGGCCCAACGCGAGGGCCAGTCCTCCTTCGGCGACCCACGCGTCCTGATCGAGAAATACATCACCCGTCCGCGCCATATCGAGGTGCAGGTGTTCGGCGACACGCACGGGACCGTGGTCCACCTGCACGAGCGCGACTGCTCCCTCCAGCGCCGCCACCAGAAGGTGATCGAGGAAGCCCCCGCCCCCGGCATGGACGCCGCCACGCGCAAGGCCGTCACCGACGCCGCCGTCCGCGCCGCGAAGGCGGTGAACTACGAGGGCGCCGGCACCATCGAATTCATCGCCGACGCCTCCGATGGTCTGAAGGCCGACCGCATATGGTTCATGGAGATGAACACCCGGCTCCAGGTCGAACACCCGGTCACCGAGGCCATCACCGGCGTCGACCTGGTCGAATGGCAGCTGCGCGTCGCCGCCGGCGAGCCGATCCCGCTCAAGCAGGACGACATTCCGTTGAACGGCTGGGCCATGGAGGCCCGGCTGTACGCCGAGGACCCGGCCAACGGGTTCTTGCCGTCGATCGGCAAGCTCGATCATTTCCGCCTCCCCGACGACATCCGCATCGACACCGGGGTCGAACAGGGCGGCGAGGTCAGCCAATTCTACGATCCGATGATCGCCAAGCTGATCGTCCATACGGAGACCCGCGAGGAAGCGGCCGAAGCCCTCGCCGACGCCTGCGCCT
This sequence comes from uncultured Brevundimonas sp., assembly GCA_964527675.1. GTDB lineage: Bacteria > Pseudomonadota > Alphaproteobacteria > Caulobacterales > Caulobacteraceae > Brevundimonas. Next base: position 6,658 of record CAZGPS010000115.1, on the reverse strand, counting down.
CGGTCGAGGTCTGGCCGGTCCGGACCAACGCCGGCTTCCTTGTTCGCTGCCTCGAGCATCCGCGGTTCGTCGCTGCGGATGTCGATACCGGCTTCATCGGGGCGGAAGAGGCTGAACTCGTCCCGACCTCGCCCTCCTCCCGAACGACCGCCGCGGCGCTCGCCGTGATTGGTCTTCGCGCGGACGAGGCTTTGCGGGCGACCGCAATTTCGCCCTGGACCGACGGCCTCTTTGCCTTCCGGATGAACGGCGAGCCCTGTACGCCCGTGGTGCTCTATCGGGACGGCGACCGCGTCCAGGCCAGGCTGCGGGGTGTCCACGGCGAGAACGCGCCGCGTCACTCGATCTTTGACGTCGAGCTTGAAGGCGAGGTTTTTGAGGCCCAGGGCATGCCTGCCTATATCTTCATCGACAATGAGCCCGTCTCGATGGCGAACACCGGTGACGACCGCGTCGTCGTCTTCGAGGACGGGGATGTCTTCGAATTTCTGCCTCGCCTGAACGCCTCCGCCACCGGCCCCACCTCCGACGGCTCCCTCCGCGCCCCCATGCCCGGCAAGATCGTCGCCACCCCCGCCAAGCCCGGCGACACAGTCACGAAAGGCCAGCCCGTCGTCGTGCTCGAGGCCATGAAGATGGAGCACGCCCTCGTCGCCCCGTTCGACGGCGTCGTCGCCGAAATCAGCGTCGCCATCGGCGATCAGGTCACCGACGGGACGGTGCTGGCGCTGGTGACGGCGGCAGATGCAGGGTGAGTGGTGAGTGGCTAGTGGCTAGTGGCTGGCCGCCGCTGGCGAAGCGGCAAGGACGGCGCCGCCCTTCCGCCGCCAGCGACGCTGCAATCACTAACCACTAGCCACTAGCCACTAGCCACTACCCAGCAGCCCCACCCCGCCCACCGGACTCGTCACCTGCGCATCCTCGAACGTCGCGATCAGCGGCATCCCCCGGCGGATCGCCTCCTTGACCTCCGGAACCTGCAGCGAGGCCCGGTGCGCCGCCACGTCGGTCCACACCTCGGTCACCCAGATGGCGTCGTCCTCGGCCGGATCATGGGCCACGATATAGCTCAGACACCCCGGCATCCGCCCCAGGCTCTCCAGCAGGATCGCCGTCAAGGCGTCCCGCTGACCCGGGATCGCCGTCATCTTGCCGATCAGTCCGTACATGGTCCCGACTTTCGCTCGCGCCGCGAGCGGCGGGGCGAGTCCGAGGGAGGCCAGACCGGCCGCCCCCGCGATCACCTTGCGCCGTCCGACTCTCATGAACGGAATTCTAGGCCCATCCCGCGGTCCTGTCTCCCGCCCGCTGCGCAAAGGGTGCTAACCCCCGCCCATGTCCCTCCACATGATCAAGCTGTGCGTCGGCGTCGCCAGGGTCGAGACGCTGGAGCGCCGCGCCGCCAAGGGCGAATGGCTCACCGTCCAGACCCGCATGACGCCCAAGCGCGCCGCCGAACTCGAGGACGGCGGCTCCCTGTTCTGGGTCATGAAGGGCTCGGTGGTCTGCCGCATGCCGATCCTCGACGTCTCGACCCGGGCCGAGGGCAAGGCCTCCATGTGCCACATCAAGCTGTCGCCCGAGGTCATCCGCACCGCCCCCCAGGCCCGCCGCCCCTTCCAGGGCTGGCGCTATCTCGAGCCCAAGGACGCCCCGCCCGACCTCTCCTCGCTCGACGCCGGCGAGGTGCCGGAGGACCTGGCCAAGCGGCTGCGAGAGATGGGGGCGTGGTGAAAACAGTCGCGCCTTCCCGGGCGTGGCGGCTATGGTCGTAGACGAATCCTGGCAAAGGGGCGCCCCATGATCGGACCTGTTCTCGCAGCAGCCTTGGCGTTCGCGCCCCAGCCGACGCTGTCCGGTTCCCCGGATCCGCAGACAGAAGCCGACTTTCGCTGTTACGCGGCCTCCCTCGTGCTGGCCGGCGTCAGCGCCGACGATCAGGAGATGATCAACGCCGCCTCGATGGTCGCCTTCTATTATCTCGGTCGCCTCGAAGGCCGCACCCCGGAAACTGACTGGATCCGACAGGGCGTTGAGGCCGGCAATTCCCAGCCCGACCTCCTGATCGGCGAACTGCCCCGCTGCGGCGGCGAGTTCGAGGCCAAGAGCCGGGAACTGATCGACAAGAGCGGCGATCCGTCCGCTTCCTGAGACCCATCAGGCTCCCCATGCCCCCTGCACGCTCCGACCGGCTGGAAGACGCCCTGCACCGCATCTTCGAGGGCGGCAAGAACACGCGCGCCAGCTGGTTCGCCCTGACCGGCGGCGAGACCCTGTTCGCCGAGGGCGACACGGCGGACACCCTGTATCTGGTCCGCTCCGGCCGGCTTGGCGTGTTCCGCAAGGACCCCGCCGGCGACCGCCCGCCCCAGTTCGTCGGCGTCATCCGGCCGGGTGAGCCGGCCGGCGAGATGGCCATGCTGGCCGGCACCGTCCACACGGCCGACGTCGTCGCCCTGCGCGATTCCGAAGTGTTGGCACTGCCACGGGACGCCTTCTTCGAAGCCGCCAGAACCGAACCCGACCTGATGGTCGAGCTGTCGCGCCTGATGATCCAGCGCGCCCGTGACCGCCGCTCCGGCGGCGGCGAACCCAGCGTGTTCGGCTTCGTCTCGGCCCGCCCCCGCCCGATCCGCGCCTTCGTCGAGCGTATCGCCGCCGCCATCGAGGCCGACGGCTTCAGCTGTCAGGTGATCGACCAGTCGGCCCTCGCGTCCGCCAGCGAATGGTTCAGCCGGGTCGAGGACGCCCACGACTATGTCCTCTATGTCGCCGAAATGGACGAGCCCGCCTGGGCGGCCCTGTGTGCGCGCCAGGTCGACCGGGTCTTCGTCGTCGGGGCCTGCCTTATGGCCCCGCCCAACCGGCCCCTGCCCCACGCCGGCGTGCTGGACGCCCAGCGCCGCACCGACCTGATCCTGCTGCGCGATCCGCGCATGGCCAACCCGGCCAACACCGGGGTCTGGATCGACGCCATCTCGCCCGGCCGCTGGTTCCAGGCCGTCGAGGGCGACCAGTCGGACGCCGAGCGCCTCGGTCGGGTCATCACCGGTTCGGCCGTCGGCGTGGTCATGTCCGGCGGCGGCGCCCGGGCCTATTCCCACATCGGCGCCCTGCGGGCCCTGCGCGAGGCCGGCGTGCCGATCGACTTCGTCGGCGGCGCCTCGATGGGCGCCGTGATCGCCGCCGGGCCGGCCCTGAACTGGTCGCAGGAGGAGCTGGAGGCCCGCATCCGCAAGGCCTTCGTCCAGAGCGACCCCCTGTCCGACATCACCTTCCCCATGCTGGCCATGACCCGGGCCCGGAAGGTCGACTGCCTGCTGCAGGAGGCCTACGGCGAGATCGATCTGGCCGACCTGCACCGGCCCTTCTTCGCGGCCTCCACCAACCTGACCAGCGGCAAGCTGGAGGTCCACCGGCGCGGTCTGATGCGCCGCGCCCTGCGCGCCTCCATCGCCATCCCCGGCATCCTGCCGCCGGTGGTCATCGACGGCCAGGTGCTGGTCGATGGCGCGGTGCTGAAGAACCTGCCGGCCGAGGTCATGCGGCAGATGAACTCCGGCCCGGTGATCGGCGTCGACATGTCCGAGACCCGCGGCGTCGACGCAGCCATGATCGAGCATCCGCCGTCGATCTGGCGGCTCATCGCCACCGGCGCCTGGCGGCGGGGGCCTCCCATCGTTTCGATCCTGATGCGTTCGGCCACCCTGACGACCGACGCCGACCTCGAGAGCTCCCGCGCCGCCACCGACCTGCTGATCCAGCCGACGCCGGACGGTCTCGACATCCGCGACTGGAAGGGGTTCGAGCCCGGCGTCGAGGCCGGCTATCGCGCCACGCGTGAGGCGCTGGAGGCTCTGGACCGCCCCGTCACCCACCTGCGCCGCCGCGCGCCGCTCAGCGTTTGCGCGCCACCAGAAACAGACGTGGAAACGGCATCAGGGTCACCCCGTCCGGCCGTCGCGGAAAAGCCCCGGAAAGCCGCTCGCCGAGCGCGGCGAGATACGCCCGCCGCATGACGGCGTCCGTCAGGGCGGCCAGATACGGCCGCAGCGCCGTGCCCATCATCCACTCCAGCACCGCATCGGGCCCGGCCAGGGCCTGCATATAGGTGGCGGACCAGATGTCGACCTCGCCACAGCGGTCGGCCAGTACGGAATAATAGGCTTCCGGCGCCAGCAACGGCGCAACCGTCCCCACCCCGGCCAGGGTCGTCGCCCACGGCCCCTCGCACGCCGTTTCGCGCATCAGCCCGTGGTGGCGGGTCTCGTGCGCCATCGGCATTTGCACGGCGATGACGCCGCCAGCCGCCAGGGTGTCCGTGAGCCGCCGCAACAGCGCCTCGTGATCGGGCAGCCAGTGTAGCGAGGCGTTGGCGAAGATCAGGTCGGCGGGCCGCTCCGGCGCCCACGCGGCGATATCCCCCAATCGCCAGTCGATAGCCGGCTCCCGGATCCGCGCGGAATCCAGCATGGCGTCGCTGGAATCCAGACCGTGCACGGTCGCTCCGGGATAGCGGCGCTTCAGTTCGACGGCGTGCCGACCGGTCCCGCACCCGAGGTCCCAGACCTCACGGGGCGAAAGCTCATCCGGCAGCCGGGCCATCAGATCGAGAGCGGCCCGGTCGCGCTCGCGTTCGAAGCGATTGTACTGAAGGGGATCCCAGGCCGGCGGCGTGTCGGTCATGCCGTTACGCGCTCCAGATCGGGGAGGATGGTACCGCCTCTCAGGCTTGAACTGAGGACCTCCGGTTCCACAAACCGGCGCTCTAACCAACTGAGCTAAGGCGGCGCAGGGCCCCGCAAGGGGGCGACGCGAGGGCGGTGTCTAGCCGTGTCTCGTCCGCTGATCAAGCGGGCACGAGTGGATAGACGACCGGCGCCCGGCGCCCGGCGCCACGCGGACCGGGTCGCCCATGAAGGAGAGGCCGACGGCGTCGGCCCTGTCGTCTGGCCGCCGCCGGCTTACGCCGCCGTCACGACCAGCCCTGTGCGGCTATATACTGCTCCAGCGCCGCGATCCGGCTGGCGTCCGAGGGGTGGGTCGAGGCGAATTCCGGGGTCGATCCCTGCCGCTGTTCCGCCATCAGACGCCACAGCGCGATGGCCTCGGACGGGCGGTATCCCGCCCGCTGCAGATAGTCGACGCCAAGTCGGTCGGCCTCCAGTTCGTGCCGACGGGAGAACGGCAGCAGGACGCCAAGCTGGGCGCCCAGGCCGCCAATGGCCCCAGCGGCCTGGGCGTAATCGCCGGCCGCGCTCTGGACGCCGCTGAGCACGAGGCCGGTCGCCGCCGAGGACGAATAGCGTTCCGCCGCATGACGGGCGACCACATGGCCGATCTCGTGGCCCAGGACAGCCGCGAGCTGATCGTCGTTGCGGACAAGGGCCAGCAGTCCCGTGGTCACCCCGATCTTGCCCGAGGGCAGGACGAAGGCGTTCGGGCTGGGGCTGACGAACACCGCATAGTCCCAACTCCGGCCGGTCAGGCCGGCGCCTTCAACGATCCGGGCGCCGACCCGGCGGACGCGCGCGTTGGCGGCCGCGTCCGAGGAGGTCGGCTGGGTGCGCAAGGCCTCGGCCCAGGCCGCCTCCGACTGCTGGGTCAGGGCTCCGTCGTCGACGATCAGGAACTGGCTGCGTCCCAGGGTCTCGTTGTAGGCGCAGGCCCCCAAGGCGAGAGCGGCGGCGGCGGCGGGGAAGATCAGCATGCGGTTCATAGCGAAGGCTCCATCTCGGGTTGGACTTGCAACGCGCCAGGCACGGCAACGCTCCCCACAAACGAAAACGCCCCGGCCACAGGGCCGGGGCGTCGTCGGTAGTCTTGTCGAGACTGGCCCGCGGCCTAGTCCGGCATCTGGAACCGGACCGTGAAGCGGGCGCGCCCGCCTTCAGCCACCCCGTCCCGCGTCTGGGGCGAGAAGCGCGCCCGGGACATGGAACGAAGCGCGGCCTGACCAAACCCGGCGCCGGAGGGACTCTCCGAGACGATCGAGCAGTTGGTGGCCGAACCGTTCGGCGAGACCGTGCAGACCAATTCCACCACACCGGATGAGATGTTCCGGGAAAGGGCCCGCTCCGGGAACTCCGGCCGGGGCTGGCTGGCCCAGGTCACGTTCCGGATTTCGGCCGGCCGCGGCGGAGGAGGCGGCAGCGGAATGGTCACCGGTCCGTCGATACGGCCAGGCGGGATGGTCGAGGCGATCCGGTCTTCCTTCGGAGTCGGCGGCACCGGAAGCGGCGGCACCGGGATCTGAACGGGGACCGGAGCGGGCACCCGCACCTGCAGCTTCGGCGGCGGCGCCGTTTCGGGCGGCGGCGGCGGGGGCGGCGGGGGCGGAGGCGGAGGCGGGATCGGTTCGATCAGCTCCACGTCGACCGCGTCGTCCGAATAGTTCACCTCGCGCAGCTTGAACTGGGCATTGATGAAATAGAAGGCCAACAGACCGAAGAACATGCACACCACCACGACACTGGCGATGAACACGTGCGGAGGGACACCAAAGATGCCCTTCTGCTTCGGCGGGTCGTAGCGGCTGCGATGATATTCGACGTCAGTCATATGTTCACCGCTCCTACTGTGCCGACTGGTCTTCGCCGACCAGGGCGACGCTGTAGAAACCACTGTCCTGAAGCGAATTCATGACCTGCATGAAATC
>CAZGPS010000114.1:0-8085 GCA_964527675.1 uncultured Brevundimonas sp. | reverse complement strand
CCTTCGTAAGGGCGATCCTGAAGCGGCACGGCGCATCCATGACAGTTGATGACGGTCATCCGGGCGCTGTCGTCACGGCGCATTTCTCGCGCTAGGGTCGATCCAGGATCAGAGGATTGACGATGCGGCGTTCCACCCACCGGGCCCACGGCCTGTCGTTACTGGCGCTCGTCGCGGCCGTCCCCCTTCTGGCGGCGACGCCGGCGGCGGCGCAGTCCTCGCCCCAGGGCCCCATTCCGTATGACGCCCGGCGCGGCGTCTTCACCTTCGCCGAGGGCCTCGAACGCGCCTTGCCCGCTGTGGTGCAGGTCACCACCCTCGGTCAGTCGGAAGGTCCCAGCTCGGGCGAGAACGAGCCGCGTCCGATCTCCAGCGGCTCCGGCGCCATCATCGACGCCGCTCAAGGCATTGTGGTCACCAATAACCATGTCGTCGAAGGCGGTCGGAAATTCACCGTCGACCTGACCGACGGCCGCATCTTCGACGCCGTCCTGATCGGAACCGACAAGGCCACCGATCTGGCCGTGCTGAAATTTGACGCCACCGGCCTGGCAGAGATCGAGGTGGTCGATTCAGACCAGCTGCGCACCGGTGACCTGGCCTTCGCCGTCGGCTATCCGCTCGGCCTCGACCAGACCCTGACCATGGGGGTGATCTCCGGCCTCGGCCGCTCGGGCATGGGCGACCGGATCGAGGACTATATCCAGACGGACGCGGCGGTGAACTCAGGCAACTCCGGCGGTCCGCTGCTGGACAGCCGGGGTCGGTTGATCGGCATCAACACCGCCATCCTGTCCGGCGGCGGCGGTGGCAACGACGGCATCGCCTTCGCCGTGCCCAGCCGCATCCTCATGTATGTGGTCGACCAGCTCCGGACCGTGGGCGAGGTCAGGCGCGGCACGACCGGCGCCATCCTCGGCTCCCTGAACGCCCAGCGCTCGCGCGACTTCGGCCTCGGCATCGTCCGTGGGGCCGTGGTTGAAAGCGTCGCTCCGGGCTCGTCCGCCGAGGCCGCCGGCCTGCAACGCGGCGACGTGGTCACCCGCATCCAGAACCGCCCGGTCTCGAACGCCGGTACGGTTGCGGCGACCATCGGCATCGCCCGGCCCGGAACCCAGGTCCAGGTCGTCTATCTGCGCGAGGGCCGCGAGGGCCGGGCGACCCTGACGGTCGAGGCCCCGGGGGACCGCTCTGTGGTGATCGGCGCCGACGTCGTGATCGCGCGGGGCCTGAGCGCCCGCGCTGGAACTGACGGCCTGCTGGTCTTCGCGGTCGAGGGCGGTTCGATCGCCGCCGGCGCCGACCTGCGGGCGGGCGACATGATCCGGCTCGTCGACGACGCTGCCGTGGCGGACCCGTCGGCTCTCGCCCCCGCCCTCGACGGAGAGGGCCAACGCATCCTGTCGATCAGCCGGGACGGCGAGCCGCTGGAGATCATCCTGCCCTGATCCCGCCCGCCGGACGCCGGACAGCAAAACGCCCGCTCAGCCGGAGGGGGGAGGGTGGCGAAGCGGGCGTCTCGCTTGGAGGAAGCATCGACCCGCCGGAGCCCTTGATGGAATGATCCAGGGGGGCTGGGGGGGCTGTTCAGGATCCGGGACCGCTCCGAACTCCGACGAGCCGATGGATCCGGTGTCGCCCCGCAAGGGGGCGGACGATGGGCGGAACGGCGGCGATTTCGTGTTCCGGGCGATTTCTTCGGCGAGTGTCGTTCGGGGCACGCCGGTCGCTGGAGACCCCGGTTCAAAACGCTGGCGTTTCCGTCCGGGCCGCCTAGATTCCTTTCATGAGCGACGCCGCCGATTTGCAGCCGCAGGCCGGACCGGTCTTCTTCGACCGGCGCGAGCTGGAGTTGATCCTGAGGGTCTACGGCCGGATGGTGGCGGCGGGCGAATGGCGCGACTACGCCATGGTCGGGCACCGCGACGTGGCCGAGTTCGCCGTCTTCCGCCGCTCGGGCGACGCCCCCGCCTACCGTATCGAGAAACGCCCGGCCCTGCGCCTGAAACAGGGCCAGTGGGCCGTCATCGGCGAGGGCGGCGTGGTGCTGCGCCGGGGTCGCGACCTGCCCCAGGTCCTGCGCGTCTTCGACAGCCGCCGCTTCAGCGTCGTCGAATAGAAAAGGCCCCGGCGTCTCCGCCGGGGCCTTTCTTGTTGGCCTGTCGCGCTGCGCCCGGCGGGGGGCCGGGGCGCCCGGGCAAGGCGGGGCCGCGTCCCGCCCACTGGCGCCGCCTCAGCGACGGCCGCCGAACAGCATCAACAGGAACTGGAACATGTTGATGAAGCTGATGTACAGGCTCAGCGCCCCGTAGCTGGTGGCCACGCTCATGCCGGTCTGGTTCCCGCCCAGGGCGTAGTAGGTCATCTTCAGCCGCTGGGTGTCATAGGCGACCAGGCCGGCGAAGATCAGCACGCCGGCGATGCTGATGATCATCTGCATCATGCCGCTCTGCAGGAACATGTTGACCACCATGGCGATGATCAGGCCGATCACCCCCATGATCAGGAAGCTGCCGATGCCGGACAGGTCCTTCTTGGTGGTGTAGCCGAACAGGCTGAGGCCGCCGAAGGCCGCCGAGGTGATCAGGAAGGTCTGGACCACCGAGGCGCCGGTATAGATCAGCACCACCGTGCCCATCGAGGCGCCGATCAGGGCCACGATCAGCCAGTACAGGGCGCTGGCCCCGCCTGCGGTCGGGTTCTTCATCACGAAGTTGGAGCCCAGGATGAGCACCAGCGGCGAGAAGGCCACGATCATGCCCAGCATGGTCATGCCGGTCAGGCGGGTCACCCCGTCCGGGAAGACGGCGGTCGAGAACAGCAGATCGCGCACCGCCGGCACCGAGCCGGTGACATAGGCCAGCGCCGCCGACACCAGCAGGCCCAGCGCCACCTTGTTGTAAACGCCCAGCATGAAGCTGCGCAGACCCGCGTCCACCGACATGTCGGCGGATTGCGGAAGCGGCCGGGCATAGCCGTTGTTGAAGTCGCTCATCGCGAGTTCGATCTCCTTGTTCGCCGGGATGATCCCGGCTGCTCCGTCAAATATCGGGGTCGCACCCCGTTGACGCAAGGAAAACCGGACTTGGGCGGTCGGGTTTCAGGCGCTACGAACGGTCGCATGATCCGGTTGTTCGCCGCCCTGCCGATTCCCGACGACGTGGCCGACACGCTCGAGCGTCGCCAGTCCGGCCTGCCCGGGGCCAAATGGCGGGCGCGCGACCAGCTGCACCTGACCCTGGCCTTCTACGGGGAGATCGACGGGCGGCGCGCCGACGACCTCGCCGCCGAGCTCAACCGCGCCGCCGCCGGCGGGCCGTTCGACTTCACCCTGCGCGGCGTCGGCGCGTTCGGCGACTCCCACCGCAGCCACACCCTGTGGGCCGGGGTCGAGCCGAACGAGCGGCTGTCGGTGCTGGCGGGCCGCTGTCAGGCCGCCGGAGAGCGGGCGGGGGTGGTCATGGAGCGCCGCGTGTACCGGCCGCATGTGACGCTGGCCTACCTCAAGCCCCAGACCAATCCGGACCGGATCGGGGCCTGGATCGCCGGGCACAACCTGCTGCAATCGCCCCCCATCCGCGCCCACGGCTTCGGCCTGTGGTCCAGCGTGCTCACCCAGGACGGCAGTCATTATCAGCTCGAACAGGAGTATCCGCTGTGACCGGCCCGGTGATCGAAACCGCCCGCCTGACCCTGCGCCCGCAGACGATGGACGATTTCCCGCGCTGGGCCGAGATGATGGCGGATCCTGAGGCCGCCAGATTCCTCGGCGGCCCGCAGCCGGCCGAGGCCTCCTGGCGCGGCTTCATGACCATGGCCGGCGCCTGGAGCCTGACCGGCGTCAGCATGTTCTCACTGATCGAACGCGACACCGGCCTGTGGCTGGGCCGCATCGGCCCGTGGACGCCGCTGGGCTGGCCGGGAACGGAGGTCGGCTGGGGGCTGCACCCCGACGCCCAGGGCAAGGGCTATGGCGTCGAGGCGGCCGCAGCGACGCTCGACTACGCCTTCGACACGCTGGGCTGGACCGAGGTGATCCACTGCATCGACCCGGAGAACAGGCCGTCGCAGCGCCTCGCCGAACGGTTGGGATCGCGCAATCTCGGGCCGACGCAGTTGCCGCCGCCGTTCGACGGCGTGTCGGTCGACCGCTGGGGCCAGAGCCGCGAGCAGTGGCGCGCCCGACCGCGAACCTGAGCCCGAACCGCCTGCTCGCGCGTTGAACGCCTGAGCTTTGACCCGCGGCCGCCATCGGCTAGGCAGGAAGCGGATCACACGAGGGATGAACGGATGCGCGTACTGGTTCTGGGCGGCGACGGATTCTGCGGCTGGCCGACGGCCCTGCACCTGTCGGCGAGAGGCTGGGACGTTCTGGTCGTCGACAATCTGAGCCGGCGCAACATCGACAATGAGCTGGAGGTCCAGTCCCTGACGCCGATCCGCACCATGGGCGAGCGCATCGCCGCATGGAGAGAGGTCAGCGGCAAGGACATCGGCTTCGTCAACATGACGGTCGGCAAGGAGTTCGACCGGCTCGTGGCCCTGATCAAGGACTGGAAGCCGGACAGCGTCGTCCACTTCGCCGAACAGCGCGCCGCGCCCTATTCGATGAAGTCGGCGCGGCATAAATTGTACACGGTCGACAATAACATCAACGCCACCAACCATCTGCTGGCGGCGATCGTCGAGAGCGGGCTGGACGTGCATCTGGCCCACCTCGGGACCATGGGCGTCTATGGCTACACCACCGCCGGCCTGCGCATCCCGGAAGGCTATCTGAAGGTCACGGTCGACACCGATTTCGGCCCCGCCGAGCAGGAGATCCTGTTCCCGCCGAACCCGGGCTCGATCTATCACATGACCAAGACCCAGGACGCCCTGCTGTTCCAGTTCTACGCCAGGAACGACGGCCTGCGGATCACCGACCTGCACCAGGGCATCGTCTGGGGGGCCCAGACCGAGGAGACCCGTCAGGACGAACGGCTGATCAACCGCTTCGACTATGACGGCGACTACGGCACGGTGCTGAACCGCTTCCTGATGCAGGCGGCGGTCGGCTATCCGCTGACGGTGCACGGCACCGGCGGGCAGACGCGGGCCTTCATCCACATCCAGGACACGGTGCGCTGCGTCGAACTGGCGCTGAAGAACCCGCCGAAGTCGGGCGAACGGGTCAAGATCCTGAACCAGATGACCGAGAGCCGCCGGGTCCGCGACCTCGCCGCCCTGATCGCCGACATGACCGGCGCCGAGGTGCACAACGTCCCCAACCCGCGTCAGGAAGCCGACGAAAACGAGCTGGTCGTGGCCAATGACCAGTTCCGCGAACTGGGCCTCAAGCCGATCACCCTGGCCGAGGGGCTGATGCAGGACGTCACCGAGATCGCCCGCCGCTACGCCCACCGCGCCGACCTGGGCAAGGTGCCCTGCGTCTCCACCTGGAACAGCAGGCGGGCCGCGGCGGTGAAGGTCGAGCCGGTCACGGTCGCGCCGACCCCCGTCCACGCCCGGTCGGCCTGATCCCGGCCATGGCCGCTGAGGTTCCGCCCGCCCATCTGCTGGTCTTCGGCGGCGGCTGGCTCGGTCAGGCGGCGGCGCGCGAGGCGGTGCGCCGGGGCGGCGGCGCGATCCTGACCAGCCGCGATCCGGACACCCGCGACCGGCTCGAGGCCGAGGGGGTCACCGCCGTCGACCCGGCTGACGACAGCGCCCTCGATCGCGCCGTCGGCCTGGCGAACGCCATTCTGGTGACCGCCCCGCCGGAAGCCGACGGCTGCCCCGGCCTGAAGCGGCTGATCCCGGCCATCGCCCGCACCGGCGCCTTTCCCGACTGGATCGGCTATGTCTCCTCGACCGCCGTCTACGGCGACCGGGCCGGCGGCTGGGCCTTCGAGGATGACCCGCTCAACGCCGCCTCGCTGGAGGGCGCGCGCCGGGTGCGGGCCGAGCGCGACTGGCTCGACGCCGGCCAGGGCATGGGGCTGACGGTGCAGATCTTCCGCCTGCCCGCCCTGTACGGCCCGGGCCGCTCGCCGCTGGACAAGCTGCGCGACAGTACCGCCCGGATCGTGCGCAAGCCCGGCCAGGTCTTCAACCGCATCCATGTCGAGGACGCCGTCTCGGGCCTGTTCGCCTCCATGGACCGGCCGCGGCCCGGAGCGGCCTACACCCTGTGCGACGACGAGCCCGCCCCCGCCGATGTGGTCATGGAAGGGGCGGCGCGGCGACTGGGCCTGCCGCGCCCGCCCGAGATCGACCTCGACGACCCTTCGGTGTCCGAGGCCATGCGTCGCTTCTACCGCGACTCCAAACGGCTCTCGAACGCCCGCGCCAAGGCCGAGTTGGGCTGGCGGCCGAGGTATCCGACCTGGCGAGAGGGGCTGGAGGCGACGCTGGGTGAAGGGGAGTGGCTAGTGGCTAGTGATTAGTGGCTGGCCGCCGCCTGTGCGACGGCGCAGTCCGCGCCGCCCTTCCGCCGACAGGCGACGCTGCGCAATCACTAATCACTAGCCACTAACCACTAGCCACTCAGAACGGCAGCAGGTTCCGCTGGCGGCTGTAGGCCATGGTGCCGACATTGGCGCCGAGGCGCAGGCCGACGCCGGTGCGGATCGGGGCCAGGACGATGCCGTCGGCGCGCTGGTAGTTCACGCCCACGCCGCCGACCAGATAGGCCGAGCCCTCCACGCCGGGGTAGCGGCGGTAGATCATGTCGGGGTGATACAGGCCGTAGACCAGGGTGAAGACCCGGCTGGCGTTGCCGCCGACGTCCCAGCCGATCGAAATGCCCTGCCAGAACACCTCCTGCGAGGCCGACAGGTCCTTCATGTGCAGCGCCCCGCGGCCATAGCGCAGGCCCACGCCCGCCGCGCCCGAGCCTTCCTCGCCGGCGATATAGGCGGTCGGGCGGTCGCCCTGATCGGCGAAAATTCGCTCGATGGCCGCGCCGATGGCCTCGGCGGCGATGCCCAGCTCGCGCGACCCGGCGGCGATCAGCTCGTCGGCGCTGTAGGCCTGGGCCTCCTGGTCCGAGCGGATCGGATAGTTGGGATCGGACGCCGGCGCGGTGGCGCAGGCGGACAGGCCGGAGGCGCCGGCGGTGGCGGCGAGACCGGAAAGGATCAGCTGGCGACGATGCATGGCTCTGGCTCCGAAGGCGAGGACGGCTCGCCCGACTCGCGCGGGCGCTGGATCACACCGTCACCGGCCTTTGCGTCAGCCTTGCGGCGACGAGGTTAACGGAACCTTGCCGGATCGACGAACAGTCGGCGCCCGGCGACGAGAACCGCGCGATTGACTCACTCATATCTGCGTGGTTATAGGTCAACTCATAGCCCGAGAGTTATCTGTCTGCATGCCCGACACCCACGAGACCCTGTTCCGAACCCTCGCCGACCCGACCCGTCGGTCGATCTTCGAACAGCTGTGCCGTGAGGGCGAGCAGACGGTCGGGGCCCTGACCGTTCGGGCGGGCGTCTCCCAGCCCGCGGTGTCCAAGCATCTCGGGGTGCTGAAGCAGGCGGGGCTGGTGCGCGATCGCCCGGAAGGCCGCCTGACCCACTACAGCGCCCGCCCCGGCGCTCTGGCTCCCCTGATTGACTGGTCCAGCCGCATGACCGGCTTCTGGGAGGCGAAATTCGACGACCTCGAGGATCTGATGAGAAGGATGGACCAATGAACGAGGCTGCGCCCGAGACCCGCTCCGTCGTCGTCGAGCGGGAGTTTCCCTTTGCGCCGGAGCGGCTCTGGCGCGCCCTGACCCAGCCGCACCTGATCGAGGCCTGGCTGATGAAGAACGACTTCCGGCCCGAGGTCGGCCACCGCTTCAATCTCAGCGGCGACTGGGGCGGGGTGCTGGACTGCGAGGTTCTGGCCCTCGAGCCGGAGCGGAGGCTGAGCTACTCGTGGAATTACGTCCATGACGATCCGGACTACGCCCTCGACAGCGTGGTGACCTTCACCCTGACTCCCACGGAGGCAGGCACGCATCTGCGCATGGAGCAGGCCGGCTTCCGGCCCGACCAGCGGCAGGCCTTCGGCGGCGCCGGCGCCGGCTGGCGGCAATTCTTCGAAAAACTGGAGCAG
>CAZGPS010000113.1:0-8154 GCA_964527675.1 uncultured Brevundimonas sp. | reverse complement strand
GCAGGGTGGCGCCGCCCTTCTTGGCGTCGTCCCTGGCCTTCTTGTCGGCGGCCTTCTTGACCAGTTCGTCCAGCGCCAGCTGGCCGACCAGGCCAAGGGTCACCGGGTCGACCGGCTTGATGTTGGCGCTGTTCCAGTGGGTCCGGTTGCGCACGCTCTCGATGGTCGATTTGGTGGTGCCCAGCAGCTTGGCGATCTGGGCGTCGGTCACCTCGGGGTGGTTGCGCACGAACCAGGAGATGGCGTCCGGCCGGTCCTGGCGACGCGAGACCGGCGTGTATTTCGGCGCCGGCTTGTGCGTCTTCAGCAGTTCGGCGTGGCGGCTGACCACGGCCTGCATGCGGTAGGTCTCGTCATTCTGGGCCTTGTCCAGTTCCTCGCGGGTCAGCTGGCCGTTGACCAGCGGATCGGCGCCGCGGATGTCGCGGGCCACGTCGCCGTCGGCGATGCCGCGCACCTCCAGCGGGTGCAGGCCGCAGAAGTCGGCGATCTGCTCGAAGGTCAGGGAGGTGTTGTCGACCAGCCAGACCGCGGTGGCCTTGGGCATGAGGATGTCGGTCATGAGCGTCTTTGTTTCTGTTCTTGGGCCGCCGCAGCGGGTCCCGGATACGACGGCGCCCGACCTTTCGGCCGGGCGCGTATGACACCGATATAGGCTCATTCGCTGTAAAAGAAAACGAAAGTCAGACGGTCAGCACGATCTTCCCGACATGGCCGCCCGCCTCGAGCCTTCGATGGGCGGCGGCGGCCTGTTGCAGCGGGAAGACGGCCTCGACCGGCGGGCGCAGCGGGCCCGCCGCGACCCAGGGCCAGGCGGTCGCCTCCACCGCCGCGATCAGCCGGGCCTTTTCGTCGGCCGGGCGGGCGCGCAGGGTCGAGCCGGTCAGGACGATCCGCTTCATCATCACGCGGGCCAGATCGAGCTCGGCCCGGGCGCCGGAGAGGGTGGCGATGACCACCCATCGTCCGAAGGGGTTGAGGACCGCAAGGTTGAGGGCGGCATAGTCCGCGCCGACCATGTCCAGCACCACGTTGACGCCGCCGAAAGCCGTAATGGCGGCCTCCAGATCATCCGCTTCCGCGTCCAGGCTGAGATCGGCGCCGAGGGTCTTGGCGGCCGCAGCCTTGGCCGCGCCTCGGGAGGTGGCGACGACCCGGGCGCCGGCCGCCTTGGCCATCTGGATGGCGGTGACGCCGATGCCGCTGGTCGCGCCGTGGATCAGCAGGGTCTCGCCGGCCTTCAGGGCGCCGGCTTCGAAGACATTGGCGAAGACGGTGCAGACCGTCTCGGGCAGCGCCGCCGCCTGCACCAGATCGAGGCTGTTCGGGACGGGCAGGGCGTGGCGGGCGTCGACTACGGCGTATTGGGCGTAGCCTCCGCCCCCCAGCAGGGCGCAGACGCGATCTCCCAACGCCCAGCGGGCGACGCCGCCGCCGATCTGGTCGACCTCGCCTGCGACTTCGAGGCCGAGGATATCCGAAGCGCCCGGCGGGGCGGGGTAGCGGCCCTGTCGCTGCAGCAAGTCAGGCCGATTGACCCCGGCGGCGCGCACGCGGATGCGGATCTGGCCCGGCCCGGCGGCCGGATCGGGCCGTTCGACGAGGGCCAGCGCTTCGGCGGACCCCGACCCGCCGGTGATTTCGATAGCCTGCATCCGCGTCCCGTTCTTGCAATCATCCGTGTCCGGGCGTTCTGATAGGCGCTTGACCGTGGATTGGCCAAGAAGGAGGCGGCGATGTTCGAGGATCTGGAGCCCCGTCCGGCGCGGGGCGCGCCGCTGATCGCCCTGTCGCGCGAGGATCTGGACGGCTATTCGGTCGAGGACCTGCAGCAGCGCATTGTCGGGCTTGAGACTGAGATCGCGCGGTCGAAGGCCGCCATTGAGGGCAAGTCCTCACAGCGCAGCGCGGCCGACGCCATGTTCAACTTCCGCCCTTGAATCAGTTCGTTGGCATGGCCGTTGCAGGCGGCTCATGCACCGCGCGAAACCGTGCCGGTCGTGATACGGATGCGCCTTGTCCATGAGTTTGACCGAGTTGATGCCCAGCGACGATCCCATTCCCTCGCCCGCCGGCCGCAGCCGCGCGGCCGTGGTCGACGACTTCGCCCGGTCGGAGCTGTTCGATCGCACCTTCCGTGAGGGTATGGAGCTGGTCGAGGAGACCGCCGCCTATCTGGACGGGGACGGGCGGCGCGAATCCAAGCTGCTGTCCCGCTCCACCGCCCTGGCCTACGCCGGCGAGAGCATGAAGCTGACCACCCGGCTGATGCAGATCGCCTCGTGGCTGCTGGTGCAGCGGGCGGTGCGCGAAGGCGACATGACGGCGCTGGCCGCGTGCGAGACGCGCTATCGGCTGGCCGATCGCAAGATCGAGACCGAACCGACGCATCCGGAACTGCCGATCGCCCTGATCGAATACCTGGTCCGGGCCGAGAAGCTGTACGACCGGGTGCTGCACCTCGACCGGCGCATGTATCTGGATACGCCCGAGGAAGAGGCGGTCAATCCGGTGCAGAGCCAGCTGGACCGGCTGACGGCGGCATTCAGGCAGTAGGGCCTACGGTCCGACGTCGTCGGCGTCGCGGCCGCGGCCGTCGTCGACCACCTTGGGCAGGCTGACGGCGATGCCGAGGGCCTCGGCCAGCTTGCCGTCGCGTCCGTAGACGTCCTCGCGGAAGGCGACACGGCCCTGGCCATCGACGAAGGCGGTCCAGTACAGCAGCCGGACGGTGATTTCGCGGCCGGTCTGGATGCGTTTGGTCTCGCGAGTGTCCTGGGCGGCGTCAAACTGGGCCAGCAGCGCCGGATCGGGCGACAGCAGCAGGCGGGCGAACTCGACGGCGCCCTGGACCCGGACACAGCCGTGGCTGCGCTGGCGCATGGCCAGGTTGAAGGCCGCCTTGGACGGGGTGTCGTGCAGGAAGATGGCGTAGCTGTCGCGCAGCTCGAACTTCACATAGCCCAGAGCGGCGGTCGGGCCGGCGCGCTGGATGACCGTGCCGTTGGAAATGTACATGTTCTGGCTGGCCAGATAGCCCGGACCCTTGGGCAGGATCTCGTTGCGGGCGATCGAGGCCGGCACATACCAGGGCGGGTTGGCGACGACCGAGGCGAACTGTTTCTCGAGACTGGGCGTCTGGTTGGCCGGAGAACCGCAGACGACGCGGTTCGAATGCACCGGCTTGCCGTCCTTCCAGTAGACCATGATGGCGGCGGCCGTGTTGACCTCGATGCGCTCGGGGGCGAGGTCGCGGGCGAGCCAGCGCCGGCGTTCCAGATTGAGCGCGATCTGGCGCGCGCGATCCTCGGCCGAGGCCGACAATGAGCGCTGGGTGCCTGTCCCGATGCGGCCGTCGGCCCCCAGGCCGTGGCGCACCTGGAAGCCCTTCACCGCCTCCTCGAGCTCTGGACCGTAGAAATTCCCCATGGCGGCCAGACGGGCGCCGTCGGGGGCGGACAGATCGCCCTCGGCGACGAGCCGCTCGATCAGCACCGGGATGCGGGCGTCGCTCGTCCCCGGTTCGATGGTCGGCCCGGCGCGGAAGACGGGCCAGCTGCGACCGTCGCGGATCATCCGGCGATAGCGCACATAGCCGGCGGAGAGGTTGGAATAGCCGATATCGGTGGGGGCCAGGCCCTCGAACCATTCGATCAGCCGGGCCTGGGCCAGGGCGTCGTTCAATCCGACGGGCAGATCGACCCGGTTCTTCTGCATCTCCCACAGGTCTTCGACCGTCTCGGGCCGGATGCGACCCTCGGACAGGACCCGGGCATAGCCGAGCGCGGCCGCCGTGGTGCGCATCTCGGCCGCGGCGGGCACGGCGGCGAGGGCGTTGAAGTCGAAGAAGTCGCCCTGCGACAGGCCGTGGCGTTCAGCCCGGCCGGCGGCGCCCTGCAGGGCCCGGAGGCGCTCTGCATTCCACACCGGTCGCCAGCCGTTCAGTTCGTAGAAGGCGCGAACATCGGGCTGAATGGCCGCCGGGAGCCGGGCGAGCTGGTCGTTGAAGCTGTCGTAGAAGGCGATCGACGACGGGTCACGGACCTGCGCCACGGCGGCGAAGCCGTTTGCGGACGCGAAGGCGGTCACCGCCGCGCCCAGACCGAGTTGTCGTCGATTCATCACTGCTGCTCTTCGCCCGATTCCACGCAGGGTTCTGCGCCTACGCCCCGGTGGTCCAACGCCGTCATGTTATCGGCGTTCCGGCCAAACACAAAGGCGCCGGTCCGGGGACCGACGCCTTGCTGCACGTCCTGGCGGGAAGTGTGGCCGTAAAGCCAGACCGCCTACTTCTTGATGAAGCCGCCGAACTTGTTGTTGAAGCGCGAAACGCGGCCGCCGCGGTCCATCAGGTGCTGGTTGCCGCCGGTCCAGGCCGGGTGGGTCAGCGGATCGATGTCGAGGTTCAGGACAGCGCCTTCCTTCTGGTAGGTGGAGCGCGTCTGATAGGTCGTACCATCGGTCATCGTCACGGTGATGAAGTGGTAGTCGGGGTGCGTATCGGCCTTCATGGTCGGTATCCGGTCTCTGCGCGGTGACGATGCCGACCGTCGGTGCGCGAAAATGAGAAAACCCGCCGGAACAGGGCGGGAATGAGCGGCGGCGTTTACACCGGGGGCCGATCCGGGGCAAGAGGCGCGCGCCATGACAGACACGACCGCTCCCGCCCCCGACGCCGCCGAACTTCACGGGCGGCCCGGCGCCGGCGCGCTTCTGATGGAGCAGATGGGCGAGGCGGGCGAGCGGCGGGCCAGGCGGCGGGACATCCGGCCGCTGGGGCGGCTGCTGCCCTACGCGCTGCGCCACAAGGGCCATATGGCCCTGGCGGCCGTTTCCCTGATCCTGTCCAGCGCCGCCTCGCTGGCCCTGACCGTCTCGGCCCGGGGCGCCATCGACAACGGATTCGAGAACGGCGGCGAGCGGCTGAACCTGTGGTTCATCGTCCTGGCCGTCAATGCGGTGTTCCTCGGCCTCGCGACCGCGGTGCGCTATTATTTCGTCACCAAGACCGGCGAACGCGTCGTCGCCGATGTGCGCAAGGGCCTGTTCAGCCGCATCCTGACGCTGGACCCCTCCTTCTACGCCACCATGCGCACCGGCGAGGTGCTGTCGCGCCTGACCACGGACATCGCCCTGGTCGAGACCCTGCTGACCACCTCGGTGTCCTACGCCCTGCGCAATCTGCTGACCCTGATCGGCGGCACCGTCCTGCTGTTCATCGTCAGCCCCAAGCTGACCGGGCTGGTGCTGCTGGTGGTGCCGCTGCTGCTGGGGCCGCTGTTCCTGTTCGGGCGGCAGGTGCGCAAGCTGACCGTGGCCTCCCAGGACCAGTTCGCCCAGGCGGTGGGCTTCGCCGGCGAGAGCGTCGACGCCATCGAGACGGTGCAGGCCTTCGGTCGCGAGAAGAGCGCCATCGAACGCTTCGGCGAGGCGGTGGAGTCGGCCTTCGGCGTGTCGCTGGTGCGGATGAAGGCGCGGGCCCTGATGACCGCCATGATCATCGTGGTGATGTTCGGCGGCGTCACCCTGGTGCTGTGGCTGGGCGCGCAGGACGTGATCGCCGGGCGGATGACGCCGGGGGCCCTGCTGCAGTTCGTGCTGCTGTCGGTGTTTTCGGCCGGAGCCGTCGGCGCGCTGGGCGAGAGCTGGGGCGATGTGCAGAAGGCGGCCGGGGCCATGGAGCGGATCGACGAGCTGATGCGCAGCGAGCCGTCGATCGCGCCGCCGGCCGAGCCGCGCGCCCTGCCGGAGCCGCCGATCGGCGAGGTGTCGATGTCGGCGGTGCGGTTCAGCTATCCCGGCCGCCCCGACCTGCCGGCGCTGAAGGGCTTCTCCCTGACCGTGCGGCCCGGCGAGACCGTGGCCCTGGTCGGTCCCTCGGGGGCGGGCAAGAGCACGGTCTTCCGCCTGCTGCTGCGCTTCTATGATCCGCAGTCGGGCGTGGTCTCGGTCGACGGCGTCGATGTGCGCGAGGCCGATCCGGTCGCCGTGCGCGGCCGCTTCGCCTGGGTCTCGCAGGAGGCGCCGCTGTTCTCGGGATCGGCCAATGAAAACATCCGCTTCGGCCGGGAAGCGGCCAGCGCGGACGAGGTCCGGACCGCCGCCGAGGAGGCCCAGGCGCTGGGCTTTATCACCGCGCTGCCGGAGGGGTTCGACACGCCGCTGGGCGAGCGCGGCAAGAGCCTGTCGGGCGGCCAGCGCCAGCGCATGGCCATCGCCCGGGCGCTGGTCCGGGACGCGCCGATCCTGCTGCTGGACGAGGCGACCTCGGCGCTGGACGCCGAAAGCGAGCGGCTGGTGCAGGCGGCGCTGGATCAGGCGATGGAGCACAGGACCACGATCGTCATCGCCCACCGCCTCGCCACCGTGCTGCGCGCCGATCGCATCGTGGTGATGGAGGACGGCCGGGTGGTGGAGGAGGGGACCCACGCCGCCCTGATCGCCCAGGGCGGGTTGTATGCGCGGCTGGCGCAGCTGCAGTTCCGCGCCGACTGACCCTGTCGCGCAAAAATCGCGAAACCCTGTCATCCCGACACTTTCGGACAGCCGATCCTCGGCGGGGCGGCTCTATCGCGACGATGTCAAAGACCGTTCGCGCGCAGTGTAGGGCGGCGGTGCGTCAGGATCGGTCGTAGGGGTGCGTCGCCCGGCGGGCGGGGGATTTCAATATGCACGGGCGTCGGTCGGGCGAGGCCGGGCTGGCGAATACCCCTTCCCGGGCCCCTTGCACCGTCATCGTTCCGCAACGGCCTCGCCTCGTGAGGGCGATATGCACGGAATGGCAGGGTTTGGCGCTGTTTGGCGGGGTTGGCAGGTATCGGGAATCCACCCGGGGCGGAGGGAGCGCGGACCTCCAGGTCCGCATCTGCGACGGCACGAGCAGGCGGACCTGGAGGTCCGCGCTCCGGCTTAACCCAGCCGTCAGATGCTCTACCCCGCGGCCATGATCCCGCAGATCACGCGGTCCCCGGCGCCGCCGATCGGCTGGCTGCGGTGGTCGTCGACGTTGGCGTGGATCACAAGGGCCGAGCCGTCGGCGTCCCACAGCCACTGGCCGGGTCCCTCGCGAGCAATGCGGGCCTGGGTGGTGAAGACCTCGGCGCGGATCCGGCCCTGGGCGTCGGCGTGGATGTTGGGCAGGTCGCCGTCGTCGGGGCCCGCGGCGTTCAGCAGGCCGTGCGGGGCCCTGGGCTCGCCGTGGTTGATGTGGCCCCCGGCCGAGGTGAAGGGGGCGGCGCATTCGCCGGTGGCGTGGATGTGGACGCCGTGCCAGCCCGGGGTCAGGCCGTCGGCCTCGATGCGGATCAGCAGGCCGGTCGGCCCCTGGGTCAGGATCGCCCGGCCGGCATTGGCCCCGGCCGAATTGATCAGGGTCGCCTCGCCGAAATCGCCCACGGCGGCCCGCTGCGGGGCGCTGGCGTAGTCGTTGTCGGTGATGCTGACGCAGGCGCCGAGCGAGGCGGCGAGGGGCAGGACGGCGAGGGCGAGAAGGCGAGAGGCGCGCATGGTTGAAAATCCCTGTCCAGAAGGCGGCTGACCCGCGGCTTCGCTTTGCCACCACAGCCCCCGGATGCTAGAAAACCCGTTAGCGGATCACGTTCCGATTCCGGCCATTTAAAGCCCGATTTCCTTGACCGACGACAGCTATAATAACGCCCTGCCCCCCGCATCGGGCGCAGGCGGCGATATCTCCACCATCACCATCGAGGACGAGCTGCGCCGCTCGTATCTCGACTACGCCATGAGCGTGATCGTGAGCCGGGCCCTGCCGGACGCGCGCGACGGGCTGAAGCCCGTGCACCGCCGCATCCTGTACTCGATGCACGACCTGAAGATGACGCCGGACAAGTCGTATTCGAAATGCGCGCGCGTGGTCGGCGACGTGCTGGGCCGCTTCCACCCGCACGGCGACGCCTCGGTCTATATGGCGCTGGTGCGCATGGCCCAGCCGTTCTCGATGGGGCTGATGCTGGTCGACGGCCAGGGCAATTTCGGCTCGGTCGACGGCGATATGCCGGCCTCGATGCGTTACACCGAGGCGCGGATGGCTCCGGCGGCCCTGGCCCTGCTGACCGACATCGACAAGGACACGGTCGATTTCCAGCCCAACTACGACGAGAAGGAGCTGGAGCCCGTCGTCCTGCCGGCGCGGAT
>CAZGPS010000112.1:0-8207 GCA_964527675.1 uncultured Brevundimonas sp. | reverse complement strand
CAGGCAGGGCGCATCTCACCGGGCGGAAGCCTCGGGTGAATGTCCAGCCATCGACGCCCGGCCCCGCGGGGCCTCCGCCGTCGAATTGGAGGACGAAAATGCGCAGCTCAGTCTCGGCCTTGGCCCTGTTCCTCTCGGCGGGACTCGTCCTGGCCACGTCAGCGGCGGCTCAATCCCGGTCCCCGGAGCAGTCCCCGGACGCGGCGGCCGCCCGGGCGACCCCGGCGATCTGGCCCCGGGCTGACTCGCCGGACGCCATGAGCGATCCGGCCACCGAAGCCTTCGTCGCCGAACTGCTGGGGCGCATGACCGTCGAGGAGAAGGTCGGCCAGACCATCCAGGCGGACATTGGCTCGATCCAGCCCGAGGATTTGCTGCAGTATCCCCTTGGATCGATTCTCGCCGGAGGCAATTCCGGCCCCGGCGGCGAGGAGCGGGGCGATCCGCAGGGCTGGGTCGATCTGGCGCGGGCCTTCAGGGCCAGCGCAGCGGCGCGGCCCGGGGCGAAGGTCCCTCTCATCTTCGGGATCGACGCCGTGCACGGGCACAACAATGTCGTGGGCGCGACGATCTTTCCGCACAACATCGGCCTCGGCGCGGCGCGGAATCCCGAGCTGATCGGCCGGATCGGCGAGGCCACGGCGCTGGAGGTGGCGGTCACCGGCGCCGACTGGACCTTCGGCCCGACGTTGGCGGTCCCGCGCGACGATCGTTGGGGGCGCACCTATGAGGGCTATTCGGAAGACCCCGAGGTGCAGCGCGCCTATGCGGGACCCCTGACGCTGGGCCTGCAGGGCGTGCTCAGGGCCGACGGCCCGCTGGAGCCCGGCCGGATCGCCGGTTCGGCCAAACACTACCTCGCCGATGGCGGCACCGAAGGCGGCCGGGACCAGGGCGACTTCATCGGCACGGAACAGGAGCTGATCGACGTCCATCTGGGCGGCTATGTCCAGGCCATCGACGCCGGCGTCCTGTCGGTCATGGCCAGTTTCTCGGGCTGGAACGGGGTCAAGCATACGGGCAACGCCAGCCTGCTGACCGATGTGCTGCGCGGGCCGCTCGGCTTCGATGGCTTCGTGGTTTCGGACTGGAACGCCCACGGCCAACTGCCCGGTTGCTCCAATGAAAGCTGCGCCTCGGCCTTCAACGCCGGCATCGACATGTTCATGGCGCCGGACAGCTGGAAACCCCTGTACGCCAACACCCTGGCCCAGGTCCGGTCTGGCGAGATCTCCATGGAGCGGCTGGACGAAGCCGTGCGCCGCATCCTTCGCGCCAAGGTCAAGACGGGCGTCTTCCGCGAGGATCGGCCGGTCGAGGGTCAATTGCAGCACCTCGGCTCGCCGGCCCACCGAGCATTGGCGCGTCAGGCGGTGCGCGAGTCGCTGGTGCTGTTGAAGAACCAGGGCGGGGTGCTGCCTGTCGCCGCCAACGCTCGCGTTCTGGTGGCGGGCGCGGCGGCGGACGACATCGGTCAGGCGGCCGGCGGCTGGACGCTGAGCTGGCAGGGGACGGGCAACACCAACGCGCATTTCCCCGGCGGCCAGTCGATCTGGGGCGGGATCAACGAGGCCATGACGGCGGCGGGCGGGGTCGCAACCCTGAGCACCGACGGGACCTTCGACCAGAAGCCCGACGTGGCCATCGTGGTGTTTGGCGAGATGCCCTACGCCGAGTTCCTGGGCGACCTGCGCACCCTGGACTTTGAGCCGGAGGAGCCGCTGGCCATCCTGCGCCGGCTCAAGGCCGCCGGCGTGCCCACCGTGTCGGTCTTCCTCTCGGGTCGTCCGATGTGGGTCAATCCCGAGATCAACGCCTCGGACGCCTTCGTCGCCGCCTGGCTGCCGGGGTCCGAAGGCGGTGGAGTCGCGGATGTCCTGATCGGCGCCGCCAACGGCGACCCGCGCCACGATTTCTCCGGCGTGCTGTCGTTCAGCTGGCCGCGAGACGCCACGGGCAGCCCGCTGAACCGGGGGCAGCCCGACTATGATCCGCTGTTTCCGTATGGCTATGGGCTGAGCTACGGCCGCCCGGCTGACGTGTCGATCCTGTCGGAAGACTCAGGCGTGGTCTCCGCGGCCGGCGGCGCCGACCAGTACCTGGTCAACGGGCGTATCGACGCGCCCTGGTCTCTGATCCTGGAAGACGCCGGCGGCCAGACCCGACTCGGCTCGGCGACGTCGGGCGACAGCCCGCGCGGCGGCGTCACGGTGCGGCCCGTCGATGACCTCGCCCAGGAAAGCGGCCGTCGACTGACCTTCAGCGGACCGGCCCGCGCCCTGATCTGGGGGCCGCCGGTCGACCTTCGCCGCGAGGTCAACGGCGATCTGGCGCTGAGCTTCCGCTACCGGATCGATGCCCAGCCCGGGACCTTGACGCTGGGGTTTGGCCAGTCGGTCGTCGAGATGACCGACGAACTCACGGCCGGGGCCGGCGCCGAATGGCGGGCCTACAAGGTGCGCCTGTCCTGTTTCACCGAGCCCGGCGCGGAGGCGGTCGAGACCCCGTTCGTGCTGGCGGCCACCGGCCCGGGAATGGTGTCCGTCTCCGAGATCCAGCTGAGCCCGGACGTCGGTCCGGCCAACTGCCCGGCAGCCTAGCAACGCACGTCGTCCGGGTCGGATATCCGAGCATCCGCACCGTCACATGGAACGTTGTGAACGCTCTCAACTTGTGCTTAGCTTCATATCAGAAGGCGGAGACCTTCGAGGTAGGAAACCCAGGAGCGCCCCCATTCGGGCGTGGAGAGGCGCCGCCAGTATTGCGGCGCAGCAAGCGGCTGAGCCCAGCCGCTCTCCTTCTGCCTGCCTTGATGATCATCGCTGAAAAGCGGGATTTGAAGAGGGGGATATTCCATGAAGGTTCAACGCACCACCTGGATGGCCGTTCTGTTGGCCAGCAGCGCGCTTTCGACACCCGTCCTGGCCCAGGATCCGGGGGCCCAGTCGGCCACGGAGGTCGAGGAGGTCATCGTGACCGGCATCCGGCGGTCGCAGGAACAGTCCATCGACATCAAACGTGAGTCGACGGCGATCGTTGACGCCATCTCCGCCGAGGACATCGGCAAGCTGCCGGACGTCACGGTGGCCGACGCCCTGCAGCGGATCGCGGGCATCCAGGTGCAGCGCAACGCCGGCGAAGGCTCGACGGTCAATATCCGCGGTCTGCCACAGGTCGTCACCCTGCTGAACGGCGAGCAATATCTCAGCCCCGGCAACCTCGGCACCGCCCAGCCCAACCTCAACGACGTGCCGTCGCAACTGATGGGCTCGATCGTCGTCTTCAAGTCGATGGACCCGCGCAACGCCCTGTCCGGCATTTCGGGCACCATCGATCTGCGCACCCGCCGACCGTTCGATTTCGACTATGGCGTCACCACCGCCCTGACCCAGGAGTACGCCACCGGCGAAGACACCCGCGAGGACGACTACCTGTTCAACGGTCTGGTCAACTGGCGCACGGACGGCCTCGGCGTGATGCTGTCCGGGGTGATCAGCCAGGCCAACCTCGGCAACAACTACTCCGGCGTCAGCGGCGGGGTGTTCGGCAACAATGACTGGGGCGGCGCCGGCGACAACTGGATCGCCCCCCATGGCTACGACTCCTTCAAGCGGGTGGTCGAGCGCGAGCGCTATAGTCTGAACGGGGCCGTGCAGTGGGAGATGGCCGAGGGCCTGACCCTCACCGGCGAGGCCTTCTACACCAATCAGAAAGAATACAACCGGGCCGCCGGCCTCAACATCTCAAACCGCTGGAGCGCCCTGAACTGGACGACGCCGACGGACTTCACGACCACCGGGGTTAACGGTTCGAACGGCCAACCCTGGCTCGATGTCGAGGAGTATGATCTCGACGTCTGGTGGCTGAACTCCTTCACCGTCAACCGGGTCACCGAGACGGAGTCGACCAACCTCAATCTGGAGCTCGACTACGACAACGGCGGGCCGTTCCGCCTGTCGGCCCGGTTGATCCACGCAGACGCATCCTTCCTCAGCATGAACGGCCAGGTGCAGGGCGATCTGTCCAACTGGCAGTATTCGCCGGACCGTCAGTTCACCCTGTTCCGCGACGCCAACGACCGCACGCGTGGACCCTTCTATCCGGCGTCGATCGCCGCCCTGTATCCCGCCTCGCAATATTCGAACGGCGTGGTCGGCTCAAACGGCGGCCGCTACATTGATCCGAATCCGCTGGGCATCGGCGAGGACCCGCTGGTCCACCTGAACATCGGCGGTTCGAATACCGTCTGGAGCCGGTTCGACCAGCCCATCGCGGGCGGTCTGGGCGCCGGTCACACCCTGACCGACTACATGGCGAACCTCGAAAGCTATGCGGTGGCGGCGTTCTCGTCAGAGGGCAACCAGCGCAACGAGTCCACGCTGAGCGTCGCCCGTATCGACAGCTCCTACGACTTCGCCGAGCCTGTGCTGGGCTTCATCACCCGCATCGATGTCGGCGGACGTTATTCCGAGCGGGACGTGGAGATCGAGAATTTCCACCTGTTCTCCAACTTCTACGGCGGAAACGGCGCCACCGATCCGAACGGCTGTTCGGCCCAGTGGAAGGCCATCGACGTGGTCATGAACCAGAACCAGTGCCAGGCGGGGGAGTTCGTCTCCAATCCGGCGTTCGACCCGGGGGCCCCGATCGGCGCGGCGCCGGGGAACTGCGGCGACGGCGGAGCGCCCAACACCCCGACCTGCTTCCAGGGCTATACGGTCAACCGTCCGACCGGTCTCAACGAGCACAACAACGTCCTGTTCCTCGACGACTACGGCTCGATCACCCGGGGGTTGCCCGGCGTCTGGGTGGTTGATCCGAGGGATTTCGACGACGTCACCGCATTCCAGAAACGGGTGTTCGGCAGCGCCTATCCGGTCATCATCCCGGGCAACAGCTACGATGTCACCCTGATGGAGGAGAGCGTCTATCTGACCACGGGGATCGAGCGCGGCGCGCTGAGCGGCGACCTCGGCATCAAGGTCATCCGCACCGAAATGGACGTGCGCCAGAACCTGACAGGGGAGACCCGCAACTATGGCGACACCAATCTTGATGTCGGCGATACCTTCTCGAACCGCAGCTACATCGACTATCTGCCGTCGGTGAATCTGGCCTGGGACTTCAACGACCGGCTGAGACTGCGGGCGGCGTTCAACAAGACCATGATCCCGCTGGACCTGGGCAATTACGGCGGCGGCGTCACCATCCAGACCGCGGACTCGCTGGGGCCGACGCCGTCGGATCCTGATGCGCCGCCGGTCGGCGTGCGCCGGGTCACCGGGGCCAGCGCCAACGGGAACCCGGACCTCAACCCGTGGCGTTCGGACAACTATGACCTGAGCCTGGAGTACTACCTGGGCCGCGGAACACTGTTCAACGTCGCCTTGTTCAAGCTGAACATCGAAAGCTTCGTCACCCGCGACACCGTCATTGACGGCCGGTTCCCCGATCAGGACGGGGTCATCCGCCGCACCGTGCCGGTCAACCGTCCGGTCCAGGGCAAGGGTGGAGAACTGCAGGGAATCGAGATCGGGGCCAAGCTCGCCCTGAGCGACTTCCTGGTCGATCAAGGCCTGTGGTCGAACTTCGGCTTCGACGGCAGCTTCACCTTCTCCGACAGCTCGCAAAACGCCATCAATCTGTCGGGCGAAGACCTGCCGTTCCAGGACAACTCGAAATACCAGCTGAACGCGGCCGTCTGGTATCAGGACGACCGCCTCCAGGCGCGGGTGGCGTACAACTACCGGACGCCAAGGCTGTCAGGCACGTTCGGACAGATCCCGATCTATCAGGATACGTCCCAATACATGGACGTGAACGTGACCTATGAGCTCACGGACAACATCGCGCTGTACTTCAACGGCTCGAACGTGCTCGGCGAGATCGAGGAGTACTATCTGGAGTTCGAGGAGGGCGCCGAGCAGTTCCACTCGCGCAACCAGTTCGAACCCCGCTACTCCATCGGCCTGCGCGCCCGGTTCTAGTTTCCCCTGAAGACCTGGCCGGCGACGGAGACGTCGCCGGCCGCTTTTTCAGGCGGCTGTTTCGGTGCAACCTTTCCCAATGGACAGTGATCCGCGCATCCGCAGCGTCGTCATCGTCGGCGGCGGCACCGCCGGCTGGATGACGGCGGCCGCCCTCGTCCAGCATTTTCGCGGGACCGACCTGAAGATCACGGTGGTGGAGTCCTCAGCGATCGGGACGATCGGGGTCGGCGAGGCGACCATACCGACCATCCGCCGCTTCTATGCGCAACTGGGGCTGAGCGACGCCGGGGTGATGCGGGCGACCGGCGCCACCTGCAAGCTGGGCATCCGCTTCTGCGACTGGTCGGGGCCGGGCTCCGACTTCATTCACCCGTTCGGGCTCTATGGCCAGGATCTGAAAGGGATCGGCTTTCACCATTTCTGGATGGCTGACCGGGCGCGGGGCCAAGACGCGCCGATCAGCGCCTATTCTCTCGGGGCCTCGCTGGCGCAGGCGGGCCGCTTCGTCACCCCGTCGCCCAATCCGCCGTCCAGCCTGTCGGTGTTCGACTGGGCGCTGCATCTGGACGCCACCGCCTTCGCCCAGCACCTGCGCGCCTATGCCGAGGCGGGGGGGTGCGCCCGGATCGACGCCCGGATCCGGGGCGTGGACCTGCGTCCGGCGGACGGTTTTATCGACGCCGTCGTGCTGGACGATGACCGTCGTGTCGAGGGCGACCTGTTCATCGACTGCTCCGGCTTCCGCGCCCTGCTGCTGGGCGAGGCCCTGGCCGAACCCTATGAGGACTGGGGCCAGTGGCTGTTCTGCGACGCCGCCTTCGCGGTGCAGAGCGAGAATGCGCCCGGCGATGCGCCGGCGCCCTTCACCCGGGTCACCGCGCGGCCGTCCGGCTGGCAGTGGGGCATCCCGCTGCGCCATCGCGCCGGCAACGGCATCGTCTTCTCCAGCCGCCACGTCAGCGACGACCAGGCGCTCGCCGACCTGACGCCCAATCTGATGGGGCGGCCGTTGACCGAGCCCCGGCGCATCGGCTTCCGGCCCGGCCGGCGTCGCCGGGCGTGGGTGAAGAACTGCGTCTCCATCGGCCTGTCGTCGGGGTTTCTCGAGCCGCTGGAGAGCACCTCCATCGCCCTGATCGAGACCGCAATCGAGCGGCTGAAGGCGCTGTTTCCCGACCGCCGTTTCGCCGCGCCGGTGCTCGAGGAGTTCAACGACCAGACCGCCCGCGAAATGGAGCGCACCCGCGACTTCATCGTCCTGCACTACAAGCTGAACGGCCGGGACGAGCCGTTTTGGCGCGACTGCCGCGAGGCCGCCATTCCCGACACGCTGCAGCGCAAGCTGGATCTGTGGACGGCGCGCGGCCAGTTCGTTCGCTATCGCTGGGAGATGTTCCATCCGGCCAGCTGGCTGGCCATCTACGCCGGCTTCGGACTCTGGCCGGAGGGCCATGATCCGGCCGCCGAGGCCGCCGATCCGGATCAGCTGGCGCGGGGTCTCGCCGCCATGCGGCGCGCGGTCGCCGAAGCCGTGGAGCGGGCGCCGCCTCACACCGACTTTCTGTCCTCCCTCGAACCCCCGGTCGCCGCATGAACACCGCCATGGATCCCGGAGGCCGCCGTCCGCTGCGCAAGGTCTGCATTGTCGGGGGCGGCACGGCCGGCTGGATCGCGGCCGCCGTCATGGCCGAGCATTTCAAGGGCAGGCTGTTCGAGATCGAGCTGGTCGAGTCGGACGCCATCGGCACGATCGGCGTCGGTGAATCCACGGTGCCGCCCTTCTTGCAGCTGCTCGCCAAGCTGGGGGTCAATGAGCAGGAGTTCGTGCGCGAGGTCGGGGCCAGCTTCAAGCTGGGCATCGAATTCCGCGACTGGTCGGAGAAGGGCGAATCCTATTTTCACCCTTTCGGGACGATCGGCGCCCCGGTCGGGCTGAGCGATTTCTACCAGGTCTGGCTGAAGGCGAAGCATCACGGCTACGCCGCCGGGCTGCAGGACTTCGCCCCGGCCAGCGTCATGGCGCGCGAAGGCCGCTTCACCCTGCCGTTCAAGGCGCCGAACACGCCGATCGCGGGGGCCAGCTACGCCCTGCATGTCGACGCCACCCGGGTGGCCCGGTATCTGCGCCGGTTCGCCGAGGCGCGCGGGGTCGTGCGGACCGAAGGCATGGTCGAGGACGTGGTGACGCGTCCGGACGGCTTCGTCGAGCGATTACAG
>CAZGPS010000111.1:0-8227 GCA_964527675.1 uncultured Brevundimonas sp. | reverse complement strand
AAATTCCTCTATGAGGTGGTGCTGTCGGACGACTCGATGAAATTCCCGACCGCCCAGGACGCCCTGTCGCCCGAGGCCGAGGCCCGGCTGGCCGAGCTGGTGCAGCGGCTCAAGGCCGAGAACCGCAACGTCTATCTGGAGATCCAGGGCCATACCGACTCGGTCGGGGACGAGGCCTATAACGCGCAGCTGGGTCAGGCCCGGGCCGAGGCGGTGCGCCGCTTCCTCAGCCGCGACGGCATCGCCCTGAACCGGATGGCGACCATCTCCTATGGCGAGGAATCTCCGGTGGCTCCGAACGACACCGAGGAAGGCCGGGCCCAGAACCGGCGCGTGGCCATCATCGTCCTGAGCTAGACCGGGCAGGCGGCCGTCCCGTCCAGACGGCCGCCACCCCGCGCCGCCGGTTGTCGGCGCGGCGGGCGCGGTTCAGGATGGGATGATGCCTCCCCTCTTCCAGCCTGACCCGCCCGTCCGGGGCCCGCGTCCGTGAGCGGCGCCGAGACGCCCCCGCCGCGCCGCTTCCGGCGGAGCGCGCGGCCGCCCCTGCCCGCGGCGCCGGGCGATCCGGTCGGCTTTCCCGGCGTGCGGCTGACGACAACCGCGGCGGAACTGGCCCTCGACGCCGCCGCGGATCGCATCATCCTGCCCCGGCCGCCGTGGGCGCGCGGTCCGCTCGACATTCTCGCCCTGTCCGGCGGCGCCGCGGGCGGCGCCTTCGGGGCAGGAGTGCTGGTCGGCCTGACCCGGGCCGGGCGGCGTCCCCGCTTCGCCATCGTCACCGGCGTCAGCACCGGCGCCCTGATCGCCCCCCTCGCCTTCCTCGGGCCCGAGTGGGACGATCGTCTGACCGACAGCTATACCGGCGGCCATGCGGCGCGGCTGCTGGGCCTGCGCGGACTGGCCCCGGGCGTCGAGCCCGGCCTCTACCGCGGCGAGGCGCTGGACGGCCTGATCCGCCCCTTCATCGACGAACGCCTGCTGATCGCGGTGGCCGGGGCCCACGCCGCCGGCCGGCGGCTGTTTGTCGCCACCACCGATCTGGACCGTCAGGCCGCCTGCATCTGGGACATGGGGGCGATCGCCGCCCAGGGCGTGGCCGGCGACCGCGCCGCGGCCCTGGCCCTGTTCCGCACCGTGCTGGCCGCCTCCGCCAGCCTGCCGGGCCTGTTTCCTCCGCGCCTGATCGCCTGCCAGACCGCGGACGGCGACCGCTATGACGAGATGCACGTCGATGGCGGCCTCGCCTCGCCGCTGTTCGTCCTGCCTGACGCCCTGTTGCGCTGGAAAGGCATCGGCCGGCGGCTGAGGGGCGGACGGCTGCACGTCATCGTCAACATGGTGCTGCAGTCCCAGCCCGCCGCGACCCCGCGCCATGCCACGCCGGTCATCATCCGCAGCGTCGACACCCTGATGCGCTTCTCCTACCGACAGGCGGTCAACGTGGCCGCCGCCTTCTGCGCCGGGGCCGGCCTGCCGATGGTGATGACCTCGATTCCGGCCGATCGCGGCGCGGACAACATGCTCAATTTCGACACCGCGACGATGCGGCGGACCTTTGACGACGCCGTCGCCCTGGCCGCCGATCCGGCCCTGTGGGTCGACGCCCTGCCCGGCGTCAGTCGCCCATCAGCGCCGCGATTCCGGCCAGAAGGGCGGCCGCGGTGATCGGCTTGGCGAGGTGAAGGTCGGCGCCGGCGCCGAGGGCCTCGTCGCGATGGTGGGCCATGGCGTTGGCGCTCAGCATGACCAGCGGCGTCCGCGTCCCCGCCCGCGCCCCTTCATGTTCGCGAATGGCCCGCGTCGCCGCCAGCCCGTCCATGACCGGCATCTGCATGTCCATGAGGACGAGGTCGAACAGCCCCTCGCGGAAGGCGTCCAGCGCCTCGACGCCGTCCGCCACGGTGACCACCTCGGCGCCCTGGCTGCCCAGGATCAGCTGCACCACCCGCTGGTTGGTCGGATGGTCATCGGCCAGCAGGACGCGCAACGGGCCCGAACGGGCGGCGCGGCGCGGACGTTCCGGGCCCGCGGCGACGGACCCGTCCGGCGCGCTGTCGCCCGCCACGGGCGGACGTTCCAGCGGCAGTTCGACCCGGAAGACGCTGCCCTCGCCGGGCCGCGAGTCCGCGCTGATGACGCCTCCCATCATCTCGACCAATGACTTGCAGATCGGCAGGCCCAGGCCGGTGCCGCCGAAGCGCCGCGTGATGGTGGTGTCGGCCTGGCTGAAGCGCTGAAACAGGGCGGCGGCCTGGGCCGGTTCGAACCCGACGCCGGTGTCGCGCACCTCGAACACCAGATGGGACGGGGCCGTCCCATCCTCCGGGGCGGTCACGTCCAGCGTCACGGCGACCGACCCCCTGGCGGTGAATTTGACCGCATTCGACAGCAGGTTTCCCAGCACCTGCTTGATGCGGGTGCTGTCGCCGAGGAACACCCCGGTCGCCTCGGGGCCGCGGTGCAGGTCGAAGGCCAGACCGGCCGCCCGGGCCCGCAGGCGCGCGCTTTCGATGACTCCGGACAGGTGTTCGTCGAGGTCGAACGGTCGGCTCTCGATCTCCAGCCGTCCGGCCTCGATCTTGGACACGTCGAGCACGTCAGAGACGACCCGCTCCAGAACGCCGCCCGATTCCCGGATCAGGTCGACCATTTCGCGCTGAGGCCCGGTCAGGTCCGTGCGCGACAGGCTGTCGACGATGCCGATCACGCCGTTCAGGGGGGTGCGGATCTCGTGGCTCATATTGGCCAGGAAGTCGGTCTTGGCCTGGTTGGCGACCTCGGCCGCGGCCTTGGCCTCCAGCAGGGCCTTTTCGGCAGCCACCCGCTCGGTGGCGTCGCGGGCCACGCCATAGACCCGGTCGCCGTGGCGCCGCGCGCGCCATTCCAGGGTGCGATAGCCGCCGTCCCTGTGCCGGTAGCGATTGATGAAGCCCACCACGGGATCGGCGGGGCCCCGGTTCTCGACCTCGGCGACGCTGCCCAGCGACGGCGCATAGTCGTCGGGATGGACGAGGCTCAGCAGGGGCCGGCCTTCCATCTCCTCGGGACGCCACCCCAGGATGGTTTCCCATGAGGGGCTGACCCGAACCACCCGCCCGTCCAGCTCGCGGATGACGAGCAGGTCCAGCGAGACCTCGAAGAAGGTGCTCATGTCCAGCGCCTCTTCGCCGCCGGCGGGCATGGATTCGAGCACTGACGACAACACCTTACTCCGGGACAACAATCCTCGGAGGGCACCCTGTGGGGGCGAGGTTAAGATCGCCTTGTCCCCTTGCGGCTTCGCGGCCCCTCAGAGCGGGGGCGGCCCGGTCACCACCTCGCCGAACACGCGGCGGAAGCCGGCCCGCAGCGCCTCGTCGGCCTCATCCATCGTCGCCGGGACGCCCAGGTCCACCAGGCTGGTGACGCCGTGCTCATTGATGCCGCACGGCACGATGCCGCTGAAGTGGCCCAGGTCAGGCTCCACATTCAGGCTGATGCCGTGGAAGCTGACCCATTTTCGCACCTTGACGCCGATGGCGGCGATCTTGTCCTCCCGGCTCCAGCCCGGGCCCGTCCGCTCGACCCAGACGCCGACGCGGCCGTCCCGGACGTCGGCGGGGACGCCGAATTCGCCCAGGGCGCCGATGATCCACTGTTCCAGACCGCGCACGAAGGCGCGCACATCCCTGCCGCGCCGGTTCAGATCCAGCATGACATAGGCCACCCGCTGGCCGGGCCCGTGATAGGTGAACTGGCCGCCCCGGCCGCTGCGGTGGACCGGGAAACGGCCCGCGTCCAGCAGGTCGGCGTCCTTCGACGAGACCCCCGCCGTATAGAGGGGCGGATGCTCCAGCAGCCAGACCAGCTCGGGCGCCTCGCCGGCGGCGATGGCCGCCGCGCGCGCCTCCATGGCCGCCACCGCGAACGGATAGTCGACCGGGGCGGACGAAACCGCCCATTCGACGGGCGCGCCGTCTTCGCGGATCAGCCTTGATACGGCTGCGCTTAAGGACTGGGAAAGCATGTCGCCTCCAATGTGGGGGTTGGGAGCGCCATGCAACACCAACCCGCCCAGTTCCAGTCAGCGTCAGAGTCCCCCGTGAGCCAGATCGAAGCCGTCGACGTCGAGATCTCGGTTGTGCTGGGGCGCTCCGTGCTGCCCATGAGCCAGCTGCTGCGCATGGGCCGCGGGGCGGTGATCCCGCTCGACGCCTCGGAGACCGACGAGGTCTGGATCCTGGCCAACAACTATCCGGTCGCCCGCGGCGAAATCGAGATCCGCGAGGACCGCATCGCCATCACGGTGACGCGGGCGGCGGATGTCTATGATTTCATGGCCGGGGCGGCCTAGCGCTTTCGGCCCGACATTCCACACCCGCCGCCAAGCGGACATTGGTCGAGGCCGACGGCCGTGCGGAAATACTCCACCAGCTCCGCAATCCTTCTCCTGCGTCAACCTCTTCTTTCGCTAATCTGCAGCGGCACGAACGGCTGAGGAGGGCCGCATGTCAGATCTGAACCGCCGACTGATGACCCGAAAGTCCGATCTGGGTGCGACCCTCCTTGATGCTGTCGCCCCCCCTGAACCGGGGGAAGGCGAAGTCGTGCTGGCGCTGGACCGGTTCTCCCTGACGACCAACAACATCACCTACGCGGCCTACGGCGACGCCATCGGCTATTGGAAAGTCTTCCCGACCGTGCGCGACGACTATGGCTTGATGCCGGTGTGGGGTTTCGCTGACGTGACGGCGTCACGCGCTGAAGGGATCGAGGTCGGCGCGCGGGTGTTCGGCTTTTTCCCAATGGCCGACAAGCTGGTGGTCCGGGCCGAGAAGATCAGCCGAGGCGGATTCGCCGACGCCGCGCCTTGGCGCAAGGCGGTGCCCGACATCTACAACCGCTATGTTCTGTGCGCAGCAGACGCCAATTACGACGTGGCGTTGGAGAACCCGGAGGCGCTGTTCCGGCCGCTGTTCATCACCTCCTACACGGCGGTGGATTTCCTGCGCGAGAAGGCCTTCTTCGGCGCAAGGCAGATCGTGGTGTCGAGCGCCTCGTCCAAGACCGCTTACGGCGCGGCCTGGTGTCTGGCCCAGGACGGAGTCCGGTCGATCGCGCTGACGGGGGACCGGAACCGCGGCTTCGTCGAGGGACTGGGCGTCTATAAACTGGTTCGGGGATATGACGAGATCGAGAGCCTCCCGGCGGATGTCCCGACCCTCTACCTCGACCTGGCAGGCGACCCCGAACTGCGGCGACGGGTCCATGCCCATTTCGGCGCGAACCTGACCTACGACTGCCTCGTCGGCTCGACTCAGGGCGACGCCTTCCCCGAGGACGACCCCGACCTGATCGGCCCCCGCCCGGAATTCTTCTTCGCCGCCACCTGTCTGGACGCCCACCGGGACCGGGGAACCCTACGCGCCTTCTACGAACGCTTTTTCGTTGACCAGCGCGACTTCTTCGAACGGGTGATCGATCCGGGCGCGCCGTGGATTCGCATTGTCGAGCACCAAGGTCTGGAAGAGGCGGCCAAGGTCGTGCGCGCCTTGGCCGATGGGGCGTCCGATGCCGCCGAAGGAGCCGTGGTTCGGCTCGTCCGCTGAGCGCCAGAAGCGACCTTGAGGTCAGGTAGGCAGACATTCGAGCCGACCAAGCCGGACGTCCGCTTCCGACCCGTTGCGGACATTCGCCGCCGCTGTATCGTCAGCCATGGTTCCGATCCGCGCAGCTTACGGTGCACCGACGTCGTCGGGACGTTTGGTCCATTCTCGAACGCGGCCGTTCCTGATCATCGACTCTGGCTGGCCGACCAATCCCTACGAACTGAACGTCGACAATACATTGCTTCTCCCATGCGCCGAGGGACGAGTTCTTTCCCGGATCGAGCTTATGCTGCCGAGCCCTCGATGGGCCGGAGAGCGACTTTCGGAACCGTTCCCGGAAACGGCAGAACCGGGCAGTCTCGTGCTGTCAGAGGCTTCTGTCGCTCGAGAGTTCTTCCCCAATCCGGTTCACGTCGTTGCCGCTGACTCGAAATCACGGATCAGGATCATTCTGGAGGATCGCCCTGCTACGCAACTGGTCGCTCTCTCACCTAACTGTGTAGCCCGGCTGGACGCGGGCGACTTGTTGGGGTTTGACGTGCGCGGCTTTCGTTAGCCAACGTCCGCTTCCCGCCCGTTGCAGCGGTTCGGGACGACCGCTGTTCGGCAGGTCGCCGCGCGTCACCTTGAGGACACGACCTAGGCGCCAGCCTTCACCAGCAGGCCGTCGATCGGCTGGATCACGCCGTTCCCGGCCAGGGTCTGCTCGCCGGTCAGACGCGCCGTCGCGCCGTCGGGCGCGGTGACCACCACCGTCTCTCCATCGCGGCTGAAGCTCAGCAGGCCCTCGGCCATGGTGCGCATCTCGACCTTGCCGGTCGAACTGGCGTCGATGGCCGCCAGAATGTCCTTTCGCGTCAAGGCGCCCGGAACCATGTGGGCGCGGATCAGGGCCGCGGCGGGGGCCCGGTTCTCCTCGCGGGCGAGATCACCGGGTCCCGAGGCGCCGAAGGCGGCGTCGGTTGGGGCGAAGACCGTATAGGGCCCGACCCCTTCCAACGCCGGTTCCAGCCCGGCGGCGGCGACAAGGCTCTCCAGACCGTCCAGCCCGGCCCCGGCCTTGAGGCCGGCGACAAGCGTGGCGGAAGCGGCCTCCGGCGCCGCCGCGGAGGTAGCGGCGTCATCGCCGGGCGTGCAGGCGGCGAGGGCCAGGACGGCCAGGGGCGCCGCGGCGAGACGGACAAGGTTCGACATCATGACTTCTCCGCGCGCGCTCAGCTGAGCAACTGGATGACGGCCTGCACCACCCGGGTGGTGGGGTCGACCTGATAGACCTGCCCGTCATCGTACCGGTACATCTGCTGGGCGGTGTCCGGGTACCGGGCCCGGTAATCCTGCGGCAGGTTGTAGACGTCGTAGCCGGCTGGCATGGCCTGGCCGACGTTCCATTGCTGGCCCGTCAGCAGGGCCGCGACCTGGCCGATGGCCTGGGTCTGCGGATCGACGCCGTACAGCACGCCGCCGGCGGCTCTATAGTTGTACTGGTCGCCGAGGCCGAAATAGGTCTTCAGATAGTCGGGGGCGGCCTCGTACTGGTACTGGGCCGGCCAGGCGGCGCCCGGCGACAGGGCCCCGCCCAGCATGGGCAGATAGCCCAGCAGATTGCCCTGGATGTCGCTGCGGAGCAGATAGCCGTCTTCGTAGCGGTTGCGCTCGCCGGGGCGGTTCCACACATAGTCATAGCGGGCCGAGGCGCGCTCGATCTTGCGGGCCTGGCCGGGCGGCAGGCAGCCGTTGTCCTTGCGGGCCAGTCCGGGCGGGCAGCCGGCGATCAGGCCGCGGCGCGGCGCCCGGCTCGTCACCGCCGCGCGCACGTCGCGCTCGGCCGGCCGCAGGTCGCGTTCCACGCGCTGTTCGACCCGGGCGATCTCGCGCTCGACCTTGCGGCCGACGTCGGGGCGAGCTTCCGGTCGGGCCGGTGAGTTTCCGCGCGCCTCGTGGCCCTTGCCCTGGCCGCGTCCGTGGTCCTGGGCGTCGGCCGCCATGGGCGCCGCCAGCGCGAGCGCCAGGGCGCCCGCCATGGGGATCATCGTCTTCATCGAACATACTCCTCGAAGGGGGACCCCGTCGGGGTGGAAAACGTTCGCCGGCGCCCGCAGTTCCTGCGCCGGGAAAAGCCCCCTTCCCTTCCCCGCATCTCTCCGCTATCAGCCCCCCTCCGATGCGAGCGGTCGTGGCGGAATTGGTAGACGCGCAGCGTTGAGGTCGCTGTTCCCTAACCGGAGTGGAAGTTCGAGTCTTCTCGACCGCACCATCAGAGTCCGAAGCCCGTCCGGTGACCTGAACTCCGGTTCACGATCCGGCGGGTTTCCACTTTCAATCGGGATTGAGTCCTCAATCCCCCGGGGCGCAACATCGGCGGTATCAGCTGATCTGAAAAACAGGGAGGCCTAGCGTGAGCAAGACCGCATCCGCCCCCCTGCCAGCCGGCCGCAACGACGACATCGATAACGACGCCCTCGACGACGACTACGTCCTGACAGCCTCGTTCGTGGAAAAGGTCGTCGACGCCTCCGACGCCGGCGACGGCCTCAAACTCCGCGCCCTGCTGGAAGACCTGCACCCGGCCGACGTCGCCGACCTGATGGGCTTCCTGACCGCCGAGCACCGCGGCGTGGTGGTGCTGTGGCTGCCCG
>CAZGPS010000110.1:0-8241 GCA_964527675.1 uncultured Brevundimonas sp. | reverse complement strand
AGGCGTTCTGGACGGTGGTGAACTGGAACAAGGTCAACGAACTGTTCGCCGCCGCGGCGTAAGGCCGGCATCCGTTCAGAGACTGGAGAGGCGTCGCCGCAGGGTGACGCCTTTCTTGTATCTGCCGATGATAGCGCTAACATCCAGCGCAAGAAACAAACGCCGGGGAGAGCGGACGTGAGGAAGTGGACGGATCGCGCCATGCGCGGAGCGGCGGCGGCGATGGCCGCCTGGGCGGTGTGGGGCGGCGGCGCCCTGGCCCAGAGCGAGGCGGGGCCGCGCGTGATCCTAGCCGATGCGGCGGCGGAGAGCCGGCCGCGCGACCGGATGGCGGACTTCTCGGTCGGAGCGGATTATCCGGGGGTCACCGGCCGGGAGGAGGCCTTGGCCCAGCTGCGGATCGCCCGCGCGGAGCTGGGTTTCCGCTATATCCGCTTCCACGCCATCTTCCATGACGAGACCGGGGTCTATCGCGAGGTCGACGGGCGGCCGGTCTATGACTTCACCCGCATCGACGCCCTGTACGACAGCCTGCTGGGCATGGGGATCAAGCCGTTTGTCGAGCTGGGCTTCACCCCCCACGACATGCGGACCTCGGAGCAGACGATCTTCTACTGGAAGGGCAACACCTCGCATCCGCAGCCGGACAAGTGGGACGGCCTGGTCGACGCCTTCGTGCGCCATCTGATCGACCGCTATGGCGCGGAAGAGGTGCGGACCTGGTTCTTCGAGGTCTGGAACGAGCCCAATCTGGACGGCTTCTGGGAGCGGGCGGACCAGGCGGCCTATTTCGACCTGTATGTGCGGACGGCGCGGGTCATCAAGGCGATCGACCCGGCCCTGCCGGTCGGCGGACCGTCGACGGCGGGCGCGGCCTGGGTGCCGGAGCTGCTGGCCTATGCCCGGGCGCACGACGCCCCGGTCGATTTCGTCACCACCCACACCTATGGCGTCGATGGCGGCTTCCTCGACGAGAACGGGGAGGGGGACAACAAGCTGTCGCCCGATCCCGACGCGGTGATCGGCGATGTGCGACGGGTGCGCGAGCAGATCGAGGCCTCGGCGACGCCCGGCCTGCCGCTGTATTTCACCGAATGGAGCACCAGCTACAATCCGCGCGATCCGGTGCACGACAGTCATCTGAGCGCCTCCTACATCCTCAGCCGGCTGAAGCCGGTCGAGGGGCTGGTGCAGGCGATGAGCTACTGGACCTATTCGGACCTGTTCGAGGAGCCGGGGCCGCAGACGCGGCCGTTCGAGGGCGGCTTCGGCCTGATGAACCCGCAGGGCATCCGCAAGCCGGCGTGGTTCGCTTACAAATATCTGGCGCGGCTGGGCGATCGCGAGCTGGCCAACGCCGACGCGCAGAGCGTGGTGACGCTGGACGACGGCGGGCTGAAGGTGCTGGCCTGGCATTATGAGACGCCGGACCAGCCCGTCAGCAACCGGCCGTTCTTCCGCGCCGTGCAGCCGGCGCGGAGCGTCGCTCCGTTGGTGGTCGAGGCGCGGGGGCTGACGCCGGGCCGCTATCGGGTGGAGATCCGCAGGGTCGGGTTCCGCAGCAATGACGCCTACACCGCCTATCTTGAGATGGGTCGGCCGGAGACGCTGGACGCCGCCGACGTGGCGCGACTGCAGGACCTGACCCGCGATACGCCAGAGGTACGCGCCGTCGAGGTCGGGCCGGACGGGCGGGCGCGGCTGGAGACGCCGATGAAGGCCTATGACGTGGTGCTGGCGGAATTCCTTCCCGAAGCGCCGTGACGGGGTCGGCGCCGCCGGGCCGTCGCTGTGGCGAATCTGCCCGTTCGGCGCGAATCCTGACGGTGACGGGCTGGCGGCGTCGTGATTTTGCCCTATCTAGGTCATCGAGTGTTGACTTGGGGAGGGCCCGCCGATGACGCCATCGTTCAAAATCGCCGCTGCGGGCCTCATGCTGGCCGGCCTGCTCAGCGCCGCCGCCTGTTCGCGCGAGGCCCAGCCGGCGACGGGCGACGCGGCCACGCCCCCCGCGCCCGTCGCGCCCGTCAGCCCGGATGTCAGCGCCGTTCGCATCGGCACGCTGGAGGCGACGGCGCTGCGGGACGGGACCATCAACGTCCCCGCCGCAGACAAGATGAGCCCCTGGACCAATGTCGCCGAGGTTGCGGCCCTGCTGACCTCGGCGGGCGTGACCGACGGGACGATACACCTGCCGATCCAGCCGCTGCTGGTGCGCGACGGCGAGCGGGTCGTGCTGATCGACGCCGGCGCCGGCGG
The DNA here is from genome assembly GCA_964527675.1 of uncultured Brevundimonas sp. Classification (GTDB taxonomy): domain Bacteria; phylum Pseudomonadota; class Alphaproteobacteria; order Caulobacterales; family Caulobacteraceae; genus Brevundimonas. The sequence goes on along the minus strand of CAZGPS010000110.1, from coordinate 5,982 downwards.
CCAGATGGGCACCGAAGGCAAGCTGGTCGCCTCGCTGAGGGCGGCCGGGGTCGAGCCGGGGCAGGTCACCGACGTGCTGATCTCGCACGCCCACGGCGACCATGTGGGCGGTCTGGTCGGAGCCGACGGCCGTCTGACCTTCCCCAACGCCGTCATCCGCATGAGCGCCCCGGAGTGGGCCGCCGCCCGGGCCGGGGCGGAGGAGGCCGGAGCCGGCGCCCTGCTGGCCGCCATATCGCCGAAGGTCGAGCCCTTCGTGCCGGGGGCCCAGGTGACGCCGTCGATCAAGGCCGTGCCGCTGGCCGGCCATACGCCGGGACACAGCGGTTATGAGATCGCCTCGGGCGAGGACCGGCTGCTGTACATCGGCGACGCCATGCACAGCTCGGTCATCTCGGTGCAAAGGCCGGAATGGCGCAACGCCTGGGACAGCGACAGCGTCAAGGCGGTGGCCACACGGCAGGAACTGCTGGAGCGCGGCGTGACCGGGACCCGGCGGATCTATGGCGTCCACTTCCCCTTCCCGGGAGTCGGCCGGTTCCAGCGCGTCGATGACGGCTTCGTCTGGATCCCGGATTCGTCCTGCCAGCCTTGACTCACAGGGGGGCGGCCGTCATAAGCGCCGCCTTCACGCCACCGGCTCGCCGCGTTGCGTGATCCACTACGGACGATGCGTGTACCGCCGTTGAGATCGTCCCTCCATCCGGGGAGGGACCGGGCCGCATCATTGAAAAGAGTGACTTATGTCCAAGCGCCATAGCGCCAAGTACAAACTCGACCGGGTCATGGGTGAAAACCTGTGGGGCCGGTCGAAATCCCCCGTCAACAAGCGCTCGTACGGCCCCGGCCAGCACGGTCAGCGCCGCAAGCAGAAGGTCTCGGACTTCGGCCTGCAGCTGAAGGCCAAGCAGAAGCTGAAGGGCTATTACGGCAACATCACCGAGAAGCAGTTCTCGGCGACCTATGACGAAGCCTCGCGCCGCAAGGGCAACAGCTCCGAGAATCTGATCGGCCTGCTGGAGTCGCGCCTCGACGCCATCGTCTATCGCGCCAAATTCGTCCCGACCGTCTGGGCCGCCCGCCAGTTCGTCAGCCACGGCCACGTGACCGTCGACGGCAAGAAGGTCGACATCGCCTCGTACCGGGTCAAGCCGGGCCAGGTCATCGAGGTCAAGGAAAAGTCCCGCGCCATGGCGCTGGTCATCGAAGCCCAGCAGTCGTCGGAGCGCGACGTGCCCGACTATCTGGAGCTGGGTGATCGCGGCTTCTCGGTTCGCTACGTCCGCGTGCCGGAACTGGCCGACGTGCCGTTCCCGGTGAAGATGGAGCCGAACCTGGTCGTGGAATACTATTCGTCCTGATCGCTTCGCGATCGCGACAGCGCTGAACGAGGGGCCCTGGAGCGATCCGGGGCCCTTCTGTTTTCAGCCGGGTTCCCCCGGCGGGCGAACAGGCGCACATTGGGCCAGTTCAGGGTTTTCGGCGGGAGGCCGGGAGATGAAACGGATCATCACGCTCGTCGGCGTGTTCGCCGCGGCCGCGGCCCTGTCGGCCTGCGCCGTGGTGGATCGGGTCACGGGCCGGCCAGCGACGCCCCAACTGGCCGAGGCCGATGCGCCGGGCCAGATCGAGCCGGTCCACGCCGCCGCCATCGTCCAGGACCAGGCCGTCTTCTGGGTCAGTTCGAACGGCTGCACCGAGAAATCCGACCTGACGCCCGTGGTGCGCCGCGCCGGCGACGCCTCGGTGATCACCCTGCGCCGCCTCAAGGAAGACCGCTGCCTGGAGCCGCGCGACGAGGGCGTGGAGATGCGCTGGAGCTTCCAGGAAATGGGTCTGGCGCCGGGCAGCCGGGTCTCGGTCGAAAATCCCTACCAGCTGCCGCGCGGCTGAGGCCTCAGCGCGCCTGGAAGGTCGGCAGCATGTCGGCCGGGATGCGGTGCGGCCGCATGGTCGCCGCGTCGACCAGCACCCACTCCGAGACACCCTGGGCGCAGAGCCGGCCCTCGCCGTCCTCGATGCGGACATAGCGGTTGAAGCGCGGACCCTGCGGGTCGCCGACCCAGGTGCGCGCCTTCACCCCGACGGCCTCCGGCGGCAGGGGGCGGAAATAGTCGACCTCGTGCCGGGTCCCCACCCACGACCAGCGCGCCCGGGTCGCTTCGTCAAAGCGGGCGTTCCAGTGCGCCATGCCGGCGTCCTGCAGCCAGCCGACATAGACGACGTTGTTGACGTGGCCGTTGTCGTCGATGTGCTCGGGCCGGACCTCGAGCGGCAGGACGAAGATCTCGCGGTCGGGCCGGGGCTCGAGCTGGGCCCGGGCCATCAGGCGTCGGCGTCGCCGAGCGGCACGCCCTTGTCGGCCATCAGGGTCTGAAGCTCGCCGGCGTTGAACATTTCGCGCACGATGTCCGAACCGCCGACGAATTCGCCCTTCACATACAGCTGGGGGATGGTCGGCCAGTCGCTGAAGCTCTTGATGCCGTCGCGCAGGCCCTCGTCCTGCAGCACGTCGACGCCGACGAAGGGCGCGCCGACGTGGTCGAGGATCTGCACGGCGAGTGAGGAGAAGCCGCAACGCGGGGCGTCGGGCGTGCCCTTCATGAACAGGACGACGTCGTGCTGCTTCACCGTATCGGCGATGAAGGCGTGAACGGGATTGGCGACGGCTTGATCGGTCACGGAGCGGGCCTTTCGGTGAAGGCCGTCAGCTAGGCGCCCAAAAGGGCGGGGTCAAGGCGCCGGAAGGTCTCAGGCCGGGCGGACCAGGCCGGGCGTCAGGCCGCCTTGGCCCCTGCCACCCGGGCCATTTCAATCTGGGCGGCGAGTCCCGGCGGCATGTCGCGGTCGGGCACCATGGCCAGCATGTTCAGCCGCTCCATGTCGCTGGCGCGGATCAGCACGCTGGAGACGGAGGGATCGGTCAGGGCGTAGGCGAGGCAGATGGCCTCGGCCGCCCAGTTGTTGGTGCGGTGCAGGAAGGCGAAGGTGCCGGCGTGGGCCAGGGGATTGCTCTTCTCCTTCGGGCCGCCGAAGCCGAACAACCCCTTCTTCGGCTGATGCACGGCCGCAGCCTTCTTGGCCGTGTCGAGGCTCTCGGGGAAGTAGTCATAGACGAAGATGGCCATGTCGGCCTCGCGGGCGACCCGCATGCGCGAGCGGATCTGCCACGGCGAATTGACATGGAAGGAGGTGGCGAGGACGTCGAAGGCGCCAGTCGAGACATAGGTGTCCATCACCTCGCCCTCGCCGGAGATGCCCAGCAGGCGGACGCGTTCGGTGGCCCGCAGGGCCTTGAGGGCGTTCAGGGTGGACTGGGGCAGTTCGTGGTCGGCGGGCTCGTCGAGGATGGCCAGGTCGAACCAGCCAAGACCCGAGATGGCCAGCGCCCGGTCGATGGCCGAGGTGATGCCCTCGGCCGAGAAATCGCGGTCGGAGCCGCGACGGCCGTCGCCGGCGCCCAGCATCAGGGAGACCTGGACCAGCTTGCGGTCGACGTGCTTCAGGGCCTGGCCGAGAACCTCGGCCAGGACGGGGTCGGCGGTCTCAAGGCGGTAGCTGTTGATGCCCGCCTCCAGCGCCGAATAGATCAGCTCTCGCCCCACTTCGGGGCCGCGGGCGATGTCCCGCTGGCCAAGGCTCAGCGTCAGCGCCGAGACCGCCTGACCTGCCTGTCCGAAGGGACGGTAGCGCATGGTTCAGTCTCCTGCCGGGGAGGCGTTGGCCGGGGAGGCGTCGGCCGGCGCCGAGGTTTCGAGCGCCAGCGCATGCAGTTCGCCGCCCATCTTGCCCTTCAGGGCGGCGTAGACGAGCTGATGCTGGCGGACGCGCGGCAGGCCCGCGAAGGCCGTGGAGACGATGCGGGCGCGATAGTGGTCGCCGTCGCCGGCGAGATCGTCGATGACGATTCCGGCGTCGGGAAAGGCTTCGGTCAGATGGCCGCGAAGCTCTTCGACGGACATGGGCATGGGGCGGGCGATCCCGTTCGGTTTCACCGGTCAGAATGGCGTGTAAACCTTAATGGCTGGCTACGGCGACGGTTCAGGCGGCGGCGCGCTGAAACAGGATGACCGGTTCGCCCTTGTAGGTCGTCTCGGTCCAGGGTGCGAAGCCGGCCCGGCGGGCGAGGGCGACGGAGGGGCCGTTGTCCGGCGAGATCATGCAGACCGTGCGGGGCGCGTTCAGCGCATCGTCGCACCAGGCGAGCGCTGCTGACAGGGCCTCGAAAGCCAGGCCCTGACCCTGGAAACGGGGCGCGACGCCCCAGCCCAGCTCTGGCGCATCGAAGGGCGGATCGAGAGTGCGGTGATAGTCGAGCACGCCGACGCCGCCGACATGCTCGCCCGTGTCCCTGAGCCGAAGGGTCCAGTTGCCGTGGCCGAGCGCCTCCCAGTGGCCGATGTCGCGCAGGAGGCGGAACCAGACCTCCTCGCCGGTCAGGGGTTCGGGAAAGATGTGCTGGATGAAACCGGGATCGGCCCAGAGGCGGCGCAGGTCGTCGTAGTCGGAGACCGCGACCGGCGTCAGGGTCAGGCGTTCAGTGATCAGGGTGGTCACATCAGGCCCAGTTGCTTGAAGCTGGCCACGCCGTCGCGGCCGACCACCAGATGGTCGTGGACGGAGAGGTCGAGGGCGCGGGCGGCCTCAATGACCTGGCGCGTCATCTCGATGTCGGGGCGCGACGGCGTCGGATCGCCCGAGGGGTGGTTGTGGACGATGATCATCGACTTGGCCGACAGCTCCAGCGCCCGGCGCACGACCTCGCGCGGATAGACCGGGGCATGGTCGACGGTGCCGCGATTCTGGATTTCGTCGAGGATCAGCTGGTTGCGGTTGTCGAGATAGAGGACGCGAAACTGCTCGCGCGGCTCGTGCTGCAGCGACAGGCGGACATAGGCCAGCAGGGCGGTCCAGGAGGAGATGACCGGACGCTTGTGGGCTTCCTCCATGGTCACGCGGCGGGCGACTTCGTGCAGGGCGGCGAGGTCGAGGGCGGTTTCGGCGCCGACGCCCCGGGTCCGGCCGCGGGAGTCCTCGGCGCGAACGGTCATCAGGTCCTCGACCGAGGCGGCCAGCACGGCCGCCAGCGACCCGAAGCGGGCCAGCAGGGCCTTGGCGATCGGTTTGACGTCGCCCTGCGGCTGGCTGCGGAACAGGAAGAGTTCGAGCAGTTCGTAGTCGGGAAGGTGAGGGAGGCCGGCGCGCCGGGCGCGATCGCGCAGGCGTTCGCGGTGTCCGGACAGGCCGGCGCCGCGGATCGGAACGACATCGGCGGACGGTGCGTCCTGACGCGGCGCGGCGGCCGGGATCGGGAAGGGCAGCACGGCGGACATGGCGGCCTCCGGAAAGAGGGCCGCACCTTGTCAGAACAGAAGAGGAACGTCCAGTCCGCCGGGCGCGCCCGGGCGACGGCTCAGAAGGTCGGGCGGAACAGTCCCGCCGGGCTGGCGGTGAACAGTTCGCAGCCGTCGGCGGTGACGCCGATGGTGTGTTCGCACTGGGCGGACAGGGACTTGTCGCGGGTGACCGCAGTCCAGCCGTCGGACAGAACCTTCACGTGCGGCTTGCCCAGGTTCACCATCGGCTCGACGGTGAAGAACATGCCCTGTTTCAGCGTCGCGCCCTCGCCGCGGCGGCCGTAGTGCAGGACGTTGGGGCTGTCGTGGAACAGCCGGCCGATGCCGTGGCCGCAGAAGTCGCGGACGACCGACATGCGGTTGGCCTCGACCACCTGCTGGATGGCGTAGCCGATGTCGCCGAAGGTGGCGCCGGGCTTGATGACGGCGAGGCCGGCGTCGAGCGAGTCATAGGTGACGTCGATCAGCTTGCGGGCGCGGGCGTTGATGTTTCCGACCGCGTACATGCGGCTGGAGTCGCCGTGCCAGCCGTCGACAATGACGGTGTGGTCGATGTTGACGATGTCGCCGTCCTTCAGGACCTTGTCGCCGGGAATGCCGTGGCAGACGACGTGGTTGATCGAGG
>CAZGPS010000109.1:0-8261 GCA_964527675.1 uncultured Brevundimonas sp. | reverse complement strand
TTTCGGCTTCGTCGTCGACTTTCTCGACTTCTCCGGGACGGGCGTCTTTCCCTGGGTGTTCAACGTCGCTGATAGCGCCATCACCATTGGCGTAATCCTGCTGATCCTCGACAGCGTGCTGTCCGAAAGGGCCGCCAAGGTTGGCGTGGCCGCCGAAAAGTCGTAATCAGCCGCTTCCTTCAAGGGACTTCGCGCGCGCCTGTCCGGCGCGCCCAGCCGAGATAGATCATGCGCCTTACCCGCTCCGCCGTCCTGTCTCTCGCCGCCTCGACCCTTGTGCTGGGCGGATGCGGGACCGTGGGCAAGTCGATCGGACTGGCCAAGGTGACCCCGGACGAGTTCCTGACCGTCTCCACCGCCCCCCTGACCGTGCCGCCGGAGTACGGACTGCGTCCCCCGGCGCCCGGCCAGCCGCGTCCGCAAGAGCTGGCTCCCGAATCCGCCGCCCGTCAGATCCTGCTGGGCCAACGTCAGGCCGTGACCCGGTCGCCCGGCGAACAGATTCTGGTCAACCAGGCCGGCGGGGATCGCGCCGATCCCCTCGCCCGCTACGTGATCGACGACGAGTTCGGCGATCTGGCCCACAAGGAAGAGGGCTGGGCAAACCGCATCCTGTTCTGGCGCCGCGACGACGCCGCGACCCAGACCCCGACCACGACGCAGACCGCGACCGGAGCCGTCACCATCGACGCCGCCAGCGAATACGCGCGACTGCAGGCCCTGACCGGCGGTCAGAGCGGCATCGTGATCGCCCCGCGTCGGGACACCGGGTTCAAGCTTCCGGGCCTCTAGATCTCGGACTTCGGCCGGGCGAGATCCGGGACTCCGGCCAGGACATTTCGGCCGGGACACCCGAGACACTCCGGCCGCGACACCGGAGACATTTTCCGGGACATGGAAGACAGCCGCGACAGGCCGATGGCGGCCCGGGCGCTCAGGCCTTCGCCGCGCCGGCCCTGAGGCCGCGTTCCGCCAGGGCCACCACCCCGACGCCGGCGATCGTGAGCGCGGCGCCGGTGAGGATCTGCGGCGTCAGCACATCCCCCATGAACAGCCAGCCGATCAGGATCGAGACCAACGGCGTGGCCAGCAGGTAGGGCGTGACCCGCCCGGCCTCACGCTTCTGGACCAGCCAGAAGACCATGGTGGTGGCCAGCACCGATGACACCAGCCCGGCCCAGAGCACGCAGGCCCACACCAACGGCGTCGCCTGCTGGAGCGCCTCCAACTGCCCGCGTTCGAAAAACGCCGAGGCGAAGGCGAGGCTGGGCAGCGCCGTCAGCGCCAGCAGACCCTGCATCTTCAACGGCGGGATGGAGGTCGTTCTGCGCGCCACCACCGTCGTTATCGCCCAGGCGGCGCTGGCCAGGACTCCGACGAGGATGGCCTTCCAGTCAGCGATGGCGTGCGGGTCCAGCGTCATCCACGCCACCCCCGCGAAGGCCACCCCCATGCCGATCAAGGCGAAGCGCGAGATCCTCTCCCGCAGCAGCAGGAAGGCGAACAGGGCGGTGAACGGCACCCACAACTGGGTCGCGACCGAAACCGGACTGACGTCCCGGGCCAGCCAGAAGGCGAGGTAGATGAGGCCATAGTGGATCGGCCCGCCCACGCCGACAATGATCAGCAGGCTTTTCCAGTTGGGAAACGGCGGGCGCACGAAGGGAATCAGGCAGGCCGCCGCTATGGCGAAGCGCAACGCGCCGGTCAGCAGCGGCGGCAGGCTCTCGGTCGCCTGTTTGGCCGCGGCGTTGTTGACGCCCCAGATCACCACCACCGCGACGATGGCGGCGACCTCGACTAGGGAAAGCGGGCTGTGCGGTTTGTCGGGCGTGATCACCCGGTTCGATTAGCTTGGGCGCGGGTTCGAAGCGAGAACGCCGGCCGACACTTTGCATTTCCGAATGTGGCTCGGAAGGCGGGCTTCATCCAAGGCGTCGCGCCCGGCTGGACGCGGACGGGCAAGCCATCCGCGTCCAAGCCCGGCGCACCGATCAGAACGGGATGTCGTCGTTCAGGTCGTAACTTTCCTTGGGCCCGCTGGGCTTGTTGGCCCCGCCGGTGGAGAAGCCCGAGGAATAGTCGTCGTCTCCGCCGCGTGAAGCCCCGCCGCCGCTGTCCGGACGGCCGCCGAGCATGGTCAGCTCACCGCGGAACTTCTGCAGCACGATCTCGGTGGTGTATTTCTCGACGCCGTTCTGCTCGTATTTCCGGGTCTGGAGCGAGCCCTCGATGTAAACCGTCGAGCCCTTCTTGAGATAGTTCTCGGCCACCTTGACGATGTTCTCGTTGAAGATGACCACGCGGTGCCACTCGGTCTTCTCCTTGCGCTCGCCGGTGGCCTTGTCGCGCCACTGCTCCGAGGTCGCGAGCGACAGGTTGGCGACGCGCTCGCCCGAGTTGAGGGTGCGGATTTCCGGGTCCTTGCCCAGATTGCCGACCAGAATGACCTTGTTGACGCTGCCAGCCATCATCGAATCCTTTTTGTGAGCCCGTCGTGCTTCGCACTGTCCGGGCCGGTTGTTCGTGGGTCCCGGAGCACCGGAGCGCTGGCGGGGCCGGTTTTGATTTCGCGGTCGCAACCTAGCCGATTGCGGAGCGGTGTTCCAGTTTTGTTCGCTATTGAGCCGGAGCGGACGCCGGCGCTGTCTCGACCGGGGCAGCGACGCCGACCGGCCGCCCCGCCTCATCCCGCGAGATGGCGCCGGGAACCGCCAACCGTCCGTCACCGGTTCGGGCCATGGCGATAAAGCGCGAGCCGTCGAGCGACTTGCCGATCCACACCCCCTCGCGGTCGATGAAAATGAACTGCCCCTGATAGGCGCCGGTGACGTCCTGCCGACTCCCGCCCTGGCGAAGGAAGCGCAGCCGCATCTCCTCAAGGCGCGCGGCGCAGTGTTCGATCTGGGGCTGATTGTCCGCCAGCTTGTTGAAGACCGGAGCCTCGCCCGGTGAACCGGCTTCCACGGCGAAGCAGACGCCGGGTTCGTACGGCGCCTCCACCGCATTGTTACAGGCGGCGAGGACAAGGACGCCGGCGCCGGCCGCCAACAGGAAGGAAACACGGGTCATCAACGGAGGTCCGGGAACTGGCAGCTGCGGTCCTGTTCGACCAGGGTGCGGAAGCGGTTGTTGTCAGGCGACTGCTCGACGCGGCGGGGCACGAGGCGCAGGGTCGTATTGCCCCAACGGCCATACTGGGCGTCGCCGGGCTGGACGCAGGTGCCGGAATAGAGCGCCTGGACGCAGGCGTTCAGGCTCATATTTGAGGACACGGCGCGCCAGTCAGACCCGGTATAGCGCAGGCATTGCGCACCCGCGGCGGCCGGGGTCTGCGGCTGTGCGGACTGGACCCGGTCCGGCGTCTCGGGCGCAGGCTGCGGCGCAGCGTCCACCATCTCGATCGGGGGGGCCATGGCGGGAGCGGCCGGCAGGGCCACGAGGGCGCCGGTCTCATCGACGCCGACGTCGAGGGCGTCGGTAGCCACGCCATTGCGGCGCGCGCAATCGGCCAGGGTGGCCATGCCGACAAACTGGCCATCGACATAGCAGCGCAGCTCGCGGGTCGTGTTCAGTTCGGGGGCGTCGGCGACGTCGACCGTCAGTCCGCCCTGGGCGGCCGGCGGCGGAGCCGGGTTGCGATCCCGGCCGCCGGAGAAGATCAGGGCGATCACCACCGCCGCGACGACCGCAAGGCCGGCGCCGATGGCGATGAGAATGCGGTTGTCCTGGGGCATGAAAGGCTCGCGCGGCTGGGGAGTCCAATAACCCCGTCGGGGCCTACCGCGTCAACGACCTTCGGCGCCCGTCTAGCCGGTTAGCCGGGCGAGGGCGGCCTGATAATTGGCCAGCTGGTTGGTCAGATAGGCCGGGACCGGGCCGCTGGCGGCCGCCTTGGCGCTGGTGGCGGGATCGAGCGCCCGATAGGCGTCACGAACGGCCTTCATCGCGGCCTGGAGTCGTTCTCCGGCGGTCTTGACCGAAGCGGGATCCCCAAGGCTGAGGTTTCCGGACAGGTCGAGGCCAAAGGTCTTGCGCACATCGTCGCCGCTCGTGGCGCCGATATAGCCCGACGACAGTCCCAGCCCCGCGAGCGCGTCCCGCCCGGTCTCGCCTGAGGTGAGAACCGCGCCCGATCTGGCGTCACGCGCGGTGATCGACAGCCGCTGGAAGCCGCCGGTGGTCGTGGTGATCTCGCCGTCCTTGCCCGTTACGGCGCCGCCTTCGGAGACAACAGCCACCTTCAGCTTGCCATTCGAGGCGATCTCGATCTTGCGGGCCAGGGTGGCCAGGGTGTCCTTGGCGGCGATGGTGACCGACACCGAGCGGCCGCCGTCGGCCGGACTGACGTAGAACCGGTCGCCGACCCGCAGCGAAGTGGCGTCAACGAGTCGCTTCGAGTCGCTCTGGTCGATTTCGCCCTGGGGGAAGCCCAGCCGGTCCAGGACACTGGCTCCGCCCGTCGCCACGGCGAGGGTCAGGGGGCGCGCCTGGTCGCCTTCACCGGACCAGGTCCGCTCGTATTCAACCGCTCCACTCGTCGGATCCAGACGGACGAGATAGCCCCTCGTGGGATCGGTCTTGTCCGCCGCGGGATCCCGATCGGAGACGCCGGTGATCCAGACCTTGCCGTCGTGGACCTTGACGTCCGCGGCGCTGTCGTCGCCCGCCCCGCCGTACCAGGTCATCCGGTCGCCGGCCGCCGGCGTCAGATCGGCGGACAGGGTGGCGACGAAGACGTCCTTGCCGCCGGAGTGAGCCGTGGTCTCTGTTCCAGCGGACAAGCCGCTGTCGCGGCTCGTGCCGGTCAGGATCACCTGCCCCCCGGATACCGACACCCCGCCGATGTCGCCGCTGATCGTCCCCAGATCCCGGGTCGAGGCCAGGGTCGGCACGCCCTCAGCGTCGAGGGTGAAGCGGCGCACAACGGCCCGTCCGTTTTCGACGCCGGCCGTGTAGAGATTCGAACCATCTATGGTCATGGCGTCGACGCCGTCGTCGCCGCTGGTCCCGAACTGGGTCGTCGCCGTGGCTTTCGAGACGATGCCGGCGGTCGGATAGGGCTCGCCGGCCTTGAACGCCTGGACGTAGCCATCCCAGCCGCCCAAGGCGGCGCCGCCGGTCACGGCCGATTTGGCGCGGCCGCCGATATAGACCGTCCCGTCGGCGCCAAAGCTGACCGAAGTCGCCTCGTCGGCGGCGCGAGCGCCGCGCCGCTGGGTCCAGACTTCCTGTCCGTCCTTGTCGAACACGGTGACGAAGCTGTCGGCGACATCCGCCACGTCGCCGGCCTTGCCTGCGTCCGTAGCCTTGGTGTTCAGCGCCCCGGTGACCGACCCGGCGACCGCCACATTTCCATTGGCGTCGATCGCGATGGCGTAGCCGCTGGCGGTCGAGGCGGCGCCCAGGGTGCGCGTGGCGATCAGCCGGCCGGCCGGATCATACTTCATCAGCGCGACGTCCTGGACACCCTTGATCGGCTGGGTGTCCGGGCCAGCCTTGACGTCGGCGACGATCCACAACGAGCCGTCAGGCCCGACGGCGCTGGCGCGCACGGTCTCAACGCCGTCAGGCAGGGCGTCCTGTGACAACCGGCCCTCGACCCAGTGGGTTTCTCCAATGCCCGGGGCGGTCGGCGCAGCAGCCGTGCCGACGTCGCTCTGGAATTTCAGCAGCTGGGCGCCGCCGGCCGTCCCCGACGACTGCACGACATAGACGGCGTCGGATGTCTCCGCCGCCGTGAACCCCACCGTCTCTGTCGATGAGCCCCGGATGACCAGCGCCCACTTATCCGGACCGGCCGGCAAGGTGACCGGCTTGCCGTTGACCTGGATGGTCCGCGGCTCAGCCTTGATCTGCTCGCGGCCGAAACGGGTTTCGACGCCCGCGGCCTCGAGCTGACCGTTGATATGCATCACGACATTGTCGAGGGTGCGGGGCGTGGCCCCCATGTCAGCCAGGTCGATCGGCACCGCGGTGGTCTGGAAGTCCGTTATGCCCACGGGCGTCTTGATGGTGATGCTGAAGCGGGTGTCGCCCTGGAAGGCGGCGACCGGCGTGTCGGCGGAGCCTTCGTGGATCGGGCCGATGACCGCCCGGGCGCTGTCGCGCGGCACCGCAGCCGTGGTCTTGCTGGTCGTCTTCGACGTTCCCTGCACGATCCGCACAGCGTCGAATTCCGACGAGGACATCCACGAGCCGATTTCGGTCATGCCGGAACTGAAGCGCTTCGTCAGCTGCGCCAGCTCAAGGTTGCTGACGCCCTTGGTCGCCGACCGATTGACGAGGGCGTTCAGCGTTTCCAGCCCCTTGTAGAGGGCGAAGAGCTTTCGATAGTCCGCAGACGCGTTTTTCAGATCCAGCTGGGCCGCGCCCTCATCAATGAACTTGCGCCCGCCGAGCGCCGACCGGACAAGGGCGTCCGGCTTCGACGGTTCGGCGCTGGTGGACCAGGGCGGCGTGGGCTGCTTGCGGGCCGCCTGCCTCAGGGCCGCGGCCGTCGTCGTGTCCAGCGCCGTAGTGGCGGACCCGCCGAACAAACCCAGAAGATAGCTGTTGTCGATCACACGGCGCTCCCGGCCTCCAGTGTGCCCGGTCGGGCGTAACGAGGTCTTAACAGCCGGTCGCGGAGCGACTCCGGACGCGACTCAGGGAACAATGGCTGACGGCGGCTGTTGAAAGCCTGCCGTGGAAGCAGGAGACGTGCGTCATGTCTGCCTTCGTTGAAACCCTGAGATCCTTGCTCGCCCTGTATGGTATCGGTCATCGCGCCCAACGGCGGCGGCCGGCGCCCGTCTATATCGGCCGTTCGGGAGCCGGCCGGGTCTGAACCTAGCTCCGGAACAGCGACAGGATGATCTGCGGCGCCTGGTTGGCGATAGACAGGGACTGGGCGCCGAGCTGCTGCTGAACCTGCAACGCCTGAAGTCGGGCGCTTTCCTTGGCGAGATCGGCGTCGACGAGATTGCCGATCCCCGATTCCAGGGTGTCGACCAGCTTGGTCACAAAGCTGGTGTGCGCTTCGATCTGCTTGGCCTGGGCGCCGAGCCCGCCCAGCGAGGCGTTCAGCTGGGTGATCGAATCGTCCAGACGATTCAGGGCCTGGGTCGCGCCCGTGAGGGTCAGCAGACTGTCGGAAGTGGAAAGCTCGATGATGGACCCGCCCAGGCTGAGATCCATGGCGGTCAGGGTCACGAACGATGTGGCGTCGGCATTGGCGAGGAAGGTGATGCCGTTCGTCAGGGAACCGTTGAGAATGTTGCCGCCGTCAAAGGCGGCATTGTCCACCGCCGAGGCGATCGCCTTCAGCAAGGCCTGGAAGTCGGCGTTCAGGAGTTCGCGCGATTGGGTCTTGAGTGACGCATCCTTCGCCGCGACGACCTTTTCCTTGAGCTGATTGAGGAGGTCGGAGACCGATTCGCCGGCCGAAAGCGCTACATCTGCGATCGAGGTCGCCCGGTCGAGGCTCTGCTTGACCGCACTCAGCGCGCCGACATCCGCCCGCTGCTGCTGGGCGATGGCCCAGATGGCCGCGTTATCCTTGGCGCCCTGGACCTTCAGTCCGGTCGAGATGCGGCTCTGCACATCTCCGAGACGCTCATTCGTGCGCGTCAGGTTCTGCAGCGCGATCGCGGCGGAAGTGTTGGTATGGACGCTGTTCGTCATCCGACTCGGCCTCTCAGGTTTGGCCAAGGCTATGAGAACAACCGTGCACACATGGTTAACGGACGATAACCATGCATTTTAACCGCGCGGATCGCTCCTGCGCGGCGGGTCTGATGGCTACGCTGTGGCGTCAGGCCTTGGTGTCGATCACCGAGCCGGCGCTGTACTGGGCCGCCTGCATCAGGTCGACGACCTGTTCGCGCGGCAGCTGCTTGACGACCTCGCCGGTGATCCGGTCCAGCGTCTTGTAGATAAAGGACCCGGATTGCGGCCCCTCCTCGATCACCAGCCGGTAGCGGGCGGCGCGCTCGGCCTCCTGCGCGAACGGTGAGTCGTGGAAGTCGCCGCTCGCGGTCGACGCGGCGGCGGGCTGAACGGCGACGGCGCCGGTCGGGTCTATCCTGGCATTGCTCTGCATCTCTCCTTCCGCCGACGGTCAGCCGGCGTCTCCGTATGACGGCGCGGATCGGTCGGGCGGGACCCTGAGGCCCCGCCCTTCCGGTCGTTCCTTAGCGGAACAGTCCGAGAAGCAGCGAGGTGGAGGAGTTGGCGATCGACAGGGCCTGCACACCGAGCTGTTGCTTGGGTTGCAGCGC
>CAZGPS010000108.1:0-8398 GCA_964527675.1 uncultured Brevundimonas sp. | reverse complement strand
CGAGGGTTTCAGGCGACGGGTTGAGGCGCGGCGGCATGGCCCGCTGATAGGCGGTCGAACGCCGCTTCGTCCAGCGCGCCGTGCACGGAAGCGGCCGCCGCCTCGGCCATCGGCTCGTCCCGCCGATGCCGGGTCTTGTCCCAGGCGAACGGCTCGCGCACCAGACGCCATCCCGCGTGCACAGCGGCGAGGCTCTGCAGGGCCCAGTAGGCCGGAGCGGCGATCATGTCCGCGGGACCATAGGGCACGCCCGCCCGCCGCGCCCCCATGGCGCACGACAGCCAGGCCGACGCGGCTCCGAGGATCAGGACGCCGAGCGCCAGCGCCGGCGTCTGCGGCGGCAGACCGGCGGCCGCGGCGACCAGCACGGTCGCGGCCACCCAGGCAAGAGACAGGCCGTGCATCGACGCCGAGACGATGCACGCACCCACGGTCATCAGCAGGGCGAACACGCCCCGCGCTCCGAGCCGCCAGGGGCGCCGCGTGTGCACGCCCCAGGTTTGCATATACCCCTTCAGCCATCGCGTTCTCTGGGGCAGCCAGTCGGATATCTGACCCGGCGGGGTCTCCCAGGTCGGCCGACCTATCACGCCCAGCCGCCAACCCCGGTCCCACAGGCGGAATCCAAGATCCGCATCCTCTGTCACATTGAAGGGGTCCCAGCCGCCAACCTCGCGCAGCACATCGACCCGGAAATGGTTGCTGGTCCCGCCGAGCGGAAAGGGCAGGCCCAGCCGCGCCATGCCGGGCAGAACGGTCTCGAACAGGCTGGCGTATTCCGCCGCGAACTGGCGGTCGAGGAAGGGGGAGGGGACGGTGCCCGAACCCTTCCGGCGGATCCGCAGCGGAGCTTGCAGGCAGGCGAGACGTCCGCCCTTGTCGTCCGCGAAGCGAGCGGCGGCTTCTCGCAACTGCAGCGGGTCGGGTTCGTCCTCCGCGTCATAGACGGTGAGCAATTCGCCTCTCACCCGGGCCAGGGCGCAATTAAGGGCGCGCGGCTTGGTCTGGGGCTGGCCGGGCGGCGCGACGAAGACGTCCAGCCATGAAGGCCGCGACGCCGCCATCGCCGCCGCGATCGTAGGATGGTCATGGGGCTCGAGAATCAGCAGGCCCTGCAGGCGGTCAGCGGGGTAGTCGATGCGGGCCAGCCGTCTGATCAACTGTTCCATCACCTCTGCTTCGTCATGCAGGGCGACCAGCACGGTGTAGGGCGGCAGCTCGGTTGCCCACTCGGGGCGGTGTGCCGGCCGGGCGCTCAGAACCACAAGGAAAACCCGCCAGGCGGAGGCGGCCAGGAAGGTCGTGGCGGCGCCCATCACTGCGAACGAGGTAACCGCGTCGGGACTTGTCCAGAGCATGACCCCGACCGCGGTCGCGCCTCCGATGAGCAGGAGCCACTGGAATCCGGACAGGCCGCGCCACGCTGCGCTGCTCGCGCGAGGCGGTCCGTAGAGCGCGGCGTCACTCGCGCAGCCTGGAAGATCGCTGATCCCCACCCTTCCCATGACAAAGGGTTAACGCGTCGATTCGCGGGCGGCAAGCGGTTGGCGCGAAGCGGGGAATGCCGCTATTCAGGTTTCGGAGTTCGGAGTTTCGCCTCACGTGACCGCCCCCGCCGCCCTGAACCCGCGATCCCAGCGCAAGCCCAAGGGCGAGGGTCACGCCCGTCGCGCCGAAATTCTGGCCGCCGCGGAACGCATCTTTGTCGAACACGGCTACGAAGGCGCGACGATCCGCAAGATCGCCGACGAGGTCGGTCTGTCCTCCACGGCGCTCTATATGCATTTCGCCGAGAAGGGCGAAATTCTGCACGAGATCTGTCGTCAGGCTTTCAGGACCCTGATGGAGGCGAACGCCGAGATTCTCACCGGTCCGGCGGACCCGGAGGCGCGGCTCAGGCGAATGCTGCGAGCGTACATCGCCTTTGGTTTCGCCAACCCCAATGCCTATCGGCTGGTTTACATGACTCGCCCGGTTGAACTTCGCGATGGCGCCCAGTCGGCTGCGCGCGAGCTGGGCCAGGAACTGTTCCGGTCGTTCGAGGCTGTCGTCGAGGAGGCCGCCGCGGCGGGACGCTTGCGCGGGGACGCCGCGACCACGGCCCAGGCCTTGTGGGCGGGCGCGCATGGCGTCGTGTCGCTGGTGATCACCAAGCCCTATTTCGACTGGGTGGCGCAGGAGCGCCTGGTCGACACCTTGCTGGACGGCCTGTTCGCCGGCCTGCTCAGGTCGTGATGGACCGCAGGCGGCTATTGATTGCTGCGGCGGTCGCGCTCGGCCTGTGTATGGCCAGCCCGGCCCGCGCGAACCAGGACCGGCTCCGCGTCATGTCGCTGGATCAGTGCGGGGACCAGTACGCCCTCGCCCTCGCGCCGGACGCTCTGCTCGCCCTCTCGCCCCGGGCGGATGATCCAGACGCGTGGCTGCGCCAGGCCGCCGCAAACCGCCTGCGCATCCGCCCGACCCTTGAGGCCGCCGTCGGCTTCCGGCCCCATGTCGTGATCCGTTACTGGGGTGGCGACGCCCGTATGCTGGCCCGACTGGAAGCGAGCGGGGTGCGCACCGTTACAGTCAGCGAGGCCACCGATTTCGAGGGCGTGCGCGCCAATATCAGGGCTGTGGCGCATGAGGTCGGGGCCGCTCCCCGCGGCGAGGCCCTGATCGATCGGATGGATGCCCGGCTGCGGGAGGCGGCGCCGGTCTCGTCAAGGCCGCGCTCCGCCCTGTATCTGACCGCCGGCGGGTTCACAGCGGGACGGGGCACCCTGGTTGACGCTATCTTCAGGGCCGCCGGCCTGACCAATCTTGCGGCGCCGGGCTTCGCTCCGGTCAGCGTCGAGAGCATCGCCCTGTCCCCCCCGGCGCGGTTCGTGCTTGGCTTCTTTGATCAGGTGCGCGGCGACTGGCGCGGCCCGGGGCGACATCCGGTCGTGCGGGCGGCGGCGAAGGGCAGGGTGGCGGCCAGCCTGCCCGCCTCCAGCCTGACCTGCCCCGCCTGGTTCGCGGCCGACGCGGCCGCCCTGCTCAAGGCGCGCCAATGAGCGCGACCGGCGCCGGCCGTCTGTCCCTCATTCTCGCCGTGATGATCGCAGCAGCGGTCGTCGCCGCAGTCATGCTGGGCGAAACCGCCTTCAATGCGTCGCAGTGGCGCGCGGCCTTCACTGAGCCAACGTCCGGCCCCGCCGAGGTGCTGTGGGCGGTGCGGGCGCCGCGCGCGGCCACGGCCCTGATGGTTGGCGCGGCGCTGGGTCTATCGGGCGCCGTAATGCAGGGGCTGCTGCGCAATCCTCTTGCCGACCCTGGCGTTCTGGGCGTTTCGGCGCTGGCGGCGCTCGGCGCGGCCGGGGCCATCGTGCTGGGATGGGCGGCGTTGCCGGGCGCGGTTGAGCTGGCGGCCCTGGTCGGGGCCGGGATCGCAGGAGGGCTGCTGGTGCTGTTCTCGGCGCGGGTGCGGTCGCCGGAGGCCCTAATTCTGTTCGGGGTGGCGGTGTCCAGCTTCGCCGGCGCGGCCACGGCCCTGATCTTCAACCTCTCGCCGTCCCCGATCGCCTCGGCCGAGGTGATGAGCTGGCTGCTCGGCTCGGTGCAGAACCGCAGCTGGGTGGATGTCGCCTGGGTGACGCCGCCCGTTCTGGTGGCGGCTGTGCTGGCGGCCTGTGCGGCGCCGGGCCTGCGCATGCTCAGCCTGGGCGAGGAGACCGCGCGGACCTCGGGCCTGCCCATGGCCGGGCTGCGGCTGCTGGCGCTTCTGGCGGCGGCGCTGGCGACCGGAGCCGCCGTGGCCGTGGCCGGGGTGATCGGCTTCGTCGGTTTGGCCGCCCCCCATCTGGTGCGCGCCGCTGTACGGGGAGATCCCGCCCGACTGTTGCTGCCGTCGGCGCTTGCGGGAGGTTTGATGCTGGTCCTCGCCGACCTTATGGCGCGTCTGACGCCGACCGATCAGGAGCTGAAGCTGGGGGTCTTTACGGCCCTGGTCGGAGCGCCGTTGTTCGCCCTGATCGCATGGCGGGCGGCGCGGGAGTGGCGGCTGTGAGCGCGCTGGCGCTCGAGGGCGCGTCGGCCCGTCTGGGCGGGCGGACGGTTCTGGACGCGGTGTCATTGTCGGTCGACGCGGGGGAGTTGGTGGCGCTGGTGGGACCCAACGGGGCCGGCAAGTCGAGCGTGATCCGGGCTTTGGCGGGGCTGCTGCCGCTGACGGGTGGCCGGGCGCTGCTGGGCGGCGAGGACGTCGCGGGCCTGTCTTTACGAACGCGGGCCGGTTTGGCGGCGTACCTGCCTCAGGAGCGGCGCATTGCCTGGAATCTGCCCGCAGTCGAGGTGGCGGCGTTGGGCGCGCCCTTCCTCGGCGCCGATGAGGCTCTGGCGCGGGCGTTGGAGGCGCTGGTCGAGGTCGAGGCGGGGCGCCTGGCGGATCGCGGCGTGGCTGAGATGTCAGGCGGCGAACGGGCGCGGGTTCTCCTGGCGAGAGCGCTGGCCACCGACGCCCGGGCGCTGCTGGTCGACGAGCCGATCGCCGGACTGGACCCTGAGGCCCAGCTGATGGTGCTGGAGCGGCTGAGGGCGCGGGCCGGAGCCGGGCAGGCGGTGCTGGCCAGCCTGCATGATCTGCCGCTGGCGGCGCGGTTCGCGGACCGGGTGATCGTGCTGAACCAGGGGATGGTGGCGGCGGACGGGACGGCCATGGAAGCGCTGAATCCCGATATTCTCAGCCGGGTGTTCAGCCTGACCGCGCGCTGGGTCGAGGGCCCCGACGGGCCCCTGTTGTCCGCCGGCCGACGACCCGTGGCGGCTCAGGGCGCGTAGGGCCGCGGGCCCGCCGCCGCGCCCCGGCGCAGATCGTCGGACAGGGTCAGCGGCGCTGACCCGCCGTTCAGCCGGGCCTTGTAGACGGACATGTTTTCCATCACCCGCATCATATAATTCCGCGTCTCGGTGAAGGGGGCGCATTCGATGAAGTCGACAGGGTCGACCTGGCCGCCGCGCGGGTCGCCGCAGCGGGCGATCCACTGGGGCGGCCGGGCCGGGCCGGCGTTGTAGCCGACCGTGGTCAGCAGCATCGAACCGCCGAAGCGATTGGTCAGGTCGCCGAGGTGATAGCTGCCCAGCGTCATATTGTAGTCCGGCTCCCACAGGCGCTCGGGCGAGTAGGGCATGCCCAACTGGCGCGCCACCATCGAGGCGGTGGCGGGCAGGAACTGCATCATGCCGCGCGCGTCGGCGCCGGAGCGGGCGCGGGGGTCGAAGCTGGACTCCTGACGGGTGATGGCGAGGGTGAACTCCAGCGGCGCCGCCCCGGCGACGGTGGGCGGGATCTGGATCGGATACTGGCGCTCGGGCATCAGGAAGCCGCGCTGGCTGGCGGCGCGCCCGACCATCATGGCGGTGAAGCCTTCGCCATAGGCGCGCGACAGGTCCATCAGCTGGGCCAGCTCCGGCGCGCCCGGCAGGTCGTCGTCGAGCTGATAGGCGAAGACCCGGAACAGGCTGGTCTCGCCGGTCTCGCCGAGGATGCGCAGGGCGCGCACCAGCTCATTGGCCTCGAAGGCGGCGCGTTCGGCGTCCGTCGGCGCGGGATCGCCGGGCAGGGTCAGGGTGGTGATACCGGCCTTCTCGGCGGCCAGCTGGCCGTAGAAGGTCTGGATGTGCTGGGCGCCGCCGCGATAGAATTCGACGGCCGCCGGGGTGTTGCCCCGCGCCTCAGCGGCCCGGCCCAGCCAGTACAGGGCCCGGCCCTGGGTGATCGGCGTCGAGGACGACTGCCGCAGGATCTCGAAGTGACTGGCGGCGCGGGCGGGGTCGTTGAGCTTGGTCAGGGCGACCCAGCCGGCGAAGAATTCGGCATCGACCTTGCGCTCGCCCGAGGGGAAGCCGTGGCCGGCCATGGCGTCATAGGCCGCCTGCCAGTTGCGCCGCTCCAGCGCGTCGAGGAAGTAGTTGCGGCGCTCGCTCCACAGGGTGTTCTGACCCTCGGTGTGCGACGGGGCGAGCGGCAGGGCGGCCAGCAGGGCGAAGCCCTCGGACTGACGGCTTTGCGAACGCAGGAGGCGGATCCGCTCGAGAACAATGGCCGGGTCCATCGCCTGGGCGGGGCTCAGGCCGGCGACGACGGCGTCGGGGCTGTAGGCGCTGCGCAAGGCCATGGCCGCCTCGGCCACGGCGCGGCGCTCCGTCGAGACCATCTGGGCGATGGCGCGGGTGGCCGGGCCGTGCGGGCCGAGCAGCAGCATATTCAGGCGCGCCTCGTGGTCAGCCTGGGTCAGCCAGCCGCTCCAGCGGGTCAGGATGCGGGTCTGCACCGCCTCGTCGAAGGACCGGGTGCGCCACCATTCGGTGATCAGGCTCCGGGCCTCATCGCGGCGGCCGCGCTGCTCAAGGGCGTCAGCCAGGGCGATGGCGCCTTCAGCCGTGGTCGGCGGCGTCTGCGCGAACAGGGCGAGGGCGGCGTCCGGGCCGGCGTAGGCCAGGTCCAGCGCCCGCTCGGCCGCCGTCCGGCGGCTGTCCGCGCGGGGCCAGCCGGCGAAGGCCGTCTGCGCGGCGGACAGGTCGCTCCATGACATCTGTTGGGCCGAGGTGTCGAGCAGGGCCCATTCGACCAGTTTGCGGGCGGCCGGGTCGCCGATCTGGGAGGCCGTCGAGCGCGCGCCGATGACGTCGCGGGCGCGGGCCTGGGCCAGGCCCTGGCGGAAGAGGGCGGTGTCCTGATCGTTCAGCGTAGGGGATTGGGTCCCCTGCGGGGCCACGGCCGCATAGGGCGTCTGCGACGGAACCAGCGATTCGGGCGCGGGGGCGAGCAGAGCCAGGGCGGCCGCGAGGCTGGTAGCGATCATTCCGTGTCCAATTCCCATTCCGTGAGAGTTGCGGCGGCTTCGCCGGCAACCTAACCTCCCGCGCTTCGCTTCAGGGCGAAATCGCCCCATCCCACGCAGGACCATCGTTTCAATGACCGCCCCTTTGTTCAAGGGCGTGATCACCGCCCTGATCACACCACTTCGTGACGGAAAGGTGGACGAAGCCGCCTTCAGGACGCTGCTGGAACGCCAGATCGCGGCCGGGGTTCACGGCGTCGTCCCGATGGGCACGACCGGTGAGAGCGCGTCCCTGCACCTGGATGAGCACAGGCGGGTCGTGGAGCTGTGCGTCGAGATCGCCGCCGGCCGGGTGCGAGTGATCGCCGGAGCGGGCGCTTCGGCGACCGACAAGGCCATCGAGCTGGTGCGCCACGCCAAGACCGTGGGAGCCGACGGGGCGCTGGTCGTGACGCCGTATTACAACCGGCCATCCCAGGCCGGGCTGGCGGCGCATTTCGAGGCCATCGGCGAGGCGGTTCAGTTGCCGGTGCTGCTGTACAATGTGCCAGGCCGGACCGGGGTCGATCTGGCCAATGAGACGGTGGCGCGACTGGCGGCGCATCCCAACATCGTCGGCATCAAGGACGCCACGGGCGACCTGGGCCGGGTCAGCTGGATGCGGGCCAATATCCGCGACCAGCAGTTCGACCTGATCTCGGGGGATGATCCCAGCTTCCTCGGCTATCAGGCGCAGGGCGGGGTCGGGGTGATCTCGGTCACCTCCAACGTCGCGCCCGAGGCCATGGCAGCCATGTACGAGGCGGCCGCGGCCGGGGACTACGCCACGGCGCGCGACTGGCAGGACCGGCTGATCGGCCTGCACAAGGCGCTGTTCCTCGACAATTCGCCGTCGCCGGCAAAATACGCCCTGTCGCGGCTGCAGCTGTGCACCGAGGAGGTGCGGCTGCCGCTGGCTCCGACGGCCGACGCGGTGAAGCCGGCGATCGAGCGGGCGATGGCGGACGCCGGGCTTTAAACCCGGGTAAAATGCGAAAAAATGAGTCCGATGAGTCTCTAGAGTCCGCTTCGGCCGGTCGCCGATGCTGAAGGCGGCGACCGCCGGGCGGCGCGTCAGAATCGGACGGATCGGGACGCGGCCGCTTCGCGCCGGCGGACGGAGCGTGTAGGAGGGCGGGAATGGCCGCCGAGAAACCCAAGACCAAGATCATCGCCGAGAACCGCCGGGCGAAGTTCGACTATTTCCTCGAGGACTATACCGAGGCCGGGATCCAGCTGCTGGGCACCGAGATCAAGGCGCTGCGCGACGGCCGGGCCAATATCGCCGAGAGCTATGCTGCGGTGGAGGGGCGCGAGATCGTGCTCGTGAACGCCGACATCCCGCCCTACAAACAGGCCAACCGCTTCAACCACGAACCGCGGCGGCACCGGAAGCTGCTGCTGCACCGCAAGCAGATCGACAAATTCATCGGCGCGGTCCAGCGCGACGGCCAGACCATCATTCCGGTCAAGCTGTATCTGAACGAGGCCGGCAAGGCGAAGATCGAGATCGCCCTGGCCAAGGGCAAGAAGCTGCACGACAAGCGCGAGGC
>CAZGPS010000107.1:0-8421 GCA_964527675.1 uncultured Brevundimonas sp. | reverse complement strand
CGTCGCTGATCGACTTGCCCTTGAAGACGATTTCCAGCGTCTCGCGATTGTAGCGCTTGCCCTTGCAGACGTCGCAGGTGACGTAGACGTCGGGCAGGAAATGCATCTC
The DNA here is from genome assembly GCA_964527675.1 of uncultured Brevundimonas sp. Taxonomy (GTDB): domain Bacteria; phylum Pseudomonadota; class Alphaproteobacteria; order Caulobacterales; family Caulobacteraceae; genus Brevundimonas. The sequence goes on along the minus strand of CAZGPS010000107.1, from coordinate 8,312 downwards.
GATCTTGATCAGGCCGTCGCCCTGGCAGGCCTCGCAGCGACCGCCCTTGACGTTGAAGCTGAAGCGGCCGGGGCCGTAGCCGCGCGCCTTTGACTCGGGCAGGCCGGCGTACCAGTCGCGGATGGGACCGAAGGCGCCGGTGTAGGTGGCCGGGTTCGAGCGCGGGGTGCGGCCGATGGGCGACTGGTCGATGTCGATGACCTTGTCGAACATCTCCAGCCCCTCGATGCGGTCGAAGGGGGCCGGGGCGTCCGAGGCGTTGTGCAGCCGGCGGGCCGCGGCCTTGTAGAGGGTCTCGATGGTGAAGGTCGACTTGCCCCCGCCGGACACGCCGGTGATGCAGGTGAAGACGCCGGCGGGAATCTCGCCGGTGACGTTCTTCAGATTGTTGCCGGTGGCGCCCGAGATGCGCAGCATCTTCTTGCGGTCGATGGGCCGTCGGCCTTCGGGCGGCAGTTCGATCTCGCGCTCGCCCGTCAGGTATTTGGCGGTCAGGGAGTTGGGGTTGGCCATGACCTCGGCCGGGGTGCCCTGGGCGCAGACCTCGCCGCCGTGGACGCCGGCGGCCGGCCCCATGTCGATGACATAGTCGGCGGTCAGGATCGCCTCCTCGTCATGCTCCACGACGAGCACGGAATTGCCGAGGTCGCGCAGGCCGCGGAGGCTTTCCAGCAGGCGGGAGTTGTCGCGCTGGTGCAGGCCGATGGAGGGCTCGTCGAGGACATAGAGCACGCCGGTCAGGCCCGAGCCGATCTGCGACGCCAGCCGGATGCGCTGGCTCTCGCCGCCCGACAAGGTGCCCGAGGCGCGCGACAGACTCAGATAGTCCAGGCCGACATTGTTGAGGAAGCGCAGGCGGTCGGTGATCTCCTTCAGGACCCGACGGCCGATCTCCATCTGCTTGTCGGTCAGCTTGTCGTTCAGGGCCGTGAACCAGTCGTGGGCCTGTTTGATCGACAGCCATGAGACCTCGGCGATGTCGGTGGCCGCGATCTTGACCGCCAGGGCCTCGGGCTTGAGGCGTTTGCCGCCGCAGGCCTCGCACGGGGTCTCGGACTGGAACCGGCCCAGCTCCTCGCGCACCCAGGAGGAATCGGTCTCGCGCCAGCGCCGCTCGAGGTTCGGCAGCACGCCCTCGAAGGCCTTGGAGACCTCATATTTGCGGGCGTTGTCGTCATAGGTGAATTTGATCTTCTCGGACCCGGTGCCGCGCAGGATCACGGCCTGGGCCTTTTCCGGCAGGTCGCGCCAGGCCACATCCATCGAGAAGCCGTAGTGGCGGCTGAGCGACTGCAGGGTCTGGGTGTAGAGGGGCGACGGGCCGCGCGACCACGGGGCCACGGCGCCCTTGTGCAGGGTCTTGTCGCGGTCCGGGATGACCAGATCGGCGTCGAAGGCCAGCTTGACGCCCAGGCCGTCGCAGGTCGGGCAGGCGCCGAAGGGGTTGTTGAACGAGAACAGCCGCGGCTCGATCTCGCTGATGGTGAAGCCCGAGACCGGGCAGGCGAATTTTTCGGAGAAGGTCAGGCGGCGCGGTTCGGTCTCGCCCTCAGTGAGGTTGGCCCATTCGGCCACGGCGATGCCGTCGGCGAGGCCGAGCGCGGTCTGCAGGCTGTCGGCGTAGCGGCTTTCCAGTCCGGCCTTGGTGACGATCCGGTCCACGACGATGTCGATGTCGTGCTTGAACTTCTTGTCCAGCGTCGGCGCGTCCTCGATGGCGTAGTATTCGCCGTCGATCTTGACGCGCTGGAAGCCCGCGCGCTGCCACTCCGCCATTTCCTTGCGGTATTCGCCCTTGCGGCCGCGCACGACCGGGGCCAGCAGCATCAGACGCTCGCCGTCGGGCAGGGCGGTCAGCTTGTCGACCATCATGGAGATGGTCTGGCTCTCGATCGGCAGGCCGGTGGCGGGCGAATAGGGCACGCCCACGCGCGCCCACAGAAGGCGCATATAGTCGTGGATCTCGGTCACCGTGCCGACGGTCGAGCGCGGGTTCCTCGAAGTGGTCTTCTGTTCGATCGAGATCGCCGGCGACAGGCCCTCGATCAGATCGACATCCGGCTTGCCCATCAGTTCCAGGAACTGGCGGGCGTAGGCGCTCAGGGACTCGACATAGCGGCGCTGGCCCTCGGCATAGATGGTGTCGAAGGCGAGCGAGCTTTTGCCCGACCCGGAAAGGCCGGTCATGACCACGAGCTGTTCGCGCGGGATGTCGATGTCCACGCCCTTGAGATTGTGCTCGCGGGCGCCGCGCACGCGGATGAAGTTGTGCTTTTCGGTCATGAGGCCTGAAGACTGGGGAATCCGGGAACGCGGCGGGAACCGGTAAGGTCCGGCGCGACGACGCTATATGGGGATCAATTCGCCCAAATCAGCAAGAACAATGTGGGAACATTGTCGGCCTGCGCTGGCCTGCTGACAACGGGTGGCAGCAGGACCGCTCTCGCAGGCTGTTCAGTCTGCCGGCGTCCACGCTTCCGTCGGCCTCAGATATCGCTCTCCCTTGCCCAGCAGAACGCCGTTGGCGCCGGCGATGCCCAGCTCCAGACTCTCGGCGATACGGCGGGCGCGCTCGATGAAGTGCTCGGCGGCGGTGGGCGGGCAGAGATCGCGGGCCGTGGCCTCGAACAGCTCCAGCCAGCGGTCGAAATGCCGGGCGTCGACGGGCAGGGGCAGATGCTTCGGCATCGGCCGTCCGTGATAGGCTCCGCTCATCAGCGCCACCGACGACCAGAAAAGCCGCATCTGCTCCAGATGCGGACCCCAGTCTTTGATGCGCGCTGCGAACACCGGCCCGAGCAGCAGATCGGCGCGAACCCGGTCATAGAAGCCGTCGACCAGCCTGGCGATCATGGCCTCGTCGATGCCGGTTTCAGCCCGAATCCGGGCGACGATCGCCTCCCGGCGGCCGGCGGAGTCCTGGAGGTCGGCAGGAGGGGTCATGCCCTGTCCTCTAGGGGTGGGGGCCCTTGGGGGCCAGCGGTCGCAGCGCCGCAGTCTCATCCCGCCGGGGCTGGTCACGGTTTCGTCAGAGCGCCTGCCAGGCGAAATGGCTTGCGACGCGCCGGCTTCCCACCCATTCTATCGCCTTCGAGTGAGTTAACCGGAGGCCCGACGAACATGATCAGCGCACTGGGAATTGGTTTCGCCCTTTCCGCTTCGCTGCTCGCGTTTGTCCATGTCCTCACCCAGCCTCGCCCCAAGCCCGTCCCCATCCGCATTCGTGACGCTCGATCGCGTCGCGGCCCGGACGCCTGACGGCCACACCCTATTCTCCGACCTGAGCCTCGCCTTCGGGCGTGAGCGCACCGGCGTCGTCGGCCGCAACGGCTCCGGCAAGACCACTCTGCTGCGCCTCGTCGCCGGCCTGTCCGAGCCCGCCGAAGGCGCGGTCGCGCGCGCCGGCCGGGTTGGCTGGCTGGCGCAGAGACGCGACGCCCGACCCGGCGAGACCGTGCTGGAGCTGCTGGGAGTCGCACCGGCCATGGCCGTGGTGCGACGGGTGCTCGCGGGCGAGGGCGGGCCGGACGATCTCGCCGAGGCCGACTGGACGATAGAGGAACGCATCGAAGGCGCGCTGGCCGATGTCGGCCTGGCCGGGCTCGATGCAGATCGTCCCGCCTCGACCCTCAGCGGCGGGGAACAGACCCGCGTGCGCCTGGCCGCCCTATTGCTGGATCAGGCGGACCTGCTGGTGCTGGACGAGCCAACCAATCATCTGGACGCCGACGGCCGCGCCGCCATCGCCGATTTGCTGGCGCGCTGGAAGGGCGGGGCGGTGGTGGTCAGCCACGACCGGGCCCTGCTGCGGCGCATGGACCGGATTGTCGAGCTGTCGGGACTCGGCGTCGCCATCCACGGCGGGGGCTATGACCTGTACGCCGAACGAAAGGCCGTGGAGCGTGCGGCGGCGGAACGGGATCTGGATGTCGCGGAGCGCAGCGCGGCCCGGATACAGCGCGAGAGCCAGACGGCGCTGGAGAAGAAGGCCAGACGCGACAAGGCCGGGCGCGCCTTCGCGGCGCGGAAATCGGAGCCGAAGATCCTGCTCGGCGCGATGGCTGAACGGGCCGAGAATTCCGGAGCCCGCGAAAACCTGCTGGCCCGGCGTCGCGCCGAGGCGATCGAGGTCGAACTCTCCGAGGCGCGTCAACGGGTCGAGAGGGTGCGGGCCATGAACCTTCCCATGCCTGAAACAGGACTGTCCGCCGGGCGCGCCGTGCTGACGCTGGACGAGGCGGCATGGGACGCGCCAGACGGGCGGCGAATCGTCGGCCCGATCTCGCTGCGGATAACCGGACCCGAGCGCGTGGCGATCAGGGGCCCCAACGGCGCCGGCAAGTCTACCCTGCTGCGGCTGATCGCGGGCCAGCTGGAACCGGGCGGCGGCCAGGTCGAACGTCCCGTCGCGGCGGCCTTGCTGGACCAGGACGCCGCCGTGCTCAAGCCGGATGAAACCCTGATCGAGGCCTACGGCCGGCTCAATCCGGCGGCGACGCCGAATGAGGCCTACGCCGCCCTGGCCCGCTTTCTCTTTCGCAATACGATGGCGCAGCGGGTAGTGGGGACGCTTTCCGGCGGGGAGCGGTTGCGCGCCGCCCTGGCCTGCATCATGACGGCGGCCCGGCCGCCGCAACTGCTGATCCTTGACGAGCCCACCAATCATCTGGACCTTGACTCGATCGCCGCGGTCGAGGCGGCGCTGGCCGCATGGGACGGCGCGGTGATCGTGGTCAGCCACGACCCGGACTTCCTCGCCGCGATCGGCGTCGAGCGGACGATCGTTCTGGTCAGCCCCAGGCCGTAATCGAGCCGACGCGACGAGCGGTGGCCGGTTCCGGCGACCGCACGACCGGCTCCGACGTCGGCCGGCCGAAGGCCCAGCCCTGGCCGAATTCGACGCCCAACGCCTGCACCATCCGCGCCTGTTCCTCGGTCTCCACCATTTCGGCGATGGTGGTCATGCCGAGGTCGCCGGCGAGTTTGACCAGGTGGGCGATCAGGGTGCGCGCACGCTCGCTGGCGATATCCTTCACGAAGGTTCCGTCGATCTTGATCGTGTCCGCCGTCAACCGACGCAGATAGTCATATGAGGCGGCGCCGGCGCCGAAATCGTCGAGGCAGATCCGGATACCGGCCTTCTGCAGGGCCTGCAGCCGCCGGTTCGCGCCGTCGAGGTCGCTGATAGCCGAGGTTTCCGTGACCTCGACGATCAGCCGCCTGCATATGGCCGGCGTGGGCGCGGTCATGCGCAACAGCCCGGCCACATAGGCGTCACTGGCCAATGAGGCTCCCGAGACATTGATCGCCACCCGCGTCAGGCCGAAGCCGGGACGTTCGAGTTGGCGCAGGGTCTTCTCGGCCACGGCCAGATCGAACCCCTCGATCAGACCGAGTTCTTCCGCCATGCGGATAGTTTCGGCCGGCCCGGTGTCGCCGTCGAGTCGGGCGAGGGCCTCGAAATGATGCGTCGCCCGCGTCGCGAGGTCGACGATCGGCTGGTAGTGCAGCTGGAATTTCCGGCCGCGGACAAGGGCGCGAAACTGGTCGGCCTCCTTCAGCGTCTGTCGCAGACTGTCCGAGAAGGCGAGATCGGGCCGTGCTGCGCCGCCCTGGCGGATATAGAGTTCGAGCGCGAAGCGCAGCGCCTTCAGGCCGACGCCCGGGGGTATGTCGCCGGGTACGGCGGCGGCCAGGGCCTCGACGGCGAGAACGAGGCCCTCGATCTCGCCGGCCTGGCGGATCTCTGCGGCCACATCGCGTGCGTCTCCGGCGGCGCAGACCACGGCAAAGCGCTCATCGCCCAGCCGGCCGGCGCTGGCGCCGTCCAGCGAGGCCGTCTGGAGCACAGCCTCGACCCGGGCCTTGGCGCGCCGGTGCGGCTCGTCGCCCCCCGCCAGCCCTACGACCTCGACGAAGGAGACCGCGAGCGGGGCCGCCTGGGGCGGGGGGGCTTCGAGGGCGCTGCGGACGCGGTTCATCAGTCCCTGTGCGTCCAGAAGGCGCGGCGAACTGGGGATGTCCATGCTGAAGGCCGGGCCTTCCCAGGTCAGGGCGCAGGAAATCGCGGGGCTGAGCTCTGGCAGTTCGAACAGGCGCAATCGCGCGCGCCGTATGTGCTGGTCGGGGCAAACGATCTGGATGTCCACCGGCGGCAACCGGACGCCGGGGGTCATCTGCGCCAGCGCCTCGGCCACAACGGCGCGGCTCGTCTCCCCCAACATTTCGTCGAGAGAAACGCCCAGCCATGCGGTGGCCGGGTCGACGCCTGCCAGCGGGCCGGCGCCGACGGCGAAGACGACATGCCGCGACCCATCGAGTTCAAGCAAGACGTCCGCCGAGGCGAAGGCGAGACCCAGCAGGCGCGATTTGGTGTCCATGCCCCCGACTTTCGTCGGGAGAGAGAAAGATTGGCTGCACGAACAGCCTTAACGCGAACCTAGGCGGTGCGGTTGAACGCCACAGCCCGGCCGTCGCCGGCGTTGGCCCGACCGCTGGCGCCGTAGGCCGACGGGCTGCCGCGTTGCGCCGCCACCTCGGCGGCGATGGTGTGGACCAGACCCTCGGAGATGATCCGCGCCGCCTCGATGGCGTGGGAGTGCCGCGTCAGAATGGTCTCGAAGGCTTCGGTGACGCGGATCAGGGCCGCGCGTTCGCCCGCCGGCGCCGCCGCCAGGACGTCGGGGTTGGCCTTCACCTGGGCCGACTCGCGGCGGTAGGCGTTGGCGAGGTCCTGGGTGCCGGCCAGGGTGGCGGCCGCGTCCTGCGGGCGATGCGCCTCGAAGGCCTTCGCCTCGGCCCCGAGGCTGGCGGTGAGCCGCTCGGTCAGGTCGATCAACTGGCGGACGCGGGCGGTGGCGTTGAGTTCGGCGGTTCCGGTCACTGGCTCTGTTCCTGCATTTTCAGCATCTGGGCGACGACCTGGTCGGCGAGGCCGATGCCGCCGGCCTTGACGGTCTGTTTGGCCATGGCCTCGATCATGAAGCTGCGCCAGGTGCTCTCGGCCTCGCCGCCGCCGAACGGGCCGTCGGTCGACAGCCCTTCGAACATCGGCTTCAGCATCTGGGCGAGGAAGGAAGCCTCGAAGGCCTCACCGGTCTCGCGCATCCGCGCGGTGGCGACCGGCGTCGGCGGCGCCGACTGAAGCAGGGCGGGGGAGGGGGCAAGGTCGCTCATGCTCACATCACCTCGATGTCGGCCTGCAGGGCGCCGGCGGCCTTGATGGCCTGCAGGATGCTGATCATGTCGCGCGGGCTGACGCCGAGAGCGTTCAGGCCGTTGACGAGGTCAGACAGGGACGCGCCGCCGCCGATGATGCGCATCTGTCGGCCCAGCTCCTCCTCGACGGACACATCCGATTGCGGAACGACCACGGTTTGGCCGCCCCGGCTGAACGGTTCAGGCTGGCTGACGAGCGGCGTTTCCTGCACCGAGACTGTGAGATTGCCCTGGGCTATGGCGACGGTGGAGACCCGCACCGCGTCGCCCATGACGATGACGCCGTTCACCTCGTCGATGATCACCTTGGCCGGCGCATCGACGTGGACCGGCAGGTTCTCGACCCGGCTGAGGAAGCCGGCCATGCCCATCTGGCCCGGCGAGCGCAGGGCGACGACCGTGCCGTTCTCGGCCAGCGCCGTGTTCGGATAGGTCTGGTTGATGGCGGCCGCGACGCGCTGAGCCGTGGTGAAGTCCGGATTGCGCAGCGTCAGCCGCACCTCGTTCATATTGGCCAGCTGAAAGCCGGTCTCACGCTCGACCGTGGCGCCCGAGGCGATGCGCCCGGCGGTCGGCACGCCGCGCGTCACCGACGAGCCCGAACCGCCCGAGGCGGAGACCGCGCCCGTCTGGATCGAGCCTTGCGCCACCGCATAGACCTCGCCGTCGGCGCCTTGCAGGCTGGTGACCAGCAGGGTGCCGCCCAGCAGGCTCTTGGCGTCGCACATCGACGAGACGCTGACATCGATGCGCGAGCCCGGGGTGGCGAAGGGCGGCAGTTCGCCGGTGACCATGATGGCCGCCATGTTCTTGGAGTTGGCGTTGGAGCCGCGGATGTTGACGCCCAGTCGCTCGGTCATGCCTTCCAGCGACTGGCGGGTGAAGGGACAGTTGCGCAGGCTGTCGCCGGTGCCGTTCAGCCCGACCACGAGGCCGTAACCGACCAGCTGGTTGGTGCGGACGCCCTCGATGGCGGCGATGTCCTTGATCCGCGACTGGGCGGCCGCCGGAAGGGCGAATCCGGCCACGGCGGCGGCGGTCAGGAGGGAGGCGAGCAGTTTCTGCATCGGTACGGGGTCCGCGAACTGTTGTGC
>CAZGPS010000106.1:0-8545 GCA_964527675.1 uncultured Brevundimonas sp. | reverse complement strand
TCATCAGCACCTGGCATTCCGGGTCGCCGAAGCGGGCGTTGAACTCGACCACCTTCGGTCCCTCGGCGGTGGCCATCAGTCCGACATACAGCACGCCGCGATAGGGCATGCCCTCGCGCGCCATGCCGGCCATGACCGGCCCGACGACCTCGCGCTCGGCCGTCTCGACCAGCGCCTGGGTGAACACCGGGGCCGGCGAATAGCTGCCCATGCCGCCCGTGTTCGGGCCCAGGTCGCCGTCATAGGCCCGCTTGTGATCCTGGGCCCCGCCCAGCAGGACGGCGCGGGTCCCGTCGCAGACGGCGAACAGCGAGCCCTCCTCGCCGTCCATGAACTCCTCGATCACCACCCGCGCCCCGGCGGTGCCGAAGCGCCCGCCCAGCATGTGTTCGATCGCGCCCTCGGCCTCGCGCTTGTTGGGACAGATGGCGACGCCCTTGCCCGCGGCCAGGCCGTCCGCCTTGATCACATACGGCGGCTTGAACACCGACAGCGCCTGGCGCGCCTCGTGCAGCCGTTCATAGACGCCGTAGCCCGCCGTCGGGATCTCGTGCCGCTCCATGAAGCCCTTGGAGAAGGCCTTGGAGGTCTCCAGCTGGGCCGCCTTCCTCGTCGGTCCGAAACAGGGGATGCCGGCCGTCGCCAGCCGGTCGGCCAGCCCGGCCTCCAGCGCCGTCTCCGGCCCTACCACCACCAGATCGGCCTTCATCTCGCGCGCCAGGGCGCACAGACCGTCCGCGTCCGTGACCTTCAGCGGCACGCGCTCGCCCAGTCTGTCCATGCCCGGATTGCCGGGCGCGATAACCAGTCGCCGCACGAGCGGCGACTGGGCGATCTTCCACGCCAGGGCGTGCTCGCGACCGCCCGATCCCACCAGCAGGATGTTCATACCCGCGCAATGACCGCACCTGCGAAGGCGGTCAAGCGTCCGGCGTGGTTATTGCGTCGGCGGGGACCAGTCCGGCAGGGCCGTCAACTGCGCCGCGGTCAGGTCCGTGGTCAGGTCCTTGGAACTGCCGTCGACCTGTTCGCCCACGCCCAGATTGGCCAGCGGCACGACCTTCTTCAGGTCGCCCGGCCCTTCCAGCTCGACCACGACATGGGTCAGGGTCCCGTTGGCGTCCAGCACCAGGGTCTCGACATCACCCAGATCGGTGTTGTTCAGCGACATCAGATCGGCGTCTTCCAGTTGCTCGCGGGTCATGCCGAACGCCAGGGCGGCCGCGCCGGTGGCGGCCTCGGCGGTCTGTTCGGAAACCGCGACCGGGGCGGCGCCCGGCTCGGGCGTCATGGCCACGTCATCCTGGCGATCGGAACAGGCGGCGGCGCCGAGGGCCAGCAGGCTGACGGCGGCGAGACTCAGTCGGGTCATGGGGATTTCCTTCAGGTTCAAAACAGGGCCGAGACGACGTAGACGGCGACCGCCAGCAGGGCGATGCCGCCGATCACCAGCCACGGGCTCAGGGCCCCGCCGCCGCTGCGGCGATCCATCCCGCGCTCACGCGGGTCGCGATCGGCGGGATCGGTGTCAGGCAGGTTTCCGGTCATCCACAGCAACGGTGGCGGACCCCGGCGGTTCCGGTCCGTCTCGCCGCACCCTCAGTCGAGCGTCAGCACCACCAGGGCCCGGGCCGGCAGCCGCACCGTCAGACGCCCGTCGGCCAGGCTCGCGCCGTCAAACGCGGCCGGCGTCACCTCCGGCGGCGCGTCGAAGCCGTTGTGGGCGTCCATGGCCGCCGCCGTCAGCACCCGGCCCGACACCGTCGTCGCCGATCCTCCGCCGACCTCGAGGACCAGGTCGACCGCCCGGCCCGGGTCCAGATTGACCAGCGCCAGATGCGCCTTGCCGTCCAGCCCCCGCGCCGCCGTCCCGTCCACCGCCTTCAGCGGCCCGTAGTCGGGCGACCGGATGGTCAGCGGCAGCACCGTCGCCCCCTGGAACGGCTGGTACATCTCGAAGGCGTGGTAGGTCGGCGTCAGCACCATGCGCGGCCCGTCGGTCAGGATCATCGCCTGCAGCACGTTGACCATCTGGGCCACATTGGCCAGCCGCACCCGGTCGGCGTGGCGGTGGAAGATGTTGAAATTGACCGCCGCGACCAGCGCGTCCCGCAGGCTGTTCTGCTGCTGCAGGAAGCCGGCGTTCGACCCCGGCGTCGGATCGTACCAGGCCCCCCACTCATCGACCGCCAGCCCCGTCTTCCCCCCGGGATCGGTCTCGTCCATCACCGCGTCATGGGCGGCGATGAAGGTCTCCATCCGGTAGGTCTGGACGAAGGTCGACCGCCACTGATCCTCGTCGAAGCCGATGGCCGGCCCCTTCGCCGTCCAGTCACCGGTCGGCAGGGTGTAGAAATGCAGCGCCAGGGCGTCGAAATTGCCCCCGGCTTCGGTCATCAGGGTGCGCGTCCAGGCCTCATCCCCCGCATTGGGCCCTGCCGCCACCACCGTCGTTCCCGGTTCGGCCGGGGCGACGAAGCCGACATACTGGCGCAGCAGGTCGGCGTAGAACGGCGCCCGCATCCGCCCGCCGCAGCCCCAGGGCTCATTGCCGATGCCGAGGTAGTCGATCTTCCACGGCGCATCCCGGCCATTGGCCCGCCGCATCCCTGCCAACCGCGAGCCGCTGTCCGAGGTGATGTATTCGACCCAGTCCGCCGCTTCGCGCGGCGTGCCCGAGCCGACATTGATGCTCAGATAGGTCTTCGCCCCGATCAGCTCGGCGAACTCGAAGAATTCGTGGGTGCCGAAGGCGTTGCCCTCTTCCTTGTTTCCCCACCACCGGTTCAGGGTCACCGGCCGCTGCTCGCGCGGACCGATCCCGTCACGCCAGTGATAGATGTCGGCGTAGCAGCCGCCCGGCCAGCGCACGACCGGGACCTTCAGCGCCCTCAGCGCCGCCACGACATCGTTGCGATAGCCGCGGGTGTTGGGGATGTCCGAATCCTCGCCGACCCAGACGCCCTCGTCGATCCCGGTCCCCAGCTGCTCCATGAACTGGCCATAGACCTCGGGCGCGATCACCGGCCCCGGCTGATCGAGGCGCAGGTCTCCCGTCGCGCCCAGGCTCTGGGCCGAGGCCGCGCCGGCGCTGAAGACGAGGGCCAGCGACAGTATCAGCCCCGGGATCAGTCTCGTCATGCCAGCCGCTCGCCCAGCCATTTCAGGAAGGACCAGTGGTAGCGCTAACATATGAGCCCGGCAATCCAGGACGCCCCGGGTCGCCGGCGCCCGTTGCAAACGTCCGGCGACTTTGCTCCTTGGGTTCATGCACGACGAATTCCACATCGCCCCGGTCCGCGGCCCGGACGACCTCACGGCGGCGGCCGCCCTGTTCGCCGGCTACGCCGCCTCCCTGCCGGTCGATCTCGGCTATCAGGACTTCGGCGACGAGCTCGCCGCCCTGCCCGGCAAATACGCGCCCCCGGCCGGCGAGTTGTTCCTCGCCCGCGACGCCGCCGGTCGTCCGCTGGGTTGCGTCGGTCTGCGCCCGCTCGCCGACGAAGGCTGCTGCGAGATGAAACGCCTGTTCCTGCTCCCCGCCGCCCGCGGTCTCGGCCTCGGCCGGACGCTGACCGAGGCGGTCGTCGATCACGCCCGCCACGCCGGTTATCGCGAGCTGCGTCTCGACACCCTCGCCAGCATGACCACCGCCCAGGCCCTGTACGAGACCATGGGCTTCCGACGGATCGCGCCCTACTACGCGCCGACCCCGTCCGGCACGGTGTTCATGGCCCTGACGCTATAGGCCCCGCTGCGCCCTTGCCGCGCCGCGCTCTCGACTATATAGGACATATACGTTTCGTATATTCAGGAGCGCCCATGGGCATCGTCAACATCGAGGACGAACTGCACGAACAGCTGCGCCGCGCCAGCCGCGCCTCGTGCCGCTCGATCAACGCCCAGGCCGCCTTCTGGATCAAGCTGGGGATGCTGTGCGAGTTGAACCCCGGCCTGACCTTCCAGGAACTGGTGGCGCGCGAACTCAAGGCCGCCGGCGTCGACGCCGTCCTCCCGGCCGCCGCCGCCGCATGACCAAGACCCCGGCCGAGGTCGAGCTGATGGCCGAATCCGGCCGCCTGCTCGCCTCCGTCTTCACCTGGCTCGACACCCTGCCCCTCGCCGGCGTCAGCACGCTCGAGATCAACGACCGGGTCGAGGCCTTCATCGTCGATGACCTCCGCGCCCGCCCGGCCAGCAAGGGTCAGTACGGCTACGGCTTCGTGCTCAACAGTTCGCGCAACCACGTCGTCTGCCACGGTGTCCCGTCCGCCGACGAGATTCTGGCCGACGGCGACATCGTCAATCTCGACATCACCCTCGAGAAGAACGGCTTCATCGCCGACTCCAGCAAGACCTATACGATCGGCCCGGTCACGCCCGCGGCGAAGCGGCTGGTGACCACGACCCGGGAGGCCCTGTGGAAGGGCATCCGCGCCGTCCGTCCGGGCGCGAGGCTGGGCGACATCGGCCACGCCATCGAACACCATGCGAAACAGAAGGGCTATTCCGTCGTCCGCGACTACTGCGGCCACGGCATCGGCCGCGAGATGCACGAAGCCCCGCAGGTGCTGCATTTCGGCAAGCCGGGAACCGGCCTGACCCTGCGCGAGGGCATGGTCTTCACCATCGAGCCGATGCTCAACCAGGGCGGCCGCTCGGTCCGCACCGAGGACGACGGCTGGACCGTGGTCACCACCGACGGCAAGCTCTCGGCCCAGTTCGAGCACACGGTGGCGGTGACCCGCGACGGGGTCCGGGTGCTGACGCTGCGGCCGGATGAGGCGGCTCCCGGTGGAGCGAGCCGCCGTCCGGGTTCGGCACAAGGTCGGCGGCGGCCGGGGCCCGCCCTGATCTGATCGGCCTCAGGCCGAAGCGGGCGTCCGTTCGAACGTCTGCACGTCGCCCGATCGCCACGTCACCCCGCCGTCACGGCTCATTTCATAGCTGGCGCGAAACCGGTCCGGCCCCAGCCGCTCGAACGTGATCCGCTCCCGCGCGAACCAGGCGTGCAACTCCGGCGCCGCCTCGAACGCCAGGGTCTCGCCGATCCAGCCCTCGCTGCGCATTACCCGCCCGCCGCCGCCCTTGTTGCTGGCCATCAACAGCACGACGTCGCCCGAACGGCTGTCGACCGCAATCACGCCGCTATAGGCGAAGGTGTTCGGCGCCACCTCGGCATGGTCGACCTTCATCGCCTCGCCATCCAGCACCGTCCTGAAGCTGAAGGTCGAGGCGACGGGCAGTCCGCTGCGGGTGAACTGGCCCTGCCCCGCCCAGTCGCCCTCGAGAAAGGCGGTGATCGAGGCCGGCAGCGTCGGGCGGGTCTGGACCGGGGCGGCCGCAGGCGCCGCGACCGGCGCCTGCGCCTGCGCCTGCGCACGTGCGCCCGGAAGCGCCACGACGAGCCCGAGGGCGCAGGAGATCAGCAGGCGTTTCATCGGCGTTCCTCCGAAAGGATGAGGCGCCGACGCTAGCCGAACGCTCCGTCGCCGGGTGGCGCGTGCGACGAAGGATCGATGGGGTCGGGCGGCCGGCGCCGCGGACGCCCTCTCCACGGCGCCCGTCCGGTGCATGCCATCATCCCCCGCAGCCGCCGCCCGATCCCCGGCGTAGCGACCGACCCGACCCGCCTACCGCTCCGACTGCGGCTTCACGCCCTGGGTCTCGGGCACATACAGGCCGGTGACGAAGCGGGTGATGAAGCCGCCCGGCTGCTCGCGCGGCCCGAAATGGGCGCACGGATCCGGCTCGGGCGCCGGCCGCGCCTCGCGCCCTTCCGGGGCGAAGCTCTCGGCGACCTGATCGCCGAACACCTCGGCGAACTGCAGCGCGTCGCCGACCCGCGACAGCGACGGACTGTCCATCCCCACCACATTGGCCGAGCGCGCCCAAGCGAGGGCCGCGGCCTGCGTCCCCTCGACCGTCACCAGCTCGGCCTCGGCCGCCAGCATGCCGGTCGTTCCGGGCGGCCGGATGCCGATCGGCCCGGGGATGAAGGCGCTGGCCACCGCCGACAGCCCGGACCCCACGGCCCCCGTCGGCGCGATCCGCGTCACGGCGATGCGCGCGGTCGCCGTATCCGCGGCCCGCTCCGGCAGCAGGGTGAAGCGCCGGCTCAGTTCGTAACAGACTTGCCGGTCCACCTCGCCCAACACCAGGGCGACATCGCCCGGCGCCACGCCCTCGGCCGCACCCTCGGCCAGCTGCGCCGGCTCGATGAACAGCCGCTCGATCGCCGCCGCCACGCCCTCGTCGCGCCGGTCCCGCACCGACACCCGCAGCGTCCCCTCCTTGGTCTCCAGCCCGTCATAGGTCGACAGGAAGCCGGCGTTCGCCGCCGGCGCGGTCTGGCAGGCGCCGAGGGCGGCTGCCCCGGCGATGATCAGGGCCAGCGAGGTCGAATGGGTCATGGACAGGGTCCTGCGGCTGCGAAGGGGCGGCCCCAGCCGCAACGGCGGCCGGGAGGGGTGGTTCCGCCCACGGGCGGCGCACACCGGACCGGGACGACGACGGCAGCGGATTTCGGCTTACCGGCCCACTCGCCGGTTCCCGTCCTCGCCGCCCGCCGCTAGTCTCGCCCGATGAGCGACGACTCCTACGTCTTCGAGGGCCCGGCGGATCAACCGGCCGCCCCCCGCGACAACAATCCGCCCCAGACGGTCTCGGAGCTGTCCTTCGCCCTCAAGCGCACGCTCGAGGACCGCTTCGGCCATGTCCGGCTGCGCGGCGAGATCTCCAAGGTCAACCGCCACGCTTCGGGCCACATCTATCTGACGCTCAAGGACGACAAGGCCGCCATCGACGGCGTGGTCTGGAAGGGTCAGGCCCGCGGCCTCGGCGTCCAGCCCGAGACCGGGCTCGAGGTCATCGTCACCGGCAAGATCACCTCCTATCCGGCCCGCTCCTCCTACCAGATCGTCATCGAGACCATGGAGGCCGCCGGCGCCGGCGCCCTGCTGGCCCAGCTGGAGCGGCTCAAGGTCAGGCTGCAGGGCGAGGGCCTGTTCGACCCGGCCCGCAAACAGCCGATCCCGACCTTCCCCGCCGTCATCGGCGTCATCACCAGCCCGACCGGGGCGGTGATCCGCGACATCCTGCACCGCATCGCCGAGCGCTGGCCGTGCCGCGTCATCGTCTGGCCGGTGGTGGTCCAGGGCGACGCCGCCTGCGGCCAGGTCTCCGCCGCCATCCGCGGCTTCGACGCCATGACCCCCGGCGGCGCCATTCCCCGCCCCGACCTGCTGATCGTCGCCCGCGGCGGCGGCTCGGTCGAGGACCTGTGGTGCTTCAATGACGAGGGGCTGGCCCGCGTCGTCGCCGCCGCCCGCATCCCGGTCATCTCGGCCGTCGGGCACGAGACCGACACCACCCTGATCGACTTCGTCTCCGACCGCCGCGCCCCGACCCCGACCGGCGCGGCCGAGATCGCCACCCCCGTCCTCGCCGATCTGCGCGCCGCCGTGCTCGACCTCGACCGCCGCCTCGTCCGCGCCGGCGGCCGGCTGATCGAGGAGCGCCGCACCCGGCTGCGCGCGGTCGAGCGGGGCCTGCCCGCCCGGCCCGAGGACCTGCTGGCCCTGCCGCGTCAGCGCCTCGACCACGCCGCCAGCCGCCTCGGCTCCGGCCTGCAGCGCAATGTCGCGGTGCACGAGCGCCGGTTCATCACCATCGGCGGCCGCCTGTCGCGCGCCGTCCTCGACCGGGCGCTGGAGCGTCGCCGCGACCGCCTCGGCCCGGTCGGCGCCCGCCTGCGCCCCCTGATGGACGGTCGGCTGCAACAGGACGGCGCGGCCCTCGCCGCCCTCGGCCGCGCCCTCGCCTCGCTCGATCCCGGCCGGCCCAAGCCCGGTTTCGCCCGGGTCGAGGACGCCGAGCGCAACTGGCTGACCTCGGCCGCCGCCCTCCTGCCCGGTCAGGCCGTCCGCCTCGTCTTCGGCGACGGCGCCCGCGACGCCCATATCGACGGCGGCGAGGGCAGCGACGCCCCGCCCTCCGCCCGCCCGAAGACCGCCGCCCCGCCCCGGCCGAAAGCCCCGCCGCCGGGCCAGGGCGACCTGTTCTGATCGCCGGGCCTTGTCGCCCCGCCCGGCGCGGGTCTAGCCTGCCGCCATGGTCGATCAGCCCGCCGAACCCGCCACCCTCCATTTCGCCGACGGCGAGTTCGCGGTGCTCAAGGCCGGCCGCTTCGTCGCCTGCGCCGTCAGCGGCCGCCCGATTCCGCTCGAGGTCCTGCGCTACTGGTCGGTCGAGCATCAGGAGGCCTACGCCGGCCCCGGCGAGGCCGCCCGGCGGATGACGCCGGCGCGATGAGTCCCGACCGCCGAGCCTTCCTGACCGGCGCCGCGGCCCTGACCGCCGCCGGGGCGGCCCGGGCGCAGACCGCCGACGCCCTCCCCCTGACCGGCCGGTTCGTCCAGGGCGGCCACGCCCTCGGCCGGACCTGGCCGCGGGCCCTGATCTTCGTCGACGGCGAGGCCCTCTCCGCCCCCTCGGCCGACGGCGTCTTCATCTTCGGCTTCGACCGCGACGCCCCCGGCAGCGT
>CAZGPS010000105.1:0-8545 GCA_964527675.1 uncultured Brevundimonas sp. | reverse complement strand
ACACCGCCTGGCTGCGGAAGAACCCGTGGTTCGAGGCCGAGGTCGTGCCGTATCTTCGGGGGCGGGTCCGGGGCATTCTGGAAGAATGATCAAGCATCGACTCTTTTCCCTTCTCCCCTCGGGGGAGAAGGTGGCCCGGAGGGCCGGATGAGGGGGCTGCCGGATCCAGATCGCCCGGCAGCCGTCCCGCGTCGGACAGCCCCCTCCTCCGGACCGCTTCGCCGCCCACCTTCTCCCCCGAGGGGAGAAGGAAGAGCGATCGCCCTCGCTCTCACCCTGCTCCTCTCCGCCTGCGCCACGCCCGCCATCCAGCCGCCGCTGACCCCGCCCCCCGGCTTCGCCGGCCCGGCGCTCGAAGCCAACGCTCTCCTCATGGACGACGGCGCCCGCCTGCCGCTGGTGCGCTGGACCCCCGACGGCGAGCCCTGGGCCGTGATCGTCGCCCTGCATGGCGTCAACGACGGCCGCGCCGCCTTCCGCCTCGCCGGACCGTGGTGGGCCGAACAGGGGATCGAGACCTGGGCCTTCGACCAGCGCGGCTTCGGCGCCGCGCCGGGGCGGGGCGTCTGGCCCGGCGAGGACCGGATGGTCGCCGACCTGCGCACCGCCGTCGCCCTCGCCCGCGCCCGCCACCCCGGGGCGATCATCGCCGTCGCCGGCGAAAGCATGGGCGGCGCCGTGGCCATCGCCGCCTTCGCCTCGGACCGCCCGCCGGAGGCTGACCGGCTGATCCTGCTGGCCCCGGCGGTCTGGGGCTGGTCGGCCCAGGGCCCGCTCAACTCCACCGCCCTGTGGCTGGCCGCCCGCACGATCGGCGATCGCGCCGTCCAGCCGCCGGACTGGGCCGTCAGGGACCGCGCGGCCTCCGACAACCGGGTCGAGCTGTTCCGCAACGGCCGCGACCCCAACAGCCTGCTGACCACCCGGTTCGACCTCCTGCACGGACTCGTCGACCTGATGGAGTCGGCCTCGGCGGGGCTGGGCGAGGTCGCCGCCCCGACCCTGCTGATGTACGGCGGTCAGGACCATCTCGTGCCGAAGGCGCCGATGCGCCGCGCCCTCGACCGCGCCGGCGACCGCCCCGGCCTGCGCACGGCCTTCTACCCCGACGGCTGGCACCTGCTGAACCGCGACCTGCAGGCGGAGACGGTGTTTCGCGATGTGGAGGGCTGGCTGAGAGACCCGGCGGCGGCGCTGCCGTCCGGGGCGGGCGCGGTGCTGCCCATGCTTCAGAACCGGGATCCCACCCGAACCCGGTGACGCGAAACCGCCATGCTTGCGGTGTTATCCGTCCGCGCGTAAACGCCCGCCAACAAAAAATACCCCGGGAGACGCTCAGGTGAGCATGACGCTGTTTGATTCCCCGTCCTTCGCGAACCACGAAGGCGTCCACGCGGTCTTTGACGAAAAGACCGGTCTGCGCGCCATTATCGCTGTTCACTCGTCCGCCCGCGGTCCGGCCGTCGGCGGCACCCGGATGTGGAACTACGCCTCCAGCGCCGAAGCCCTCGAGGACGTGCTGCGCCTGTCGAAGGGCATGAGCTACAAGAACGCCGTCGCGGATCTCGAGATGGGCGGCGGCAAGTCGGTCATCATCGGCGACAGCCGCACCCAGAAGACCCCCGAGCTGTTCCGCGCCTTCGGCCGCTCGGTCGACACCCTGGGCGGCCTCTACTATGCGGCGGAAGACGTCGGCGTCTCGGTCGCCGACATCGCCGAGGCCCGCAAGGTCACCCCCTATGTGCTCGGCCTCAACGACGGCCCCGAGGCCTCGGGCGACCCCAGCCCCGTCACGGCAGAGGGCGTCTATCGCTCGACCCTGACCGTCGCCCGCCGCCTGTGGAAGCAGGACGACCTGACCGGCCTGACCATCGCCCTGCAGGGCATCGGCCACGTCGGCGGCTATCTGGCCGACAAGCTGCACGCCGCCGGCGCCAGACTGGTGATGACCGACGTCAACACCGCCCTGCTGGCCGAGGTCGCCGCCCGCACCAAGGCCGAGATCGTCGCGCCCGACGCCATCTATGACGTCAAGGCCGACATCTACGCCCCCTGCGCCCTCGGCGCGACGCTGAACCCGCAGACGCTGGACCGGCTGACGGTCAAGGCTGTGGTCGGCGCCGCCAACAACCAGCTGGCCACCTCCGACATCGGCCAGACCCTGTTCGAGCGCGGCGTGCTCTACGCCCCCGACTATGTCGTCAACGGCGGCGGCATCATCAATGTCGCCTCCGAGCTGAAGGCGCGCCAGACCGGCGGCGCCTACGATCCGGCTTGGGTCGAGGCCAGGCTGTCGCGGCTGATGGAGACGCTGGAGGAAATCCTCGAACGCTCGGTCGTCGAAAAGCGCCCGACGCACGAGATCGCCGGCGCCATCGCCGAGGCCCGCATCAACGCGGCGCGGGACGCCAAGGCGGAGCAGCGCAAGGCGGCCTGACCCTACGTCCGATTTTGACGCACCATGGGTTTACGGTGCGTCATGACAGAGGAAGCGAAGCGGACTCTCCGGACTCTTCGGACTCAATTTTGGAGGTCCGGAGGGCCGGATTCGCCCCCGGGCGCCAGACAGACCACTATCGCCTGAAACGCCCCATGATTCGGGCCGAGGCGACATGACCGCAACCGACCGCAAGGGCTTTGATCCGCTGCTCCTCGTCATGGTGGTGGGCTTCGTCATGGCCGTCGGCGCCCTGGCCTATCCCGCCTTCCGCGCCGATCCGATGAGCGCGCCGGGGCTGGTGCTGATCTTCACCGCCGGGGCCGTGGCCCTTATCGGCCTGTTCGCCTACGCCCGCAGCGAGACCCGCAAGCCGCTGGGCGACACCACCGTCGATCTGCTGGACGCCATGGCCGAGCCCGCCGCCCTGGTCTGGGCTTCGGGTCAGGTGCTGGCCTTCAACGCCGCCTGGGCCGGGAGCAACGGCGCCGTCACCACCCTGCCCAAGGGCCGCTCGGCCTCGGCCCTCTACATGGCCTTCGCCCAGGCCCGCGCCGGCGAGCAGGGCCGCGCCATCGTCGTCATCGGCGAGCGTGAGCAGGAGGTGCTGATCGGCCAGGCGGGAGAGGGCCGCTTCCTCGTCCGCGCCGCGCCCGACGCCGCCCTTCCGGTCGTGACCAATGGCGCCCCCGCCCCCGCGTCCAACGCCGCCGAGAGCCGGGCCATGGCCGCCGGGGCCCCGTTCGGCTCGGCCGTCATCGCCGCCGAGGACCTGTTCGGCGGCAAGGTCGAGGAGGCCAACGCCGCCCTCTCCGTCCTGACCGGCCCGGCCGCCGCCCGCGACGCCGCCTTCGGCCACCTGTTCGACCCCGCCGGGGTGACCGAGGCCCGCGCCAAGCTGGCGGCGGGCTCCTCCGGCCCCATCGAACTGGTCGCCCGCGCCTTCCCCGACCGCATGCTGCACCTCTATGTCGCCCCCGAAGGCGAGGCGCGTCGCATCTGGCTGTTCGACGTCACCGCCCAGAAGTCGATGGAGCTGCAGCTGTCGCAGGCGCAGAAGATGCAGGCCGTGGGCCAGCTGGCCGGCGGCGTGGCCCACGACTTCAACAATCTGCTGACCGCCATCCAGCTGCAGCTCTCCGGCCTGCTGGAGCGCCATCCGGTCGGCGATCCCTCCTATGAGGGCCTCAACGAAATCCGCCAGACCGCCATCCGCGCCGCCGACCTGGTGCGCAAGCTGCTGGCCTTCTCGCGCAAGTCGACGGTCCGGCGCGAACGCCTCGACCTCGGCGAACTGGTCGGCGAGTTCGCCGTTCTGCTGCGCCGCCTGCTGCGCGAGGACGTCCGTCTGGAGACCGACTACGGCCGCGACCTGCCGGTGGTGCTGGCCGACAAGAGCCAGCTCGAGACGGCGGTCATGAACCTCGCCGTCAACGCCCGCGACGCCATGCGCGGCGTGGTCGAGCCGGGGGCCGGCGTGGTCACCATCCGCACCCATCGCCTGACCCGCGACGAGGCCCGGGCCCTCGGCTGGACCGCCGCCCCGACCGAGGCCGTGGCCTTGATCGAGGTGAGCGACACCGGCCCGGGCGTGCCGCCCGAGCTGCTGGACAAGATCTTCGAGCCCTTCTTCACCACCAAGGCGGTGAACGAGGGCACCGGCATGGGTCTGGCCACCGTCTACGGCATCGTCGAACAGGCCGGCGGCCACATCAACGTCTCCAATATCGAGGGGGCCGGCGCCGCCTTCCGCATCTTCCTGCCCGAGGCCGACGCCGCCGAACTGGCCGAGACCCCGGTGGTCGAGATCAAGCTCAAGACCCCGCGGGACCTGTCGGGCGCCGGCCGCATCCTGTTCGTCGAAGACGAGGCCGCCGTGCGCGGCATCGCCGCCCGCCTGCTGCGCCAGCGCGGCTATGACGTCATCGAGGCCGCCGACGGCGAGGAGGCCCTCGCCCTGGCCGAGGAGCACGCGGGGACCATCGACATGATGATCTCCGACGTCATCATGCCCGGCCTCGACGGCCCCGCCCTGCTCAAGAAGGCGCGCCAGTATCTGGGCGACGCCCCGGTGCTGTTCATCTCCGGCTATGCCGAAAGCGACTTCTCCGACCTGCTGCAGGACGAGGTCGGCGTCTCCTTCCTGCCCAAGCCGCTGGACATCAAGACCCTGGCGGAACGGGTCAAGCAGGAGCTGCGGGCGGCCTGACGCTCAGCCCGTCTGCAGCGCCTCCCGGGCGGCCAGCACGGTCGGGTCCGCCGCCGCCGCCGCCAGGATCCAGTCGCGGAAGCGGGCGATCTTGGGCGAGCGCCGGCGACCCTCCGGCCAGGCCAGCCAGTAGGCGTAGTCCGGGATCAGCTTGACGGCGAGCGGGACCGGCTGGACCAGCTGGCCGGACGCCAGCTCGCGGGCGAACAGGATCGGCGAGGCCAGGGCCACGCCCTGGTCGCCCAGCGCCGAGGCCACCTCCAGCGCCTGATAGTCGGCCCGCAGCCGTGATGGGGCCTGGCCGTCCGACACGACGCCGGCCGCCGCGAACCAGACGTCCCATTCCTTGTCCAACCCGATGCGCGGCGCCCGCAACAGGTCCTCGGCGGTGTGCAGATCCAGCCGGTCACGCAGGCGCGGACTGCAGACCGCCGTGAACACGCTGGGCATGACCTCGACGCTCTCCAGTCCCGGCCAGTCCCCGGTCCCCGAGCGGATGCCGACGTCGAAGCCCTCGCGCGACAGGTCGACCAGATGCGCCGCCGTATCCAGCCGCACCGCCAGCTCCGGATGGGCCAGCTGGAACTCGCCCAGCCGCGGCGCCAGCCACTGCGTCGCCAGCGTCGCCAGGGTGGTGATCGACAGAATGGCCTGATCCTGCTCGGTCAACTCCGACACCGCCCGCCGCAGCAGGTTCATCGCCTCGGTGGCGGCGCGCGACAGCCGTTCGCCCGGCTCGGTCGGCACGACCTCGCGCGGCAGGCGGCGGAACAGGCTCTGGCCCAGCCGCCCCTCCAGCGCCTTGATCTGCCAGCTGACCGCCGCCTGGGTCATGCCCAGCTCTTCGGCCGCGCGGGTGAAGCTGTTCAGGCGCGCCGCCGCCTCGAACACGCGGAGCGACGCGAGGGGAATTCCAGCGAGCGGGTCGGCCATAAGCTTGCCTTATGCGGTTCCTCGCCAATCTGGTTTGTGATCCGCTCCCGTCAAGCCCAATCTGACCTTGCCCTCACCGGAGGGTTGCCAGGAGGCCGAAATGGAAGAGGCGCACCGCACACATAAGGAACCCGCATGGGGCTGGGTCGGCGTCCTCGAGGACTGGCGGCGCAGCCGCACCCGCGCCCGGCTTCGCCAGCCGAAGACGGAGCGTGACCCCGTGGACTCGCTGATCCGCCCAGGTGAGGCGGCGCGCTAGGCGACGGTCCAGCCGTCCGCCTCACGCAGGGCGTTGTGGATGGCGGTCGCCGCGATCGCCGCCTCCGCCCCCGCCACCGCGATCTGGTTCAGCCCACGGACCAGGTCCCCGGCGGCGTACAGGCCGGGAATGCTGGTCGCCTGATGCGCATCCACGACCATGCAGCCGTCCTCGCCCGTGCTCGCCCCCAGCGTCTGCGCCAGGGCCGCGTTCGGCGAGGTGCCCAGGGCCGAATAGACCATGTCAAACACCCGGAAAGTCCCGCCCCAGCTCAGCGCCGTCACGCGATCGCCCTCCAGCCGGACGTTGTCGATCGGCGTCCGGATCAGTTCGATCCCCAGCCGGCTCAACTCGTCTTCCTGCGTCAGCGCCCCGGCGGAGCTGGTGTGGATCAGCGTCACCCGGTCGGAATAGGTGCGCAGGAAGGCCGCCTCGCGCGCGCCCCGGTCGTCGTCGCCGATGATCGCCACGGCCTTGTCGATCGCCTCATAGCCGTCGCAGATCGGGCAGATGCGGACCAGCGACCGCTCGATGGCCCGCTCGACACCCGGCAGGTCGGGGTGGTGATCGGTGACCCCGGTGGCCAGCAGCACCGACCGCGCCCGCACCTCGCGCCCGTTCAGCTTCGCCCGGAAGCCGTCCCCGTCCCGCTCCAGCGCCTCGACCCGGCCCGGCTCGACCACGGCGCCGAATTCCACCGCCTGCTCGGTCATCCGCTTGAGGATGGCGTCGCCGGTAATGCCTTCGGGAAAGCCGGGCATGTTGTGACTGACGGGGATCCAGCAGGCTCGGGGGGCGCCGCCGTCGGCCACCAGCACCCGCCGCCGGAACCGCGCCAGATAGGTGGCGGCGGTCAGGCCGGCCGGCCCCGCGCCGATGACCAGAACCTCGGGCTCCGTTTCGCTCATCGCGTGCGCCACGTCGTCGGCCAGTAGTCCGCCGGGACGCCCCAGCATTCCGACATCTCCGATTCCGACGTCAGCACGAAGTCGCGCCCGGTCCAGGTCCAGGTCGAGGCGATGCCGCAATCGCCGATGCCGCGCCCCTTGGCGAAGGCGGTGAGGGTGCGGGTCTCCGGCGAATAGCCGCCGTTGATCGTGCCGGCGGCCGTTTCGCCCGAGCTTGAGCCCAACCGCGCCGGACGCGGGTCGCGGCCGCCGGGTCCGGTGACGTACCAGTCATGGCCCATGTTGTAGGCGCCCGCGAAACAGGGAACCGCCCAGAGTTCGGTGGAGCCGTCCAGCCTGGCCGACATGACTTCCTTGCTGATCCAGTGGTCCCCGGTCTCGGCGCGGCAGGCCGCCACCGCCGGAACCGCCTCCAACGCGGCCGGCAAGGTCTGGTTCTCGTCGCCGAACCCGGCCTGGGACACGGCCGACGCCGGCGTGACTGCGGGCAGGGGCGGCGCTGCCGGGACGGATGAGGCCGGCAGGTCTCCCCGGCGCCGGAGCGCCGTCGTCGTATTCACCCGCCCCTGCCGTTCGTCGATCCACAGCAGGGCCGCCGCCGCGCCCGAGAGCGAGAACGCCTGGTCGGGCCCGATCCCCGCAGTGCGGCCATCGGCGAGCGCGCGCACCATTTCCAGCGCCCGGGCCGGAGGCGCGGCGGCGGCCTCCGGATCGTCGTCGGCGAGGGTCATCGGATAGTCGGTTGTATCGATGGTCAGGACGAACGGGCCTGGCTTGCGGGCCTCGTCCGGCCAACGTCCCGCGGCCACTTCGGGCCGGGCGTCGGCGCCGGGCGCCATGGCGACCCGGATCCATCCGAACCTGTCGACGCCCCGCCCGAAGGCGAAACAGGCATTGCCGTTGTCGCAAACGGCGATCCAGTCGCGGAAGGTGCGCGCCTCGCTGGGCGGCGCGACGGCGGCCGGTCGCGCCTGTGCGCCGGGATCGGCGGGGGCCGCGGGGGTGGCGGAGCCCTCCCCGGCAGAACAGGCCGCGAGGCCGAGGCTGGCGAGCAGGGGCAAGAGGCGCATGGGAACTCCCGGATCTCATCGACCGGTCGCACGGACGGCCGCACGCCAGAACGCCATACTTGCGGCCCCCGGGCGGCGGCCGCAACAGGCGGGCGCCGTTCAGCGCTCGCCGGGCGTGTTCTCCAACCGCGGCGCGTCCAGCACGCGTCGCATCAGTTCGGGATCGATCAGCACCGGCTTTTCGGAAAAGGCGGCGATCCAGCGCTGAACCAGTGTCTTCGTTTCGGTATCCAGGAAATCGCCCCAAGGTTACGCTACAGGCCCGGTCCAACGGCTCCGGGGCTGTCCGGTTTCATTCCGGGCCCGGTTGATTGCCGACCGTGGCGTCGTGTCGCGGGGTTTGCGCCTCGCCCGACGGCGGCTATACCGCCCGCCACACTCCCCATTCCCAATCAGAGGCGCGAACCCGCATGACCAGGATCAAGGTCGCCAATCCCATCGTGGACATAGACGGCGACGAGATGACCCGCATCATCTGGCAGATGATCAAGGACAAGCTGGTCTTCCCCTTCCTCGACCTCGACCTCGACTATTACGACCTGTCGATGGAGAACCGCGACGCCACCGACGACAAGGTCACGGTGGACGCGGCCCATGCGATCCAGAAGCATGGCGTGGGCGTCAAATGCGCCACCATCACCCCCGACGAGGCGCGGGTGAAGGAATTCGGCCTCAAGAAGATGTGGAAGTCGCCCAACGGCACCATCCGCAACATCCTGGGCGGCGTGG
>CAZGPS010000104.1:0-8564 GCA_964527675.1 uncultured Brevundimonas sp. | reverse complement strand
CTTCAGGTCGTCCTTCAGCGTATTGAGATCGTTCTTCACGGCTGTCCGTGCTGCCTTGGTGGTGGCCATATGCGCGCTCCGCTTTTCAAGCTTGACGGTTAAATAGAGAACCCTGAGCCGAAACGCCACTCCGACGCGCCGGTTCCGCATTGCAGCAAACGCGGGCGCTGGCGAAGGATCGCGTCCCGCTCTAGACGAGAGGCATGACCAACTGGCTCTTCCCGCCCGCCCCGGCCCCCTCGCTTCCTGTCGTTGACCAGGCTGCGCGCCTGCCAGTGCGACGAATTCTCTGTGTCGGCCAGAACTACGCGGCCCATGCCCGCGAAATGGGCGACGAGCGCGCTGATCCCTTCTTCTTCTCCAAGCCCGGAGACGCCCTCGTGTCCGACGGCGCCGACCCGGTCTATCCGGGCGCCACCGCCGACCTGCACCACGAAGTCGAGCTGGTGTTCGCCGTCGGGGCGGACGGCGCCATCGCCGGATGGGCGGTCGGCTGCGATCTGACCCGCCGTGACCTGCAGGCCGCCGCCAAGGCCAAGGGTCGTCCGTGGGACGCCTCCAAGGGGTTCGACCAGTCCGCCCCGTGCGGCCCCGTCACCCTAGGCCCTCTGCCGGACCCCGCCGCACCCATCCACCTGTCGGTGAACGGCGAGACGCGCCAGTCGGGCCGGCTGGACGACATGGTCTGGTCCCCGGACGAGATTCTCGCCAAGGCCCGCACCCTCTGGGATGTTCGCCCCGGCGATCTGATTTTCACCGGCACGCCGGAAGGCGTGGGCCCGCTCCAGCCCGGCGACCGGGTCGAGGCGACGATCAGCGGGCTCGCGCCCCTGGCCTTCACTGTGAGGCCGCGATGATCCTGCACGACTACTGGCGCTCCGGCGCCGCATACCGGGTCCGCATCGGGCTGAATCTGAAGGGCGTGAGTTACGATCAACGCGGTGTCGATCTGCGGACCGGCGCCCAGGCGTCCGCCGCGTTTCTGGCGCTGAATCCGCAGGGTCTGGTTCCCGCGCTCGAGGTCGAGGGGATGGTCCTGACGCAAAGCCCCGCCATTCTCGAGTGGCTCGAGGAGGCCCGGCCGGGTGCGCCGCTTCTGCCGGCCGACCCGGTGGATCGCGTCCGCGTCCGGGCGATGGCGGCCCTGATCGGTTGCGACATCCACCCGCTCAACAATCTCCGTGTCGGCAAGGCCTTGCGTGAGACCTTCGGGGCCGATCAGGCTGCCGTCGACGCCTGGGCCGCCCGCTGGATCCTGCCCGGTTTCGAGGCGCTTGAGCGGATGGTGGAGGTCCACGGCCAGGGCTGGTGTTTCGGCGCGGCCCCGACCCTCGCCGACTGTTATCTGATCCCCCAGATCTATTCGGCGCGCCGTTTCAACGTTCCGCTGGAGGCCTTTTCGCGCCTCCTGGCCATCGACGCCAAGGCTTCCGCCCATCCGGCCTTTGTCGCCGCCCATCCGGCCAACCAGCCCGACGCGGACTGAACGTCAGGCGAGGAATCGCTCGACCGCGGCCAGGAAACGGGTTGGCTGGTCGATCATGACCATATGTTCCGCGCCCTCGATCCGCTCGAACGTCGCCGGGCGCCGGAGCGAGGCGTAGGCGCCGCGAAACAGGCTGTCGGTGCGGCTGCGCGGCGAGGCTTCGTCGGCGCTCCAGCCATAGACCACGGTGACGGGCGCGGTGATCTCCGACAGCCGGTGGCGAAGGTCCACGGTCATGACCTCGTACAGCGCCTGGGCCAGCACCCGGCGATCTCCGCCCTGCCAGCCCATAGAGCCGAACACAGCGTCGGCCGCCCCACCCAACTCCAATCCGAGCGAGCGCCCGCGCGCCCGCAGGCCCTCGTCACCGAGGAACTGGACGGCCTGATAGGCCACCTGGGCGATCGGCTCGACGTCGCCGACGGTGGCGCCGGGACTGATCAGGGCCGGGAAAAAGGGCGAGGCGTCGACGGTCATCAGCCGGCCGACCCGGGCCGGCGCATCCGCCGCGAGCCGCAGCGCGACCTGACCGCCCATCGAATGGCCAATCACCGCCGGCGCTGCCAGACCGGCCTCGGCGATATAGCGGCTGACCTCCCCCGCCAGCGCTCGCATCACCGCCCCGTCCGCGTTGTCGCCCGCCGGCAGATCGCCGAAGCCCCGGACCGAGACCAGATGCAGCCGACGCCGTTCGGCCAGGCGCGCGGCGGTCCGGCTCCAGACAGTGGAGGTCGAGGCCAGGCCGGGGATGAGGATCAGATCCGGCCCGGCTCCGCGGGTCTCGACCACGATCCGGCTCGAGCGGAAGGGAGGCTGGGCAAGGGCAGGCCCGCCCAGGACGGCCCATGCGGCGCCGCCAAGCAGTCCTTTCAGAAGGGTTCGTCTTCGTTCCATGACGCCGGCCGTCGCAGTGACCCGCGCGGAAGCGGGCGGGGAGGCCGGGAGCAGCCGGCCGATGCGCGGCATGATGGAGCCGGATTCTGGCACGACTATGATGGCAGACGCATTACCCGTCCCGGTCCGGCGGAGGCGGCTGGAGCCGGAGGTCAGCCCTGGGCGGGGCGCAGCGCGGCGCCGACGCTGGCGGTCTGGACCTGCGGGCGACGCTCGCCTCCGGCGGCGATGATGCGGTCGATCCGGGCCTTCTCGGCGCGGAAGGCCGCCAGATCGGCCCCGGCGAGGATGACGCCCTCGGTGGTGCGCACGCCGGCGGGATTGATCCGTTGTCCGCCGCGCCAAATTTCATAGTGCAGGTGGGGACCGGTCGATGCGCCGGTCGAGCCGACATAGGCCACGACCTGGCCTTGGCGGACTCGCTGGCCGGCGCGCATGCCCGAGGCGTAGCGCGACAGGTGGCCGTAGCCGGTCTCAAGTCCGTTGGAATGGCGGATGCGCAGCCAATTGCCGTAACCGCCCCAGCGGCGAGCCTCGACCACCACGCCATCGGCCGGGGCCACGACGGGCGTGCCAGTGCCGGCGGCGAAATCAATCCCCTGGTGCATCTTGCGGTAGCCGGCGATCGGGTGGCGGCGGAAACCGAAGGACGAGGAGACGCGGAAGCCGCGTTCCAGCGGCGTGCGCATGAAGGCGGACCGGGTGTTCTTTCCGGTGGCGTCGAAATACTGCGCCTCCTTCGCCCCGGCGGGCTGGAAGCGGTAGAAGGCCACGCCCTTCAGCTGGGCGTACAGCAGGCCGTCGTCGCCGATCGTACGGCCGTTCTCGGTCACCGTCCGTCCGTAGACATAGGTGAAGTCATCCGAGGCGCGGATGTCGCGATCCATGTCGAATTTATGCGAGAACAGCTGGCCGGCCTTGCGGCGGACCGCGGCGGGAACGCCCTCGCGCTGGGCCGAACGCGACAGCGAGCCCTCGACCTTGCCGTTGAGAACGACGATCTCGCTGGTGACCTTTTCCTCGAGCGCGCGCAGGCGCAAGGCGCCATCGAAGGTGCGCGAGACGGTCACCTGGCTGGCCGGGCCGGTGCGCATGGTCAGGCCGATCAAGCGGGGGTCGCCGCGGCCGCCGCGGGGTTTGGCGATGGCGGTTTCGAAACGGAGACCGGCGCGGATGGCGCTCATGTCCATGGCGTTGGCCAGGGTGGCGGCGATGGCCGAGGCTTCCTCGGGCGCAATGCCGGTGCGGCGCACGGCCTGCTCGAAAGTCTCGCCGCGGCGAATCTGGACGGGAATGGCTTCGGGAGCGGTGAGGCCGGCCGGCGTGCCGGCGGCGGCGAAGGCCTGGGCCTCTATGACCGCCAGTTGCTCGGCGGTCAGGGGCGGAACTTCTTCAGCCTGTGCAGGCTGGTAAACACGTCCGGCGAGAAGAGCCACCGAGAGGGCCGCGACCGCCGTGAGGGCGTGAGGCGCGAGCCGCATCGGTTGGCGTCGTGGATCGAACTGAGCCATCGGTCCCCGAATAACTGACGACGCCGATCCGGCGCCCAAGCCACTAACAAGCAAGGATCGCGCCTGAAGCAGCCCCCCGGCGCGAGACAGGCCGTATAACCCGTCTGTCCCATCATGGGAAGGTAGTTCGTTACAGACCGTTAACCGGAGCCGTAACCAGCGGTAAAGCCTGCGACGCGCAGCAGCTTAACGGGGGGATCGAACAGTGTATTGACGACATTGCGTTGACGTATTCCGGGTCAAGTCGCAGGCCTGCCTTGATGTCGTCACTGCTGCATTCAAAGTGGCTGATGCGCCACTCTGCTGTGTTTTCATGGCCACGCTTACTGTGTTGTTCGAGGAGTCCCGTTTGTTCATCGCCCGAGCCAAGGCATGACCGAGGCCCCTGCTTCCTCGCCCGGCCGGGCGCCGACCCCGCATCGGATCGGAGGGCCGCGTCGTCTGTGGCTCGGCCTCGGCGCGGCGCTCTGCATCCTGATCGTACTGGCGGGACTTCTCTACCTCAATCGCCGGGCCGCGACGCGCCAGATTCTGGTCGGCTGGCTCGAGCGGCAGGGCATCCCCGCCGAGGTGGAGATCAACCGGCTTGAAATCGACGGACTGGTGGCCAGCATCCGCATCGGCGATCCGCGGAATCCCGACGCCGTGGTCGAACGGGTCGAGGTCGATTACGTCATCGGGGCCCCGTGGTCGAAGGCCGGCCTTGGCTTGACGCCCAGCCGCATTCGTCTGGTGCGACCCGTGCTTCGCGCCTCATTCCGGGATGGGAAATTCTCCGTCGGCAGCCTCGATCCGCTGGTCGAGAGGTTCACCGGCCAGCCGCCGCGGCCGGATTCGCGCGGGCCGCTGGTGCTGATCGAACAGGGACGCGTCCGCCTCGACACCGAGTATGGTTCGGTCGCGGTTCTCGGCGACGCCCGGGTCGATGACGGCAAGCTGATCCGTCTCAGCGCGCGGATGCCGGCGGCTGATCTCAGAAGCGGCGCCTATGAGGCCCACGCCTTCGCGGCCACGCTTTCCGTCACCACCACGGGCGACCGGGTGGCCGTCAGCGGCGCGGCCACGGCGGATCAGGCCGCACTGCCCGGTTTCGCCGGCGTCGGCACCCGCCTGACGCTGACCGGCGACCTGCCCTATCCCGATCTGAAGCAACGTCGCGGCGACGGCCGCGCCCGCCTGACGTTCGGTCTTGTCGCCGATCGCCTGACGGCGGGCGAGTTCGCCGCCCGCGACGCCGTCGCCGACCTGCGCTTCGACGGCCAGACCACCGGCTGGCTCGAGACCTTCCGGATCGAGGGCGCGGCCGACGCCGACCTTCGCGCCGCCCGCCTCAGCGGTCCGGACCTCGCCGCGACCGCCGCCGCCATTCGCTGGAGCGATGCGCGGACCGTGCTTGCCAGGAACGGGCAGGGGTTCGGCTGGCGCATCGACGGACCCGCCCGATTCTCCGCCTCCCGCGCCTCGGGCGCCGGGCTGGACGGCGCCGGCGTGGTCCTGACGTCCAGCGGCCTGACCGCCGGCGGTCGTGAGGCCGCGTGGGAAGTCAGCGGCCCGCTCGCCCTCGGCGCTGACAGGCTTGCCTGGGGCGATCTGTCTCTGAGCGGCGCTCGGTTGGCGGCGGACCTTGAGCTGCTGGTTGACGCGGGCGTGCGTCTCAACCTGTCCGGCGGACTGCGCGCGGACCGGGGCGCCTGGCCGCTGTTCGGCGCCTCGTCCGCCGACGATGGCGCGGACCTCGCAGAGATGAAGCGGGCCCTCGGCGCCTTCGCGCTGGACATCCCGGCCTTTAGTCTGACGTCCGGCAACGGCGGAACCCGGGTGACGCTGGACCGGGCCGCCACCCTGAGCCCGTCCAACGGCGGGGTGTTGACGATCCGGGGAGGCGTCGGGCCCGTCTTCGCCGCTGCGCGTGGCGAGCTCGGGGGCGGCGCGCTCGCCCTCACCGCCTCGCGTGGCCGGGGCCTGCCCGAGGCGGCCTTCGCCATCCCGGCCTGGCGGCTGACGCCCGACGGCTTCACCGCCGACCTTGCGGGTCGTGCGGCCCTCGATTTCGATCTCGCGCGCGGGATCGTGCTGGAAACCCGCGGCCAGCTGACCTCGTCCGGCGGTCGAATCACCTATGTCGCGACGGACTG
Source organism: uncultured Brevundimonas sp. (assembly GCA_964527675.1). GTDB lineage: Bacteria > Pseudomonadota > Alphaproteobacteria > Caulobacterales > Caulobacteraceae > Brevundimonas. Next base: position 2,538 of record CAZGPS010000104.1, on the reverse strand, counting down.
CGCCGCAGTGACGGTCGAACGGCTCGAACTCGGCGAGAACGACGTGGTCGACGTCTCGGGCCGCGCCTGCCCGATCGACCGGCCTCTGATCAGCATCGGCGGGGGTCGCTGGCGCGCCGACGGGGCCCTGGCCGAGGTCGACGCCTCGGCCCCCTTCCTCGCCCTGCATGTCCGCAACGCCGTCGGCCGGTTCGCGGCCACCGGCGGCCCGGACGGCATCGGTCTCGACACCCGGATCGAGCGGGCGATGATCGAGGACGCCACCGCACCGATACGGTTCTATCCCCTGACGGCCTCCGGCTCGGCCCGGCTGGCCGATGAGGACTGGACCGGCGCCTTCGACCTGGCGCGCGGCGAGGTGAGGTTCGGGCGCCTCGAGCTCGCGCACGACGGCCGCTCGGGCGCCGGCGGCCTGACCATCGACGCCCCCTCCCTTGTCTTCGCCGAAGGCGGCCTGCAGCCCGCCGATCTCAGCCCCCTGGTCGGCGACTGGGTGGGATCGCCGGCGACCGGCTCTGTCGCCTTCCAGGGCCGGGTCGACTGGGTCGCCGAGGCCGAGGGCTCCAGTTCGGGACGCCTGACCATCTCCAATCTTGATTTCGTCAGTCCGGCCGGTCCGGCGAAGGGGCTGAAGGGAGTTGTCGAATTCACCAGCCTGGCGCCGCTGACGACCGCGCCCGGCCAGCGCCTGACCGCCGACCGGCTGGATTCGGTGACGCCGCTGACTGACATCGCCCTGACCTTCGAAATGGACAAAGCCGCCGTGACCGTCGAGAGCGGCGACCTGGCCGTGGCGGGGGGCGTCTTCCGCATCGAGCCCTTCGCCCTGCCACTGGACCGCAGCCAGCCGTTCAGCGGCGTCATAGTGCTGGAGAATGTCCAGCTGGGCGAGATCATCGCCGGCTCCGGTTTCGCCGACTCGGTGATGCTGGACGCCGTCGTCTCGGGTCGGCTGCCTTTCACCTCCGATCCGGTTTCCGGGATTCGCATCACGGCCGGGACCCTGTCCGCCATCCAGCCGGGCCGGCTGTCGATCCAGCCCGAGGCGCTCAGCGGTCTGGAGGCGGGCGGGGGCGGCGAGGGCGTGCCCCAGAACACGGTGCAGGATCTGGCCTACCAGGCCATGGAAAACCTGTCATTCGACATCCTCTCGGCCGAGGTCAACAGCCTCGACGAGGGGCGTATCGGCGTACTGTTCCGCATCCGCGGCCGCCACGATCCCCCGCGACACCAGGAACTTCGCATCCCCATAGACGAGTTCATCAGCCGCGAATTTCTCAACCGCGACCTGCCGCTGCCGTCGGGGACGGGCATCGATCTGACGCTCGACACCACCCTCAACGTGAACCAGTTGATCGGCGACCTGCTGGAGCTGAATCGCGCCCGCAACGGCGCGCCCTCGGCCGATGCCGCCGCGCCGCCGCTCATCGAACCGGCTGCGACGCCTTGATCCCGCCGCCTCGCCCGTTCAGAACCCGTTCACCCTGCGCGGCGTTAGATCGTCGCAGATCAACACCGGAGACCTCAACCATGACCCGGACGCGCGCACGTCTCGCCCTGATCGGCTTCATCGCCGCCGTCGGCGCGGGCGCCTGCACGCCCACGGTCCGGCTCCAGGTCGACCCGATCCAGATCTACGCCAAGCTGGACGCCGATATCCGCGTCCGTCTCGACAAGGAGCTTCAGGACCTCCTCGTCGAGAACCCGAACCTGTTCTGATGCGAAAGCCGCTTCCGATGTTTTCCTTCCGCAAGCTCTTCGTCATCACCGCCGCGGTCGCCGCCCTCGGCGTCGCCGCAGGGGCCGCCTTCGCCCAGACGGCCGGGCAAAAGGCGATGATCGACGCGGCCAAGGCCGAGGGAACCGTGGGCGAACAGGCCGACGGCTATCTCGGCTTCCGCCAGCCCTCGTCCGATCCGGCCCTGACGCAGGCGGTGACGGTGACCAACAGCGCCCGGCGCGACGCCTACGCCAACAGCGCGCGGTCCGCCGGCACCACCACCGAGGTCGCCTCCGCCCGCGCCTTCGAGACCATCGTTCTGCCCCGCATCACTTCGGGCCAGTGGTATCGCAACGCCCAGGGCCAGTGGGTCCAGCGCTGATCGGGACTTGATCCCGGCGTCCTGATGGGGGAAGAGCACCGCCGTCAAGGACCCGGCTCGACCGGGTGGCTAGCCCGGCCGCCGATCCGCCGGGAAACCTGAGCGAGCCCGCCGTCGCGGCGGCCCGCACAAGCGTCAGTCTGTTTTCATGTCCGTTTTCGCCTCGGCGCGCCAGCAGTGGCTCGCCAACCCCCGCCGCGACCTGCTGGCGGGCACCGTGGTCGCCCTCGCCCTGATCCCGGAGGCCATCGCCTTCTCGATCATCGCCGGAGTTGATCCGGCCGTCGGCCTCTACGCCAGCTTCGTCATCGCCGTGACCATCGCCTTTGTCGGCGGACGTCCGGCCATGATCAGCGCCGCCACCGGAGCCATGGCGCTGCTGATGGTCACCCTCGTGCGCGATCATGGCCTCGAATATCTGTTCGCCGCCTCCCTG
>CAZGPS010000103.1:0-8574 GCA_964527675.1 uncultured Brevundimonas sp. | reverse complement strand
TCATCGCCAACGCCGGCGACATGCAGCTGGGCCGCGGCGAGCCGGTCGAGGACACGGCCCGCGTCCTGTCGCGCATGGTCGACGCCGTGATGATCCGCGCCAATGACCACGAGGATGTCGAGCGTTTCGCCCGCGTTTCCACCGTGCCTGTGATCAACGGCCTGACCGACCGCTCGCACCCGTGCCAGATCCTGGCCGATTTGCAGACGATCGAGGAACATTCCGGCCCCATCGCCGGCAAGACCATCGCCTGGGTCGGCGACGGCAACAACGTCTGCCACAGCTTCATGCACGCGGCGCCGAAGCTGGGCTTCCACCTCAACGTCGCCTGCCCGGCCGACTACCATCCCGACCTGCACGACCTGGCCAAGGGCGGCAATTCCGTCACCCTGACCGGCGATCCGCGCGCGGCGGCAGCCGGCGCCGATGTCGTCGTCACCGACACCTGGGTGTCCATGGGCGATCAGGACTATGAGTCCCGGCTCGAGGCCTTCGAGGGCTATGGCGTCGACGACGGCCTGATGGAGGCCGCCGCCGCCGACGCCGTTTTCCTGCACTGCCTCCCGGCCCACCGCGGCGAAGAGGTGTCCGACGCGGTCATCGACGGGCCCCGCTCGCTCGTCTGGGACGAGGCCGAAAACCGCATCCACGCCCAGAAGGCCGTGCTGGCCTGGTGCTTTGCCGGCTAGCCCCGCAGGTTGACGTCCACCACGTCGCCCGCGTCCGGCAGGGTCTTCGTCGCATTGGCCTTCGCGATCTCATAGGCGAATTTGAAGAAGCCGCCCTCGTTGACCCACACCCGGCCGTCGCCGGCCTCGAAGCGCAGGATGGTCAGGGCCGGATCGTCCTTGCCGCCGGGATACCAGGCCGCCAGCACCGGGTTCCAGTGGCGGTCGATGATCTCGCGGTCGGGACCGTGCACCGACAGCTCGCCGTGAATACAGGCCCAGACGTTCTGGTCCTTCGAGCCGTAGTGGAACATGGCGCTCTGCCCGCCGCCGATGGCCGCATCCTTCGCCAGATCGGTATCGTCACGGGTGAAGAACCAGATCGTGCCGGTCTCCTTCTCGCGGAAAGCGGTCATCGGCTGGGCGTGATAGCCGGGCTGGTCCAGACCCAGCATGCCGGTGTTGGACTTCTCGAGGTGGTTCCAGAACTCTTCCTCGGCTTCGCGAACGGTGAGGTTCCTGTCGGCCATTTGGCGTCTCCTGATATCGGGGGGTGGATCAGGAATGGCCGGTGGCCCGCCCGGTTCCCCTATCGCGGCGGCGGCAAGACGCCGAGCAAGGCCGCCAGGTGGATCACCAGCAGCAGAGCCAGGGGCACGGCGAGGATCATCACGAAGCGCCACGGGATCATGCGCACCCCCAGATGCGGCTGCGACGGCCGCGATCCGCGCCATCCGGCGAAAACCATCACGACGACGACGGCGGCGAGCAAGGCGAGGGTCACGGTCAGACTCATCAGCGCCAAGTGGCCCGTCGGACCTGTCGGGGCAAGCCGACCGACTCCTTTCCGACCCGTTAATCTTCACGAGACGTTAACGGATGCGACCTGAGACTCGCTGCATTGTGAGGGCTTTCCACAGGAAGGTGGGTAGCCGCTACATCTTGGGGTTAACCACGCATTTACACCCCTGATCTGGATGGGTAGCGTCGAGTCAAAGGTCGGGAGTCGAATCAGTGAGCGCAGCCGCGCCGTGGAGCGTTAAGGGGATCGAACCCCGGGCCCGCGAGATCGCCAAGGACCTCGCCCGCCGCTCCGGCATGACGCTGGGCGAGTGGCTCAACACCATGATCATGGAGGACGGCGACGACGATGACGGCGTCGTCCCCCTGTCGCGCCGCCCCCACGCCACCGACAGCTATGAGCGCCGCTCGCGCAGCCGCCGCGTCGACGACGCCTATGGCGCCGGCGAGGAGCCGTGGCAGAGGCTGAGCGCCTCGATCGACGCCATCGCCGGACGGCTTGAGGCCGCCGAGCGTCGCTCGACCGTCGCCATCCAGGGCGTTGACCAGGCCGTCTCCGGCCTCGTTCGCCGCCTCGACGGCCAGGACGAGTCGGGTCGGTCGCACGACCGCCGCCTCGACGACATCTCCGAGGAACTCCGTGAAGGCCATCGCCGCCTGCGCAAATTCGAACAGGAGGTCGGCCCGAAAACGGCCGAGACCTTCGGCAAGGTCGAGACCACCCTCGGCGCCCTCGCCGGCCGGCTCTACGACATCGAGGAACGTCAGCGCGGCAGCGTCAACGAACTGCGTCAGCGCATGGACGCGGTCGAAAAGGTCGCCGGCCCCGGCGCCGGGGCCGATCTGCTGGCCCAGGTCGGTCAGCGGCTGGACCAGGCCCAGGGCCGCACCACCGAAGCCCTGCGCGGCCTCGAACGCTCCTTCGCCGATCTCGATCAGCGGCTGCGCGCCGCGGAATCCCGCGTCGAGCCCGAAGGCGTCCGCGAGGCCGCGCGGTTCGAAAAACTGGCCGAGGCCCTCAGCCGCCAGGTCGAGGCCAACCGCGCCGAGATGATGCGCCGGATGGACACGGCCGAGGCCGAAGGCCGGATGGACCGGATCGAGCGCGCCGTCCTGGCCATCGGCGATCAGGTCAAGGTGTCCGAGGAGCGCTCCGCCCGCGCCGTCGAGGCCATGGGCCATGAGGTCCTGCGCATCGCCCAGAACCTCAACGGCCGCGTCGGTCAGATCGAGGCCGCGGGCCCGGCGCAACTCGAGAAACTGGGCGAGACCCTGACCCGCAAGGTCGAGTCCGACATGGGCCGGTTCGCCCAGGGGCTGGAGCAGCGACTGGTGGTCGCCGACGACCGGCACGCCATGGCGCTGGAAAAGCTGGGCGGCGAGATCACCCGCATCTCGGATCGCCTCAGCGAGCGGATCGCCCAGTCCGAGCGTCGCTCGCAGCAGGCGCTGGAAGACATCGGCCGCCGTCTCGTCGACAGCTCCAGCCGCATCGAGCAGCACTATGACCGCGCCTCGGGCGAGCTGGCGGAGCGCATGCGCCTGTCCGAGGAACGCACCGCCGCCCTCATCGCTGAAGCCCGCCAGAACATCGGCCGCCGCACCGAACCGGCCCCGACGCCGGAAATGGCCCAGCCCGACTGGCGCGCGGCGGCCTTCCCGGACGCCGCCTTCCCCGATGCGGGTTTCGACGATCCGGTCTTCGCCGAGCAGCAGGCCTGGTCCGCCGATCTCGCGCCGCCCGAGCCCGAACCGGCGGCGGACACCCGCACGGACGGCGACATCCTGACGGCGGCGACCGTATTCGATGCCGTGATGCGCGGACCCGTCGCCGACCCCGCGCCGTCCGCCCCCTTCGGCAGCCGCGCCCCGGAAGCCTCGCCAGGCGAGGACGTCGGACCGTCAGCCTCGATCCCGGTGCAGACCCCGGCCTTCACGACCCCGACCCCGGCGCCGGCGGCCCCGTTCGGCCAGGGCTTCGGTGGAGCCGACGTCTCCGACGCCCTCGCCGCGACCGCGCCGTCGTTCGATCCGGCCCAGGAGGATTTCGCCGGCGAGACCGATTTCGTCGATCCGCGCGCCCTGCGGGCTGCGGCGGCGCAGGGGCGGGCCTCAAGCACCCGGCAGGCGATCGACGCCGCCCGCGCCGCCATGGCGGCTCCGGAAGAGCCGCCCGCCCGCGCCGGCTTCGGCCTCAAGCGCGGCGGCAAGTCCCTGCTGCAGGAACGGCTCGACAAACAGGCCGCCCGGGGCGGCGACACGGTTCGCAAGGCCATGGGCGCATCGGCTGTGGCGGTCCTGCTGACCGCCGGCGGCGCCTTTGCCTTTGGCGAACTCACCGGCGCCGGCCTTAACCTGCCGGGCATGGGCGGTCCCACGGACAACCAGGTGCAGCCGATCGCCGCCCTGGCGGCCGTCCCGCTGGAAGCCTCGCCCGAGGAGCGGGCGCGCGCCGCCGACCTCTATCGTCAGGCCATTGAACAACTGGACGCCGAAGACGCCGCCGGCGCCGCGACGCTCAAGCAGGCCGCCGCCCTCGGCTATGCGCCGGCGCAACTCCATCTGGCCAGCCTGTATGAGAACGGTGCGGCGGGCCTGACGGCCAGTCCGGCCGAGGCGCGGGTCTGGGTCCGTCGGGCCGCCGACGGCGGCGACCCCCGCGCCATGCATAACTACGGCATGTATCTGTTCGAGGGCGTCGGTGGCGCCCGGGACCGGCCCGAGGCGCTCAACTGGCTTCGCAAGGCGGCCGAGAATGGTCTGGTGGACAGTCAGTTCAACGTCGCCAAACTCTATGAGACCGGCGACGAGGGCATCCAGCCGGACCTCGCCGAGGCGTACAAATGGTATCTGATCGCGGCCCGGGCCGGCGACGGCGACGCCCAGGCATCGGTCGAGCGGCTCAAGGGCGAGCTGCCGGTCCCCGCGCGCGGCGCGGCCCGGGCGGCGGCGGACGCCTTCCAGGTCGAGCCGCTCGCCTAGCCTTTCTGGCGCATTCGGTGGCGGTGGCCGCAGCATGCGTCTAGGAGATTTTCACCGTCGCCTTCCCGGCGCCTAGCCTCAGTTCCAGCCGAAGGCGCGTCCTTTGGATATCTATCTGCCGATCGCCGAGGTTTCGGTGAACTGGCCGTTCCTGGTTCTGCTGGGAGCGACGGTCGGTTTTGTGTCCGGGCTGTTCGGCATCGGCGGCGGCTTCCTCATGGCCCCGATTCTGATCTTCATGGGCATTCCGCCGGCGGTCGCCGTGGCCAGCCAGGCCAGCCACGTCGTCGCCTCCTCAACCTCCGGGGTGATCAGCTACACCAGCCAGAAGGCCGTCGATTACCGCATCGGCGGCGTCATGGCCGGAGGCGGGGTCCTCGGGGCCCTGCTCGGCGTCGAACTGTTCCGCTACCTGCGCCTGCTGGGCCAGGCAGACCTCGCCGTCGCCCTGTCCTACCTGCTGTTCCTCGGCGCCATCGGCACCCTGATGCTCTACGAAAGCCTCGGCCAGATTCTCCGCCGGGTGCGAGGCGAGGTCACGCCGCACAAGGAACGGCGCCGCCCGATGTGGCTCTATGGCCTGCCGCTGCGGATGCGCTTCCCGCGTTCGGGCCTCTACATCAGCGCCATCCCGCCCTTCGCCCTGGGAACCTTCGCCGGCGTGCTGTCGGCGATCATGGGCGTCGGCGGCGGCTTCATTCTCGTGCCGGCCATGCTCTATGTGCTGCGGATGAAGGCCAGCGTGGTCGTCGGCACCAGCCTGTTCCAGATCATCATCACCACGGCCATGACCACCATCCTGCAGGCCGGCCGCAACCAGACCGTCGACATCGTACTGTCGACCATCCTGCTGCTCGGCGGCGTGGTCGGCGCGCAGTACGGCGCCCGCTGGTCAGGCCGCTTCAGGGCCGAGGAACTGCGCGCCGTGCTGGGTCTGATCGTTCTGCTGGTCGGCATCCAGATGGGGCTGGAGCTGTTCGTGCGGCCTTCAGACCTGTTCGCCTTTGCGCCGGGGGTGGCGGAATGATCACCGCCCTGCCGCCCCCGCCGCCGGCCCTCGTCGCGCCCGCCCCCGAGCGCTCGACCACCACCACAGAACAGGTGCGCGTCGCCGCCGCCATGACCGATGCGCGGGTCCGGGTCGATTCCAGCTTCAGCGGCGCCTCGATCGTCCTGTATGGCGCGGTGTTCAATCCGACCGATGCGCCGACCGACGTCGTGGTCGTGGTGCGGGGCCCCGACAGCCCCGTCCGTCTGGTCAAGAAGACCCGCAACATGGGCATCTGGCTGAACAGCCGACCCGTGCTGTTTGAGGGCGCTCCCGGCTTCTACATGACCGCCTCCACGCGGCCGCTGGGCGATATCGCGGACTTCGGTCAGTTGCGTCGCCTCGGCGTCGGCGTCGACCATCTGCGCATCAATGCGCCCGAGGAAAGCCGCACCGTCACCCGCTACGGCGTTCGCGACGTCGTCGTAAGCCGGCTGGGCGAGGACTACCTCGACTGGCGGCGCGCCGTCATCCGCCTGCGCGAGGCGGCGGCCCTCTACGACACCGCGTCCGACGGCGTGGAGTTCGTCGATCAGGGCCTGTTCCGCGCCGAGATCGAACTGCCCGCCGTCGCCCCGACCGGCCAGTATTTCGCCGAGGTCTGGCTGTTCCAGGACGGCGCCCCGGTCTCGGTCTCCAACCTCACCCTGACGGTGGAAAAGGTCGGCTTCGAGCGCGACATCTACGAGTTCGCCCAGAACCGTCCGTGGAGCTATGGCGTCCTGTGCGTCCTGCTGGCGGCCTTCACCGGCTGGGCCGCCAGCCGCATTTTCCGCCGCGCCTGAGTTAACCCTCTTGCCGGGGAACCCGAGGCTGACGCCCGGCCTTACAGCCAGGCATGGAGGGTTCCGCAATGCGCAAACTGTTCAGCGTTTCAGTCCTCGCCGCCGTCCTGGCGACAGCCACCGCCGCCCAGGCCCCCGACACGCCGATGCAGAGAAACAGCCTCTGCTATCTGGAATGTCAGTACCGCTGCTACTACGCCCATCCCGGCGGCGGTCCGGCCTGGACCCAGTGCTACGTCACCTGCGGTCAGACCAACTGCCAGTCGGGCTGACCGGCCTCAGGTCGCCGCGAACTCGCTCAGGGCGTCGATCACCGCGCGGTTCTGGTCTTCCGTGCCGATGGTGATGCGCAGGCAGTCCGGCAGGCCATAGCCGCCGACCGGACGCACGATGATGCCCTTCGAATTCAGATAGTCATTGGCGGCCGCGGCGTTGCGCGCCGTATCGCTGAACCGCACCAGTACGAAATTGCCGGCGCTGGGCAGGACCTCGAAGCCGAAACCGCGGATGGCCTGGGTCAGGCGGGGACGCCAGGTCTGGATCAGGTCGCGCGAGGCCTGCTGGTGCGCCTCGTCGCCGAGGGCCGCCACCGCCGCTTCGATGCCCGGGACCGAGACATTGAACGGCAGGCGGATGCGGTCGATCGCCTCGGCCACCTTCGCCGGCGCATAGCCGAAGCCGATGCGCAGGCCGCCGAGCCCATGGATCTTGGAGAAGGTGCGGGTGACGACGATGTTCTGGCTGTCGCGCGCCAGACCGAAGCTGGTCTCCCAGTCCGCCTCGGTGACGTATTCGGCATAGGCCTCGTCGACGACCAGCAGGACGTCGGGCCGCAGCCCCTCGTGCAGCCGGCGGATTTCCTCGGCGGTGTTGTAGCTGCCGGTCGGGTTCGACGGGCTGGAGACATAGACGATGCGGGTGCGCTCATCGACCTGCGCCAGCAGGGCCTCGGGCGTCGCCTTGAACTCGGGCTCCGGGGCCAGCTTGACCGAAGCCTGGTTGGCAAGGGCGCTGATGCGATAGGCGAGGAAGCCGTACTGGCCGGACACGATATTGTCGCCCGGCGTCAGGTAGCACTGGTTCAGCAGGGCGAAGACCTCGTCCGAGCCGTTGCCGAAGATCAGCCGGTCCGACTCCAGCCCGTGATGGTCGGCGACCGCCTCGCGCAGCTTCGTCGCCCGGCCATCGGGATAGATGTGGATGTGACGGACCGCCGCCTCATAGGCCTCGCGCGCCTTCTGTCCGGCGCCCAGCATATTCTCGTTGGACGACAGCTTCATCGGTTCGGCCACGCCGTCGATGCGCGACTTGCCGCCGACATAGGGGGCGATGTCGAGGATGCCGGGCTTGGGCGCGGGCGCGTCGGTCATGGGGCGGATCCTCGAGGTCAGAATACGGGCGCGGCGCCGATGACGCCTTTCAGGGAGCCGGGGGCGTCGCTCAGCCGCCCGTCTTCGGCCTGCACATAGCCCGCCAGGGCGAACAGCTTCAACCCGCCCGCCTCGATCAACGGACTGGCGACCAGACCCGCGGCGCCCAGGGCGGCGACGATCCGCGCGCCCGACAGGGCGCTGTCAGTGATCCAGAAGGTGCGGTCGTCCCCCGTCGGGCCGGAGGGGGTGCGCTGAACCATCACGGCGCGGGGCTGGCCGGCGCCGTGATCGGGCAGGGCGGCGATCACCTTCAGCTCCGGCTCGGCCAGCAGCCGCCCCCACCACGCCGAGGCGGCGGTCAGATCCATCAGCGCCCGGCCGCCGTCGCGCACCGCCGCCAGTCCGGCTTCCGGCTTCGCGGCGATGCGGGCCACGAGGCCATAGCGGTCGGCCGCCAGCACCTGGCTGGCCGGGCCCCAGACGATCAGCGGCGCGCCCCGGGCGGCGTCGATCCGGCCCAGCACCGACCGCACGGCCGCCGCTTCCGGCGGCGACAGGTCCTTCAGCACCGCGCGCAGGGCAATGGCTTCGGCATCGGGGGTGAGGCGGCCGCCCGCCGCCAGCCGGGCCCGCACCGCCCCGGCGAGGGCCTCGTCCAGCGCCAGCCGCTCCGGGTCTTCCGGGGGTTCGACCAGCATCAGAACAGCTTCGGCGCGGGCGCCAGGGCGAACGGCCCCAGCCAGGTGCGCCCCTCGCTGAACCGCAGCACCAGATCCACCGGCCGGTCGCCCTGCGCCCCCGCAGCAGCGGCGGCGCCCGCGGCGGCCACCCGGTTGACCGCCCCGGAGCGCGAGGCCGCCAGCCCGGCCATGGCCGCCGCGGGCCGTTCGGCGGTCAGGGCCAGCCGGCCTTCCAGC
>CAZGPS010000102.1:0-8581 GCA_964527675.1 uncultured Brevundimonas sp. | reverse complement strand
GGAAGCGCGACTGGAAACTCAAGCTGATCGAGGACGCCAACCCCGACTGGCTCGACCTCGCCGCCGACTGGTTCCCCGGGACCGACCCCGACTGGATCCCGCCCGAAGAGCCGGACTGACCCCTGCTCGCCGCCGCACCGGCATAACCGCCGCCGCATCGCCCGGAAGGGTCGAGCCGTGCGGGCGCCCCTCGAACTGTCAACGGGAGAAGGGTCGCCAGCCCCCCTGTCCAACCCGCCCCGCCGGCGCCACAGTCCCCGCCATGCACCGCCCCGCCGACGCCCGTCCCCCGCTGTTCGCCCGCCGGCGCGACGCCCGCGGGCGGCTGCGCTCCGGCCCGCCGATATGGGACCGCCGCACCTGGCGGCTGCTGGCCTCCCCCGCGGGGGCGCCCGCCTTCGTCCTGCTCGCCCTCTGCGGCCTCGTCCTCGCCGCCCTGGCCGGCCACGGCGGCCCGGCGCCGTGGGGCGTCTCGGGTCAGGCGCTGGCGGAGGGGCGCTGGCTGACCGTCGCGACCCACATGGTCACCCACGCCAACCTCGTACACCTGCTGATGAACGCCAGCGTCCTGCTGCCGCTGACGCCGCTGGCCATGGTGCGGCTGGGCGTCGGCCCGGCCGGCTGGGGGCGGTTCGCGGCCCTGTATGTCGGGTCGGCCCTGGCCGGGGCGGCGCTGTATCTCGCCCTCACGCCGCACGGCCTGCCGCTGGTCGGGGCCTCCGGGGCGATCTTCGGCCTGTGGGGCGCGGTCGCCCGCATCGGCCCCGACGGCCGCATGATTCCCCTGTGGTCGCGGCGCATCCGCGACGAGGTGCTGCTGGTCGCCTGGATCAATCTGGGGGTGGTGCTGATCGTCCTCGCCATCAACGGGATGGAGGGCGGCGGCCCCACCGTGGGGTGGGAGGCCCACATCGGCGGCTTCCTGTTCGGCCTGCTGGCCATGCCGTGGCTGGCGCCGCCAACGCCGCCGCCCGCCCACTTCTGATCCCGGCGACCCCGGCCAGGGGCCTCGCCGCCCGTGACGCTGTGCTGACAATCCGCGGACGGTGTTTTTCGTTTTACCCGGGTAAAACACCCGGCTCCCTTCCCGCCCCAAATCCGGTCTATCCTGCCCCCATGTGCGCCTCCTACGAAGCCCGGTTCTCGGTCACCCAGCTGGTCGAGGCCTTCGATCATCACGGCGCCCCGCTGCGCTTCCCGCGCGGCCGGCCGAACATCGAGCCGGTCGACGAGGTCCGCCCCACCGACCAGGCCCAGGCCGTCCGCGCCGTCTCCATGGAAGACGGGGGCGATGGCGAGGCCGCCGCCGAACTGGTCCCCCTGCGTTTCGGCTTCCGCGGCCCCGAGCGGCCCGGAGGGCGAGGCAAGCCGCCGCCGGTGATCAATTTCCGCTCCGAGGGCCGCGCCTTCGGCAATGGCGAGCGTAGCGGCCGCGCCCTGATCCCCGTCTCCGGCTTTTATGAGTTCACCGGCTCGACCTATCCCAAGACCCGCTGGATCCTGCGCGGCGTCGGCCAGCCGGTGCTGGCCCTGGCGGCCCTGTGGCGGGCCGGAGCCGGGGGCGAGCCCGACGCCTTCGCCCTGCTGACCGCCGAGCCGGGCCCCGATGTCGCGCCGTATCACGACCGCGGCGTCCTGCCCCTGCCGCGCGCCGCCTGGGCCGACTGGCTGTTCGACCGCCGCCCGGCGCCGGTGCTGCTGATCCCCCCGCCGGCCGGGACGCTGGCGGCCTTCGCCGCCCCGCGCGAGGGCGCATCGACGCCGCCCTCCGGCCCGGCTATGAACGATGTCCGATGAGAGCCCTGTACCGACTCCTGACGCGGTGGTGGACCGCCTTCGCCCTGGCCGCCTCGCTGGCGTTGCTGGGCGCGGCGCATGCGTTCGAGCGCTTCGGCGGCCTCGCGCCCTGCAACCTCTGCCTCAAGCAGCGCGAGGTCTATTGGGGCGCCGTGGCCATCGCCCTGACCGCCACCCTGTGGCACCTGATCAGCCGCGGCAGCCGCGGCACCCCGCGCATCGCCGCCTTCCTGCTGGCCGTGGTCTTCACCACCGGAGCGATCACCGCCGTCTTCCACATGGGCGGCGAGAACGGCTGGTGGACCCTGCCGGCGACCTGCATGGGCGGCGGCGAGGTCAGCCTCGAAAGCCTCGCCGCCCTCGCCATGGGCGCCGCCCCGACCCAGGCCCCGGTCTACTGCGACGCCGTGACGTGGCGCTTCCTCGGCCTGTCGATGGCAGGATGGAATGTGCTGATCTCGGCCGCCCTGGCGGTGTTCAGCCTGCTCGCCGCCAAGCGGCCAAAGGACGCCCGTGCCCCCCGCCTCTGAGACTCCCGCCGACCGTCCCGTGCGCCTCGCCCATCCGGGCCGGGGCGCCAGCCGCCGCCGCCGCGCCGAAATCCTGCGCGTCGACCACGCCGGCGAATACGCCGCGGTCCACATCTACCGCGCCCAGAAGGCCGTGTTCGAGGGCCGCGCCGGCAAGGCCGCCATCGCCGCCGACATGGGCGAGATGCAGGGCCAGGAGGCCGTCCACCTCGCCCGCTTCGAGGCCCTGCTCAACGCCGAACGGGTCCGCCCGACGATCATGACCCCGGTCTGGCGCCTCGCCGCCCTCGGCCTCGGCGCCGGCACCGCCCTGCTGGGCGAGAAGGCCGCCCACGCCTGCACCGAGGCGGTCGAGAGCGTGATCGAGGAACACTACGCCGACCAGATTTCTGAACTTGAGGATCGCGACCCCCAGCTGGCCGCCGAACTGACCGTCTTCCGCGACGAGGAACTGGCCCACCACGACCACGCCGTCGACCACGGCAGCCGCGACGCCCCGGGCTATCGGTTGTTGAGCGCGGTGATCAAGGCCGGGTGCCGCGCGGCGATCAAGGTGTCGGAGCGGGTCTAGGGTCTGGGGTCTGGGGTCTGGGGTCCAGGGTCTAGGGTCTTGGGTCTAGGGAGGTTCGCTCAATAGCCCCTAGCCCCTAGCCCCCAGCCCCCACGTCAAACGCCAGCAGCAGCGTCCGCTGGCGCTCGCTCCCATTGTCATCCGACAGGATGTAGAGCCGAACCCCGCCGTCCCGCCCGACCGCCGCGATCGCCTCGAAATTATCGACCGTCGAGGGCAGGCTCAGCTCGACCAGCACCGGCCCCAGGCTCCCGTCCGCCGCCATCCGCCGGATCCGCGCCCGCACATCGACCGGCGCCCGGAAGCGTCGCTCCACCACCCAGAAGCCGACGCCGCCCGGATCGCGGTCCATGCCGGTGATGCGGTATTCGCTGTCGGGAACCGGCTCGGCCGGCGGCTCGGTCACGACCCGGCAGCCCGCCGCCGCGCAGTCCCACACCCCGCCCGACTCGCCGGCGACGCGCCAGCCCTCCGGCGCCGCCGAGACCCCCTCCATGCCGCTGTTCGGCGGGAAGTCCGCCTCCGGCGCGGCCAGCGGCTCCGGCGCGCCCGGCGCCCCCAGCGGATAGGCCCACAGCCGATGCCGCCGCTCGAAGGCCACGGCGACCCGGCCGCCCGGCATCAGGAACAGCCCTTCGGCGTCCCCGTCCGCCTTGTCCGTGATCGGCGATCCATCCGGCAGCGTCAGCCGCCGCCAGCGCAGCGCCTCGACGCCCCGGAGCCGCCCCGCCGCATCCAGCCGCAGCCGCCCGCGCACCAGATCGCCCGCGTCGCTCACCGAGACGAAGTCGTCGTCGTCGATCAGCTTCAGGTCCGACAGGCTGTGCAGCGGCGAGTCGGCCTCCAGCGTCAGCTGCACCCCGCCCGCGAACCGCACCCCCGGCGCCAGCATCGCCCCGCCGGGCACGCCCAGGCCGACGGGCCGCACCCCGGCCTCCGCCGCCGTCCACCCCGCATGGGCCCCGGTCCAGACCGGCGCCGAAACCACGCCGGCGCAGGCCGACAGCCACAGGGCCGCGAGGACCGCCGCCGCCCGTGAGACCCTCACGCCGCCCGCCGCCGCCGTTTCGGCGCCGCCTTGGGCTCGCTCTCGAACAGCTCGGCCAGCTTCTCGATCATCACCCCGCCCAGCTGTTCGACATCGACGATGGTCACCGCCCGGCGGTACCAGCGGGTCACGTCATGGCCGATGCCGATGGCGATCAGCTCGACCGGCGAGCGCGTCTCGATCTCCTCGATCACCGACCTAAGGTGCTTGTCCAGATACAGGGCGGCGTTGGCCGACTGGGTCGAGTCGTCGACCGGCGAGCCGTCGGAAATGACCATCAATATCTGCCGCGCCTCGGGCCGCGCCTTGAGCCGGTCGTGCGCCCAGGTCAGGGCCTCGCCGTCGATATTCTCCTTCAGCAGCCCCTCGCGCATCATCAGACCGAGGTTCTTCTTGGCCCGCCGCCACGGCGCGTCGGCCGATTTGTAGATGATGTGGCGCAGGTCGTTCAGCCGCCCCGGATTGGCCGGCTTGCCGGCGCTGATCCACGCCTCGCGCGCCTGTCCGCCCTTCCACGCCCGGGTGGTGAAGCCGAGAATCTCGACCTTGACCCCGCAGCGCTCCAGCGTCCGCGCCAGGATGTCGGCGCACACCGCCGCCACCATGATCGGCCGTCCGCGCATCGAGCCGGAATTGTCCAGCAGCAGGGTCACCACCGTATCGCGGAACGGGCTGTCGCTCTCGGCCTTGAAGCTCAGCGGGCTGGTCGGGTCGGTGATGATCCGGGTCAGGCGGGAGGTGTCCAGCACCCCCTCCTCCAGATCGAAGGCCCAGCTGCGGTTCTGCTGCGCCATCAGCCGGCGCTGCAGCTTGTTGGCCAGCCGCGCCACGACCGACGACAGGGCCGTCAGCTGCTGGTCCAGCAGCGACCGCAGCCGTTCCAGCTCGTTCGGGTCGCACAGCTCGGCGGCGTCGATGGTCTCGTCATGGGCGGTGGTGAAGACGCGATAGGCGTCGATGCGCCGGCCGTCGTCGCCGACCTCCTGCCGGTTGGGCAGGGCGCCTTCGTTGACCTCCGGCCCGTCGTCCAGGGCGTCGCCGTCGGGATCGGCGGGGGCGCCGTCGGGGCGGGAGTCGCGCTCCTCGCCCGAGGTCTGGTCGTCGGACGAGCCGTCCATCGACTGGCCCTCGCCGCCGCCGGCGTCCTCCTCCTCGTCCTGGTCGTCGGCCGCGTCCGGCTCCTTCGGATCGGGCTCGTCCTCGCCCTGGTCGTCCGAGGCGTCGTCGCCGCGGCCGTCGCCGGGATCGAGATCCAGCGCCCGCAAGACGTCCTTCAGCCGCACGGCGAAGGCGTCCTGATCGGCGGCCACCTCGACGAGGGCGTCGATCTT
This sequence comes from uncultured Brevundimonas sp., assembly GCA_964527675.1. Classification (GTDB taxonomy): domain Bacteria; phylum Pseudomonadota; class Alphaproteobacteria; order Caulobacterales; family Caulobacteraceae; genus Brevundimonas. Next base: position 3,304 of record CAZGPS010000102.1, on the reverse strand, counting down.
CGCCCCCGCCTTCGCCTCCAGATCGGCGCGCACCAGATCCAGCAGGGCGCCGGCGCCGTCCGGGGCCCGCTGACCGGTCAGCCGCTCGCGCACCAGCAGGGCCAGGGCCTCGGGCGCCGACACCCGCTCCGCCTCGGTGACCCTGAGCGCGCCGCTGCGCTCCAGCCGGGTCAGCAGGGCCGCGTTCATATTGGCCCGCACCCCGGCCAGCGATTGCGAGCCGACCGCCTCGACCCGCGCCTGTTCGACCGCCTCGAACACCTCGGCGGCCCGGCTGTCGGCGGGACGCAGGCGGGCGTGCAGGCCCTCGTCGTGATTGGCCAGCCTCAGGGCCAGCCGGTCGGCCTGGCCGCGCAGCGTGGCGCTCTCGGGCCCGGCCGGATCGCGCGGCGGATGGGGCAGGGTCAGGACGCCGTCGGCCAGCTTCGGCCCGTCGGTCCCGAACACGACCTCCAGCTCCGACTGCTCGGCCAGGGCGCGCGCGGCATGGGCCAGGGCGCGCTTGAAGATTTCGGCGGGAGTCTCGGCGGAGGCCATGGCGTCCGGTTAGCCTGTCAGGCGCGCGCTGGAAAGCGGCGCGGGCATCGCCCTAGTGCGCTTCCGGCGGTCGCGCGGCGGGGCTGAAATATTCGCTCTCGGGCTGCGGATGGGCCGACAGCACGAAGCGCCGGTCGCAATAGCCGCATTCGACGAAGTCGTCCTCGCCCATGTCCATATAGACCAGCGGATGGCCCAGGGCCCCGCCGCCGCCGTCGCAGGCCACGCGCTTGCTCGAGACCACGATCTCTTCCGGCGGCGGGATGATCGCATCGGGATGGCGGGGCGGCATGATCGACCTTGGGCTGGGAGGACGCGTCGGTGCGATTTCCTAGGCGGGGCCACGGCTCGCGTCAAACCGGTCGTGCTCGGGGCTTGGCCTCCGCCGTCCCCGCGCCTACCTAGGCGGACCCCCGCGTGAAAGCCGCCCATGACCGATCCCGCCGCCCTGCCCGTCAACGCCATCGAGGTTCACGGGCTGGAGAAGACCTACGCCGGCACGAAGAAGTCGCCGCCCAAGGTCGCCCTGCGCGGCGTCGACCTGGTCATCCCGCGCGGCTCGATGTTCGGCCTGCTGGGCCCCAACGGCGCCGGCAAGTCGACCCTGATCAACATCCTCGCCGGGGTGGTCAACAAGACCGGCGGCACGGCGGCGATCTGGGGCCGCGACATCGACAAGCAGCCGCGCGACGCCCGCGCCGCCCTCGGCGTGGTGCCGCAGGAGATCGTCGCCGACGTCTTCTTCACCCCGCGTGAGGCGCTGGAGGTCCAGGCCGGCTTCTACGGCGTCCCCGCCAGCGAGCGCCGCTCCGACGAACTGCTCGCCGCCCTCGGCCTGTCGGACAAGGCCCACGCCTATGTCCGCGCCCTGTCCGGCGGCATGAAGCGCCGGCTGATGGTGGCCAAGGCCCTGGTGCACAATCCGCCGATCCTGATCCTCGACGAACCGACCGCCGGGGTCGATGTCGAGCTGCGCCGCCAGCTGTGGGAATATGTCCGCCGCATCAACGCCGAGGGCGTCACCATCCTGCTGACCACCCACTATCTGGAAGAGGCGCAGGAGCTCTGCGACACCATCGCCATCATGAACCGCGGCCAGGTGGTGGCCTGCGAGCCGACGCCCCAGCTGCTGCGCCGGCTCGACACCCGCAACGTCGTCGTGACGCCCGAACACGCGCTGGACGGCCTGCCGGAACTCAAGGGCTTCGAGGCCGCCGCCCGGCCCAACGGCGCCTTCGTCGTCACCTATCGCAAGGGCCAGTCATCGGTTGAGCAGGTGCTGGCCGCCGTCCGCGCCGCCGGCGTCACCATCGCCGACATCACCACCGAGGACCCGGATCTGGAAGACGTCTTCCTGGCCCTGACCTACGGCGACGCGGCGCAGGTCGACCCGACGAAGGACTAGGCGACGGGCAGCAGGCAGCAGGCAGCAGGCAGCAGGCAGCAGGCAGCAGGCAGCAGGCAGCAGGAAGAAATCCACCGCCAGCCTCACGCGCGATAGTCCTGTTGCCTGCTGCCTGCTGCCTGATCCCTAGACGACCATCACCGTCCCGATCAGCAGACGCGCCCCGGCGCGGCCGAGCGTGGTGTTGGTGGCCGCCTGCAGCTGGGCGATCAGCCGCTCCAGGTCCGGCGGGGCCCCCGGCAGCAGACTGTTGGCCGCCTGCTGCACCACCGCCGCATAGGCCGCCCTCAACCGCGGCGCCGACTGGCTCGCCCGCGTGCGCAGGGCGGCGTCGGGCGTATCCAGCCCGACCTCGACGGTCATCACCCCGCGGGCGCCGCCCGGACGCCGGACGTTGGCGGTGAGGGTCGGCAGCGGCAGATAGCTGGCCTGGGGCGCGCCCTTCGGGTCCGACGCGCGGACGGGCGCCGCGGCGGCTGAGGCGACGGCGACGAGGCCGAGAAGAGTGCGACGATCCATGCCGCGACCCTGGCACGCCGCGCTTAAGGCCGGGTTACGCCGCCGCCTTCGGAGCCATCGGCCTCAGGTCCAGCCGGGCGAACAGGGCCGCGTCCTCATCCTGTTCCGGATTGGGCGTGGTCAGCAGCCGGCCGCCGACGAAGATCGAATTGGCCCCGGCGAGGAAGCACAGCGCCTGCATCTCCGGGCTCATCGTCTCGCGACCGGCCGACAGCCGCACCATGGCCTTCGGACAGACCAGCCGCGCCACGGCGACGGTGCGGACGAATTCGATCGGGTCGATCTCGCCCTCGCGCCGGATCCGCTCGCCCAGCGGCGTCCCGGTGACCGGGACCAGCGCATTGACCGGCAGGCTGTCGGGATGTTCCGGCAGGGTCGCCAGGGCGTGCAGCAGCCCCGCCCGGTCCCGCCGCGCCTCGCCCATGCCGACGATGCCGCCGCAGCAGGTGCTCATCCCCGCCTCGCGCACATGGGCCAGCGTCTCCAGCCGGTCCTGATAGGTCCGCGTCGTCACCACCTCGGCGTAGTACTCCGGCCCCGTATCCAGGTTGTGGTTGTAGTAATCCAGCCCCGCCGCCTTCAGCTGCCGCGCCTGATCCGCCGTCAGCATCCCCAGCGTCGCGCAGGTCTCCAGCCCCAGCGCCTTCACCCCTGCGATCATGGTCGCCAGCTTCGGCGTGTCGCGGTCCTTCAGCTCGCGCCACGCCGCCCCCATGCAGAAGCGGCTGGCCCCGCCGGCCTTGGCCGCCATCGCCTCGGCCATCACCGCCGTGGCGTCCATCAGCTTTTCGGCCTTCAGCCCGGTCTGGAAACTGGCCGACTGCGAACAGTAGCCGCAGTTCT
>CAZGPS010000101.1:0-8659 GCA_964527675.1 uncultured Brevundimonas sp. | reverse complement strand
CCTTCGAGGACAAGGCCGACGGCTCGGCCCGGATCGAACAGACCATCTATGTCGAGCGCGAGAGCCAGCGGCCCATCGTCCTGGGCAAGGGCGGCCAGACCCTCAAATGGATCGGCCAGAAATCGCGCGAGGAGCTGACCGAACTGCTGGACCGCCCCGTGCACCTGTTCATCACGGTCAAGGTCGACCCGAAATGGCAGGACAGCCGCGCCCTGTATGCCCAGTTCGGGCTGGATTACGACGTCTAGAGCCTTGTTCCACGTACCCAGACACTCGGGCGGCCATCCCCGCCTGGCGATGGCCGTTCTCGCCGTCCTGATCATCCTCGCCGCCGCCGTGGTCGCCTGGGCCACGGTTCGGCCCGTGCCCGAAGCGCCGGCGCCGGAACTCCTGCCGCCGCGCCCGCCGCTGGTCGTGGTGCAGGACCTGCCGCAGCTGACCGAACAGCTGGAGCGATGGGGCGGGTCGGGCGCCTTCACCGGCGGCGTGCTGGTGGCCAAGGGCGATAAGATCCTGTTCCGGCAGGTCTATGGGTTCGCCGACCGCAGCAAGGACCAGCCCCTGGCGCTGGATTCGCGCTTCCGCCTCGCCTCGGTCAGCAAGCAGTTCACCGCCGCGGCCATCCTGCGGCTGCAGGACGAGGGGAAGCTGTCGGTCGACGATCCGTTGTGCCGCTGGGTCGATCCCTGTCCGGCCGCCTGGGCCCCGATCCGGCTGCATCACCTGTTGTCGCACACCTCGGGCGTACCGGACCTGATGGCCCGCCCGGGCTGGGGACTGCGCCGTGTTACCCCCGCCACGCCGGATGAATTGACCGCCGAGTCCGCGGAGTACGGCCTTCAGTTCCCGCCCGGCACGAAGATCCGTTACAACAACGCGGCCTACAATCTGCTCGGCCATGTGGTGGAGAAGGCCAGCGGCCTGTCGCTGGGGGACTATCTGCGCGACGCCTTTTTCGCGCCGCTGGGCATGGCCGACACCGGCGTCGAGGACGACAGGTCCGACGTGGTCATGGGCTACGCCAACCTGGGCGGGCCGCCGTCGCCGCAGCCCGGTCACAACGTCAGCATCATCTTCGCCGCCGGGGCCCTGTATTCGACCCTCGACGACTTGCTGGTGTGGAACCGGGCCCTGCATGGCGGCGGCCTGCTGAGCGCCGAAAGCTATGCGCAGATGATCGCGGATCACGCGCCGGCGGACTGGCCGGACGAGCGCGGCCGCCCGCGGCGCGACTGGGGCTACGGCCTGTTCACCAACAGCCTCGGACGCCAGGTGCGGCCCGATTTCCTCGATCGCCAGATCTATCACACCGGCAGCTGGTCGGGTTTCCGCAACCTGATCACGCATCAGCCGGACGCGGATGTGACGGTGATCGTGCTGTCGAACAATTTCCACCAGCGCGACGTGGTCTTCCTGCTGTCGCAGCAGGGCATGGCCGAGGCGTTGGGGCGGGACTTCCCGACGGCGACGGCGCGCTAGCGGCGCATCGTCCCGGTCTCGACGAAACGCTGGTGCCACGACAGCGCCTCGTCCAGCAGGGTCGGGGACTGCAGGCCGTACGATCCCTTCAGCGCCCGGTCGTAATAGTCCTGCAGGGCGTTGCGATAATCGGGGTGGGCGCAGTTGGGGATGATCGCCCGGGCGCGCTGTTTGGGCGACAGGCCGCGCAGGTCGGCCAGGCCCTGTTCGGTGACGATGACCTGGACGTCCTGGGTGATGTGGTCGACGTGGCTGGCGTGGGGGACGATGGCCGAGATCTTGCCGCCCTTGGCCGTCGACGGGGTCATGAACACCGAGATGAAGGCGTTGCGGGCGAAGTCGCCCGAGCCGCCGATGCCATTCTGGATGCGCGAACCCATGATGTGGGTCGAGTTGACGTTGCCGTAGATGTCGGCCTCGATCAGGCCGTTCATGGCGATGCAGCCCAGCCGGCGGATCAGCTCGGGGTGGTTCGACATCTCCTGCGGCCGCAGGATGATGCGGTCGCGGAACTGCTCCATGCGGGCGTTGAGGTCGGCCGCGGCATCGGAGCTCAGCGAGAAGGCGGTGGCCGAGGCGACGCGCAGCTTGCCGCTGTCCAGCAGCTCCAGCATGCCGTCCTGGATGACCTCGGTGAAGGCGGTCAGGTTCTCGAACGGAGCGTCGATCAGGCCGGTCAGCACGGCGTTGGCGATGTTGCCGACGCCCGACTGCAGCGGCAGAAGCGAGGCGGGGAGGCGGCCCATCTTCACCTCATGCGCGAGGAACTCCATCAGATGCCCGGCGATGGCCCTCGCCGTGGCGTCCGGCGGGGTGAAGGGGGCGTTGCGGTCGGGGGCGTGGGTCTCGACGATGGCGACGACCCTGGCCGGATCGCAGCGGAAGGTCGGCTGGCCGATGCGGTCATCGGCGCGCAGCAGCGGGATCGGGACCCGGTCCGGCGGCAGGGCGGTGCCGTAGTAGATGTCGTGCATCCCCTCCAGCGCCGGATTCTGCCAGGAATTGACCTCGAGGATCACCTGATCGGCCCGGTCCAGCCAGGTCTTGTTGTTGCCGACCGAGGAGGAGGGGATCAGGGAGCCGTCCTCGCGGACGCCCGACACCTCGATGACCGCCGTGTCCAGCGGCCCGAGGAAGCCCTGCCAGGCCATCGGCGCCACCTGGCTCAGGTGCATGTCGAGATATTCCATCTCGCCGCTGTTGATCTTCTCGCGGGCGATCGGGTCGGAGTTGTAGGGCAGGCGCAGCTCGATGCCGTCCGCCCTGGCCAGGGCTCCGTCGAGCTCCGGGCCGGTTGAGGCCCCGGTCCACACCTTGAGGCGGAAGGGATTGCTCTTCGCGTGCTCGGCCTCGATGCGGGCGGCGAGGGCGGGGGCGATGACCTTGGGATAGCCCGAGCCGGTGAAGCCGCTCATGCCGACGGTGCTGTTCGGCGGGATCAGCGTCGCGGCGTCCTCCGCGCTCATGATCTTCGAGCGCAGGACGGGATGGCGGACGCGGGATGAGGTCATGGCCCCGATCTATGCCCCGGCGTCTGTGGTGAACAGTCCGGAAGACTGCGTAGACCAATGCGCCTCAGCCCTCGCGCGCCCAGCGCTCGCGCCGCGCCAGCTCGGCCTCGCTCGGCGCCGCCTCGCCGAATGACCCCGTTGGCGGCGGCTGGTCGGTCCGGTCCCAGGTATGGGCCACGACCCCCGACCCGTTCTGGCGCGTCTTCGTCAGCGACCAGGCCCGGGGGCGCGAGCCGCTGTCGAACACCCGCTTGCCCGAGCCGAGGATGATCGGGAAGGTCAGCAGGGTCAGCTGGTCGATCAGGTCGTGGGCCAGCAGGGTGTGGATCACCTCGCTGGAGCCCTGGATCAGCAGGTCGCGGCCCTCGGTGGCCTTCAGCGCCCGCACCGCCTCCGCCAGGTCGCCCTCCAGCCGGTGGCTGTGGGCCCAGGTCAGGGGCGTCTCGGGTCCGGCTGCGACGTATTTGTTGATGGCGTTGAAGGTGCGGGCGAGCGGATCGTCCATGTGCGGCCAGTAGCCGGCGAAGATCTCCCAGGTCCGGCGGCCCAGCAGCAGGTCGTAGTCCTCCCCCATGGCCTCGCCCATCAGCCCGCCCGCCTCCTCGTCGAAGAAGGGCCAGACCCAGCCGCCGAAGGCGAAGCCGCCGGTGGTGTCCTCGTCGGGGCCGCCGGGGGCCTGCATGACGCCGTCCAGGCTGACAAAGGTTGCGGTTCGTATCTTGCGCATGTCGATGCTCCCTGTCGGGTCGATCAGAAGAAGCCCGGAGGCGGCGGACGGGTCCGGTCGTCGAGGAAGGGCAGGATCATCGCCGCCAGCAGGACGGGGTCGCCGAACACCTCGACGTGCGAACTGGCCGGCAGGATGGCCAGCCGGGCCGGCGGGGCCTCGGTCAGGAAGGGCTGGGACGCCCGCGCCGTGTCGCCGCCGCCGCGCAGTCGGTACAGCTCGACCGCATGCTCGGGCCGGACGATGTCGTGGTCGCCGACGATGATGAAGGTCGGCGAGGTCAGGGCGCGGATCTGCTCCGCCGGCCAGTCCTGGCCATGGTCCATGACCTTGATCTTCTCAACCACGGAGGCGAAGGCGTCCGGGTCGGGGGCCAGCCGTTTGAACTCGGCCTCCATCGGGCTCCCGGCGAAGACTTCGGGGGTGATGCCCTCCATCATCCGGGCGAAGCCGGGCAGGTTGCCGGCCTCGTTGAAGCTGGTCGAGGCCAGCACCAGATGGTCGACGCGCTCCGGATGGCGCAGGGCCAGCTGCAGCGCGGCGGCCGCGCCCATCGAATAGCCGACCACATCGGCCTTCTGCACACCGGCGTCGGCGAGGACGGCGGCGGCGTCGTCGGCCAGCGCCTCATAGGTGATCGGACCCGGCAGGTCGCCGGTGCGGCCGTGGCCACGCTGGTCCACCACGATCACGGGCCGGCCGGTTAGGAGGTCGGTCAGCGGCTTCATCGCGTCGGAGGTCATGAAGGCGCCGTGCAGCACCAGCACCGGCGTCTTGCCCGAGGCCAGGTCGCCGTGGACGAAGTAGCGGATTTCGCCGCCCTCGACGGCGGCTGAACCGTCGACCGCCGGGGTCGTCGCGGCGACGCCGGGAGCGGGGGCGGGCGTTTGGGTCCGGGCTGCGGCGGGCGACCCCAGGGCCGCCGCGGCCAGCACGGTCGCGGCGGCGAGGGCGGGGAAGCGGGTCATGGACGGTCGGGTCATCGGCCTTCTCCAGGCTCAGGCTGTTTGGGATGGGCGCGGGGGGCGGTTACGGGGCGGTCCTGCGGACGGGAAAGACAGCCCGCAGCGATGCGTCGCGCAGCCACAGGCCGCCCCACATCACCAGGCCGAGGTAGAGGCCGAACAGGGTGTGGCTGATCACCGGCATCTCCACCCGCAGATTGGTGGCGATGGCCCCGCCCAGCAGACCGGTCATCAGCACCGCGCCCAGCAGGCTGGTGCGGGGGATGATGTAGAGGACGACGCAGGTCAGCTCGATCGCCGCGATCAGCAGCAGGTATTTCGCCGGCCAGCCCAGCGGCGTCATGTTCTGCTCGGCGACCATGTCGGGCATGAGGAATTTCGGCGCGACCGAGGCCGCGAGCATGAACAGGACGAACAGTCCGCTCAGGACCCGGCCGGTCCAGACGCCGGGCGAGGCCTTCACGATGCCGGTTTCCAGTCGGTCGACGGAATGGTGTTGACCATCCACGGCACGCCGAACCGGTCGGTCACCATGCCGAAGCCCGGCGACCAGAAGGTCTCGCCGAACGGCATGGCGGTCTGGCCTCCCTCCGAAAGCGCCTCGTGCCAGCGCCGGGCCTCGGCCAGGTCGTCGGTGTGCAGCGAGACGTCGAAGCCGTTGCCGGGCTTGTCGTAGTTCGGGGCGAACTCGGGAATGCCGTCGGATCCCATGATCGCCTGGTCGCCGACCTCCAGCCAGCAGTGCATGAGCTGGTCCCTGTATTTGGGGTCGACCGGCATGTCCGGCGGCCCGTCGCCATAGGCGAGGGCGGCGGTGATCTTGCCGCCCAGGACCTTTGCATAGAATTCGAACGCCTCGCGGCATTCACCGCGGAAGCTGAGGCTGGTCACGATCTTCATGGTCTTGCTCCCAGAGCAGGTTGAAACCGAACGCGATGACGCCGGGGCGTCCTTACTGATCTTCCGGAAGGGCCGGCGTCATGCGCCGCCCGCTCCGAGGAAGGCCTCCAGACGCTCGAAGGTGCTGGTCCAGCCGTGTTTGTGGCCCGTCAGGCTCTGTTCCGACTTCAGCCCCTCATGGGTGAAGTCCATCAGGGTGCCGCCGTCCGGGGCGTCGCTGAGTTGCACCGTCACCAGGGTGTCGACCGGCGGGCCGTCCTCGTGGGACTCGTCCCATTTGAAGGTGAAGACCAGCCGCTCCTCTGGGACGATCTCGCGATAGACGCCGCCCTGCCACAGGTCCTGACCGGTGTCGGGCGATCGCAGGCAGGCCCGCCAGGCGCCGCCGACGCGGAGGTCCTGACTGGCGCTGACCGCAGGCCACTCGACCGGACCCAGCCACAGCACCATGATCTCGGGATTGGTCCAGGCCCGCCACACCAGCGACCGCGGCGCATCGAAATGGCGTTGCATCCGCAGGGTGGGGCGGCTGGCGACGGCTTCTACCAGGGTCATCGGGCGGGCTCTTGCTGGGTCCGGTCGCGGCCGGGGAGGTTCAGTGGGTCTTCAGCAGCTCGGCCAGCTGGTCGGCGCACGTGCCCCAGCCTTCATGGAAGCCCATGGCCTCATGCTGCTTCATGGTCTCGGCGTTCCAGTGGCGGGCGGTTGCGACATAGTCGGTCTTGCCGTCGTCACGCGGGGTCAGCTCGACCGTGCCGACCATGAAGGGCTGGCCGGCGGGCCGCCAGTCGGGCGTGAGGGCGTCGGTGGTGATCCAGCGGCGGTTGGGAATGGCCTCGAGGAAGATGCCGCTGTTGGGGTAACGTTCGCCGTCCGGCCCGTGCATGACGAAGTTGAACACGCCGCCGGGGCGCGGATCGAGCTGCACGTCCGAGATCGTCCACGGCTTGGGCGCGAACCATTGCTGCAACAGCTCGGGCGTCATCCAGGCTTTCCAGATGCGTTCCGGCGTGGCGTCGAGGACGCGGCGCAGGGTCAGCACATGCTCGTGGGCCACGCCATCGGTGTGGCAGAGGTTGTCTTCAGTGTCCCTGGCCATCGGGGTCTCCTTTCTGGATTTTCTTGAGGTAGGCGTCGAGGCGGTCGAAGCTGGCGTCCCAGTAGCAGCGGTAGTGCTCCAGCCACTCGGCGACGCCCTTCAGGCCCATGGGCTCCAGCCGGGCCGGGCGCCACTGGGCCTCGCGGCCGCGGCTGATCAGTCCGGCCTTTTCCAGCACCTTCAGATGTTTCGACACGGCCGGCAGGCTCATGTCGAACGGCTCGGCCAGATCGTTGACGCTGGCCTCGCCCTCGCACAGCCGCGCCAGGATGGCCCGACGGGTCGGGTCGGCCAGGGCGGCGAATTTGGCGCTGAGGGGGTCGGTCTGCATAAGGGAGCTTCGTGTGTAACTGATAGGTTAAATAACTCGGCGACGGGGACTTGTCAACCGTTCGGTTAAATAGAACCCCGGAAGACATTGGAACGACAGTCTCACCCGTGCGGTTCGTCTCCCCGAATGGAGCCCCCGCATGAAAGCCGTCGTCCTCAACTGCACGCTGAAGCCCTCGCCCGAGACCTCAAACACGGAGGCGCTCGCCCGCGTCCTCATGGCCGAACTGGAGGCGGGCGGGGTTGAGGTGGAACTGATCCGGCTGGTCGATCTGAACATCAAGCCGGGCGTGAAGAGCGATCAGGGGGAGGGGGATGACTGGCCGTCGGTGCGCGAACGCATCCTCGCCGCCGACATTCTCGTCGTCGCCACGCCGACATGGCTGGGTCAGCACTCCAGCGTCTGCATGCGGGCGCTGGAGCGGATGGACGCGATGCTGTCAGAAACGCGCGAGGACGGGCGGCCGGTCGTCTACGGCAAGGTCGCCGGCGTGGTCGTCACCGGCAATGAGGACGGCGCGCATCACATCGTCGCCAGCGTCTGTCAGGCCCTGATCGACATCGGCTTCACCATCCCCGGCCAGAGCTGGACCTACTGGCACCTCGGCCCCGGGCCCGGGCCGGACTATACGGACACGGACAAGGCCCATGACTGGTCAGACCGCACCGGCCGTATCGCCGCCCGCAATCTGCTGGCGCTGGCCACTGTGCTGAAGCCGGACACCTATCCGGCTCCAGAGAGCAGCGAATAGGTCGGACATCTGTCCCGGGCGAGGCTAGGCTGACCGGCGCCGTATTCGCCGGAGGACCCTGATGCTCGCCCTTGTCGCCGCCCTCGCTCTCGCCGTCACGCCTCCGGGAACGCCCGAGGAAGACATCGCCGCCACGATCGACGCCCTGCATGTCGCCGCGGCCAACGCCGATGGCGAGACCTATTTCGGCCTGTTCACCGAGGACGCCCGCTTCATCGGCACCGACGCCACGGAGCGCTGGACGATCGCGGAGTTCCGGGCCTATGCCGCGCCGCATTTCGCCCGCGGCCAGGGCTGGACCTACCGGCCGGTCGAGCGGACGGTGACGATGGCGCCCATAGAATGCCAATGCATCGCCTGGTTCGACGAGGTGCTGGACAGCCAGTCGTATGGCGTGACCCGCGGTTCGGGCGTGCTGCGCAAGACCGACGCCGGCTGGAAGATCGAACAGTATGTGCTCAGCTTCGCCGTTCCGAACGACCTCGCCCTCGCCGTGGTCGACGTTATCGAGGGCGATTGGAGGGCACAGTGATGCGGTATTTTTATACCGTGTCTGAAAATGGTCGTTATTACAATATGTTAGAGTTGCTCTGGCATATTTGACTGCATTGACGCGTTGAGCGCCTTCCTCTATCAGCGCGCCTTCTGCTCATCCCGGTCACGGGACGGGCCATCCGTTCGTCCCCAGGAACCCTCGTCATGCTGAAGAGCACCACGGCTTCGCTGAAGCCGGCCGAGGTCACGAAGAAATGGATCCATATCGACGCCGAAGGCGTCGTGGTGGGCCGTCTCGCGACCTTCATCGCCAACCGTCTGCGCGGCAAGCACCGCGGTGACTACACCCCGCACGTCGATTGCGGCGACTATGTCGTCGTCACCAACGTCGACAAGGTGGT
>CAZGPS010000100.1:0-8827 GCA_964527675.1 uncultured Brevundimonas sp. | reverse complement strand
GCGCCGGGGCCGGGCGGGAGGCGTTCATGGCGGCGCAGCCTCCCAGGGCGGCGGCGAGGGCGAGGGCGGAAACGAGGCCGGGCATGCGGATCATCGGGGCGTCCTTGTGCGGTGTCCGCGGGACAACGCCTCGACACGCCCGAAAGATCAACCCCCCGCGCGGACGGGCAGCAGGTTGCGCGCCTTGAACAGGCGGCCGTGCTCGGCCACCAGGACGAAGCCGAGGGCGGAGAGGCCCATGACGGCCATGCCGAGCGCCATCGGAACCACGGAGCCGTTGAACTGCTGGCCGATCAGGAAGCCGAGGGTCGAGCCGGCGGTGGTCGAGATGAAGCCCTGGGCCGAGGAGGCGGTGCCGGCGATATGGCCCATCGGCTCCATGGCCATGGAGCCGAAATTGCCGGCGATCAGGCCGAAGCAGAACATGGTCAGGCCCTGCAGGACGGCGAAGGTCCAGATCGTCTCATGGCCGGACAGGGCGACCGCCGAATGGATCACGGCCATGACGATGAAGCCGAGCAGGGCCGTGTGCGAGATCAGTCGCGAGCCGAGCCGCTCGACGAGGCGGGCGTTGAGCAGGGAGGCCACGGCGATGCCGCCGGCGACCATGGCGAAGACGGTGGTGAACAGCTGGGGCGCCTCGAACACGTCGTAGAAGATCTGCTGGCTGGAGTTGATGAAGCCGAACAGGGCCCCGGTGATGCAGGTCATGGCCAGGGTGTAGCCGATGGCCTGGCGGTGGGTGACGGCCTCGCGGAAGGCGCCGGCGATGCGGGCGACCTGGATCGGCATGCGGTTTTCCGGATGCAGGGTCTCGGGCAGGCGGATGGCGGCCCAGATCATGAAGGCCCCGCCGGCGAGGGCGAGGACGCCGAAGATCCACGGCCACGGGGCGACGGTCAGGACCAGCTGGCCCAGGGTGGGGGCGATGATCGGCACGCCGAGGAAGACCAGGAAGCTGAGCGACATGACCCGGGCCATGGTGCGGCCGCTGTAGCGGTCGCGCACGATGGAGACGGCGAGGACGCGCAGGGCGGCGGCGCCGAGACCGGTGGCGACGCGGGCGGCGATCAGCAGCTCGAAGGTCGGGGCGAAGGCGGCGAGGACGCTGAACAGCACATACAGCGACAGGCCGGCCATCAGCACCGGCTTGCGGCCGTAGCGGTCGGCGAGCGGGCCGTAGATCAGCTGGGCTGTGCCGAAGCCGAGCAGATAGGCGGTGATGACCCACTGACGGCTGTTCGCCTCGACCACGCCGAGGGCGTCGCCGATGGCCGGGAGGGCGGGCAGCATGGCGTCGATGGCGAGGGCGTTGAGCGCCATCATCATGGCGATCAGGGCGACGAACTCGGGGAAGCCCGGGCCCTTGACGGCGGATGCGGGCGGAGGACTGGCGGCGGGGGTGGTCATCGGGGCCAGATGCGGACGCCCGGGGTCCGGCGCAACCGCGGCGGCGTGAAATAGCGGTCGCGAAACGTGAAGTGAGCCGGCCGGCGTGACGCGGAAGCGACGATGGTGCGGGCGGCCGGGGTCGAACCGGCACTCCTTTCGGAACCGGATTTTGAGTCCGGCGCGTCTACCAATTCCACCACGCCCGCACAGGCCGTCAGGGATTCTCGAGGCAGGCCGGACAGGTAGCGCGGGCCGGGCGGCGAGGCAATCCGGCGGGGCGCTTACGTCGCGAGCGGGGCCACGGTCTGTTCGATGGCGCCGAACAGGGAATGGTGGTCGTCGTCCAGCATCTCGATGCGGACCGTGTCGCCGTGCTTGAGGAAGGGGGTCCGGGCCTCGCCGTGCAGGAGGGTTTCGACGGTGCGGACCTCGGCGATGCAGGAATAGCCGAGGCCGCCCTCGCTGACCGGCTTGCCCGGGCCGCCGCCGGCGTCGCGGTTGGAGACGGTGCCGGAGCCGATGATGGTCCCGGCGCACAGGGCGCGCGTCCTGGCGAGGTGAGCGATCAGGGTTCCGAAGTCGAAGGTCATGTCGGTCCCGGCGTCGGCCTTGCCGAAGTCCTGGCCGTTGAGCTGGACGTTGAGTTCGCCCTTGAGCTTGCCGTCGACCCAGCGGTCGCCGAGGGCGCGCGGGGTGACGAACACCGGCGACAGGGCCGAGGCCGGCTTGGACTGGACGAAGCCGAAGCCCTTGGCCAGTTCGGCCGGGATCAGGTTGCGCAGGCTGACGTCGTTGACGAGGCCGACGAGGCGGATGCAGGCGAGGGCCTCGTCGCGGCTGACGCCCTGGGGCACGTCGCCGGTGACCACCACGACCTCGGCCTCGAGATCGCAGCCCCAGCTTTCGTCGGCCAGGGGGATAGGGTCGCGCGGGGCGAGGAAGCCGTCGGAGCCGCCCTGGTACATCAGCGGGTCGGTCCAGAAGCTGTCGGGCATTTCGGCGCCGCGCGCCTGACGCACGAGGGCGACGTGGTTCACATAGGCCGAGCCGTCGGCCCACTGATAGGCGCGCGGCAGGGGCGAGGCGGCCTCGCGCTCGTGGAAGCGGCCGCGCGGCACGCCCCCGTGCTCGAGGCTTTCGGACAGGGCCCGCAGATGCGGCTCGACCCGGTCCCAGTCGTCGAGCGCCGCCTGCAGGGTCGGGGCGATCAGGAAGGCGTCGGTGAACCAGGCGAGGTCATTGGAGACGAGGACGAGGCGGCCGTCGCGGCCGTGCTTGAGCGAGGCGAGTTTCATGCCTCAAGGCTTAGGGGGTTTCTGCGGCGGGGGAAACAGGCGGCGTGTCAGTGATGTCCGCCGCTGTGGCTGAGAGGCGGACGGCGCGGGCCGGGGTCGCACAGTTCGGCGACAACGGCGCGCATGTCGTCCTCGCGGGCCTTCCTGTGACGCCAGTAATCATTGAAGTCGGCGACGGCGAGACGCAGGGCGTCGTTGCGCTCCCTGGTGTGCATCTTCCGCTTGCCGGGCTTTGCGGGCGGCGGCGGCGGGGCGGGGGCGACGGGTGGATGCGGATGGACCGAGACGATGGTGACGTTGGCGGCGGCGGCCGGGGCGTTCTTGTCTCCCGCGACGGCAGCGGCCGGGGTTGCGGCGGCCGGCGGCGCCGACGGGTCCTCGATCTCGCCCCCCAGGGCCTTTTCGAGCGCCTTGACCCGGCTGTTCAGGTCGGCGCCGAAATCGAGCGTGTGGCCGAGCCGGGCGCGCAGGATGCGTTGCAGCTCTGCGGCGAGGCCCGGCAGGGCGTCGGTGTCGGCCTGCATGGCGGCCTTGGCGGCCTCGTTGACCGCCTCCCAGATGGCGGCGGCGGCGTCGGTCTGTTTCGCGTGCGATCCCGCGCCGAACAGCCAGCCGATCAGGACGGCGACGCCGAGGGCGAGCAGGACGGCGCCCCAGAAGAAGGGGTCAGCCCCGATCATGATGGTCGGGTCGAGCGGGGCGCCGGCCGGATCGGCGCCGGCGAAGTCGTCGCCGTATGACATGGGGCTCCCCGCGAAAACGACCGCCGTTCGCGGACCGCCCATCTTGCCCCGACCGCGCCGCTTGGCAACGGTAAAGGTTAACGGGGGCGAGTCAGCTGGGGGTGATCAGGGCCTTGGCCTCGGCGCCGGTGCGGGCGCCGATGTCGCGCACCTCGACCTCGACCGAGACGGAGCCTTCCGGCTCATGGGCCCAGAGGTAGCGGCGCTCGATCTCGACCTCGCGGCCGGAGGGGGCGAAGCCGGTGAAGCTGTCGCCCCAGGGGGTGATGGACCGGATCTCGGGCCAGGCCAGGGCGCAGGCGGCGTCGAGCTCCTCCATGGCCATCAGGGACAGCTCGTCGCGCGGGTCGGAGGCTACAGCCATGGGCGCACCCGGGCGCGCCAGGCGTCGTAGTCGGCGCCGAATTTGGCGGACAGGTAGCGCTCCTCGCGGTCGATGACGAAGCGCTGGACGACCCACAGGCAGGGGATCAGCAGGAGCAGGATGAGGACCCGGTCCATGGCGAGGGCGAGGCCAGCGTAGGTGATGGCGAAGCCCAGATAGATGGGGTTGCGCGTGAAGCGGTAGAGGCCGCCGGTCGCCAGGGCGGTGGTCGGCTTCCACGGCTCGGGCGGGGTGCCGAGGCGGTGGAAATAGCCGGCGGCGGCGCCGTCGAGGATCAGGCCGCCGACGATCAGGACGAGGGCGATCCCACGGCGGACCGGGGTCTCGAGGCCGAAGCCGAGGGTCAGCCAGCGGCTGAGGTCGGCGCCGATCATGGCTGTGACCTCGGGCCGGACGGCGAGCTCGGTCGCGCCCCAACCCAGCAGGATGAAGCCGAGGTAGATCAGCGGCGGCGGGGCGATGACGCCGGGGATGTCGCGGGGGGTGGTCACGGACGCAGGGCCTCGTCGCCGTAGATGGCCACGGCGGCCGGCGCGTCGGCCGAGACGGCGCCGCGATACATGCCGGAGGTGTTCAGGGCGAAGGCGGGCGTTCCGTCCAGACCCATGACGATGACGCCGCCGTCGCCGCCGATCGAGCCGACATCGGCGATCTCGGCCTCGGCGGCGGTCTGGGCGTTCGCCCCGGCGGCGGTGCGGTGGCAGATGTCGCGAGCCACCGTGGCGCGGATGAAATACTCGCCCGAGCCGGTGGCCGAGACGGCGCAGCCGTCGGCGTTGGAGGCGTAGGTGCCGGCGCCGATGACCGGCACGTCGCCGACCCGGCCCCAGCGTTTGGCGGTCATGCCGCCGGTCGAGGTGCCCGCCGCGAGCCGGCCCTGGCTGTCGAGGGCGACGGCGCCGACGGTGCCGAATTTGCGTTCGTTCAGCGGCGGCTGGGCCCCGGGGTCAAGCCCCGGGGTGACGATGTCGGCGGCGGCCTGCGGGCCGGGGGCACCCTCGGGACGGGCCGGGATCGGCAGGTTCTGCTGGCGCAGGGCGCTTTCCAGGCCGCGCCAGCGGCGCTCGGTGAAGAAGAACGACGGGTCGACCTGCTCCAGCCCGACCGAGGCGGCGAACGTATCCGCGCCCTCGCCGATCAGCATGACATGGGGCGATTGCTCCATCACGGCGCGGGCGGCGGCGATGGGGTGGCGGGTGGCGGTCAGGCCGGCGACGGCGCCGGCGGTCCGGTCGGCGCCGTTCATGATCGCGGCGTCCAGCTCGTTGCGGCCGGCGGCGGTGAAGACCGCGCCGCGGCCGGCGTTGAACAGGGGATCGTCCTCCATGATCCGGATCGCCGCCTCGATGGCGTCGAGGGCGGAGCCGCCATCGGCGAGGACGGCCGAGCCGGCGGCGAGCGCGCGGTGCAGGGCGGCGCGGTAGGCGGCGTCCTGGTCCGGGGTCAGGCTGTCGCGCTCGATGACGCCGGCTCCGCCGTGGATGGCGAAGGACCAGCGGGCGGGTTCCTGGGCGGCGGCGGGCGCGGCGATCAGGGCGAGGGCGGCGGCGATGGGGATCAGGCGGGTCAGGGTCATGGCTGCAGCGTCGGCCAAGCGCGGCCTCAACTCAAGGCCTGACCGCAGCACGGGCAGCCGGAGACCTCGACGCCGAACAGGGCGCGGATGCGGTCGGGCGCGAGCGCCTGCGACGGCGTGGCGGCCTCGATCGAGTCGGGGCCGATGGCCAGCACCCGGTCGGCGCGGGCGGCGAAGGGCAGGTGGTGGCTGGAGGTCAGGACGATGCGGCCCTCGGCGGCGAGGGCGCGGACCGCCGACTCGACCGCGAGGGCATGGGCCGGGTCGAGCAGGGCGAGGGGTTCGTCAAGCAGGCAGACGGGGGCGTCCTGGACGAACAGGCGGGCGATCAGGACCAACTGCTGCTGGCCGCTGGACAGGAGGTCGAAGGGGCGGTCGGCGAGGTCGGCGATGTCCAGACGGGTCAGGGCGGCGCGGGCGGCCTCGATATCTTCGGCGCCGAGTCCGGGCGACCAGCGGCGCCGGCCGGCGCGGCCGAGGGCGGTCAGGTGCAGGGCGGAGAAGCCGGCGGAGACGGCCCCGGGCGGCGGTAGATACGCGACGGGGCCGGGGCGGTCGATGCGGCCGGAGAGTGGCGGGATCAGACCGGCGATGGTCTTCAGCAGGGTGGTCTTGCCGGCGCCGTTGGGACCGATCAGGGCGACGACCTCGCCGGGGCGGGCGATGAAGTCGAGGGGCGGCAGGCGGAAGCCGCCGCCGCCGCGGCTGACCCGCCCGGCGACGAGGGTCTGGAGGACGAGGGCGCTCACGTGCGCCTCGAGGTGGCGATGAACAGGATCAGGAAGGCCGGGGCGCCGACGGCGGCGGACAGCAGGCCGACCGGCAGCTCGGCCGGGCCGAAGGCGGTCGACAGCCGGTCGATCAGCAGGGCGAACAGGGCGCCGACGGCCATGGAGGCGGGGATCAGGGTTCCGGCGCGCTCGCCGACGATGCGCCGCGCGGCGTGGGGGGCGAGCAGGCCGATCCAGCCGACCACCCCGGCCACGGCGACGGCGGCCGAGGTCATCAGGGCGGCAGCGGCGAGGGCCAGCAGGCGCAGGGGCGCGGCGCGCAGACCGAGCGAGCGGGCCTGTTCGTCGCCGAGCGACAGCACGTCGAGGCGGAAGCCGAGGCCCAGCAGGATCAGCGCGCCGAGGCCGACCGGGGCGAGGGCGAGGGCGGCCTCGCCGGCGGTGGCGCGGGTGAAGGAGCCGAGCAGCCAGTAGGTGATCGAGGGCAGCTGCGAATAGGGCTCGGCGACGATCACCACCAGGCCGAGGCCGGCCGAGGCCAGGGCGCCGGCGACGATGCCGCACAGGATCAGGGCGAGGCGGCCGTCGCCGCTGCGGGTCAGGGCGGCGCAGACCACCGCCAGGGCGCCAGTGGCGAGGCCGCCGGC
The DNA here is from genome assembly GCA_964527675.1 of uncultured Brevundimonas sp. Classification (GTDB taxonomy): domain Bacteria; phylum Pseudomonadota; class Alphaproteobacteria; order Caulobacterales; family Caulobacteraceae; genus Brevundimonas. The sequence continues at coordinate 2,058 of CAZGPS010000100.1, read as the reverse complement.
GAAGGCGGCGCTCTGCACCAGAAGGGCGCCGGCGCCGAACAGCAGGGCGAGGGCGGCGCCGAAACCGGCGCCCGAGGTGACGCCCAGCAGGTCGGGCGAGGCGAGGGGATTGCGGAACAGGATCTGGAAGCCGGCCCCGGCGCCGGCGAGGGCGGCGCCGCAGGTCATGGCCGCCAGCAGACGCGGGCCGCGCAGGGCGAGGGCCAGCTCGGCCTCGGGCGGCCCCTCGCCGAACAGGGCGGCGAGGAGGGCGGCGGGCGGGACGGCGAGCGGGCCGGTGGCCATCACGGCGAGGGCTCCGGCGAAGGCCAGAAGGGCGAGGGCCAGGGGCGCCTCCCAACCGCGGCGGCGGGTCAGCGGACCCATCGGGGGCGCGGCGTCTCGGCCGCCGCCATGCCGTAGAGGCGTTGGCTGAGCAGGGTCAGTTCCATCCACCCGGCATGGGGGCTGGCCAGCCAGGCGCAGCCGAGCAACCGGTTGACCGAGGGCGGTCGGTCGATCCAGCCGAACGGCGTCGTCGGCAGCAGTAGAATTCCGCGTCGCTCGCCGCTGCGCCGCCAGCGCCATACACGGTCTCTGGCCGCGGACCGGGCGAAGGCCGGGTCGAGGGTGACGATGACCTCGGGGTCCCAGGCGGCGACCTGTTCGAGGGTGACCCGGCCGATGTCGCGCGAGCCTTCGGCGAGGTTGGTCCAGCCGCCGCCCTCCAGCACCTCGGTGGCCAGAGCGCCGCGAAAACCGGTCTCCAGCCCGTCCGCGCCACGGGCGTAGTAGAAGGCGGGGCCGGCCGGTGCGCGGCTCCAGCGCTCGATGATTCCCGCGGCGGCCTCGGCCAGGGCTTCGCCCCGGGGCAGGGCGTCAAGCAGCCGGCCGGCCTCACGCAGCGCTTCGGGAATTCGGGGCAGGGAGCCGTCGATCAGCCGCCAGTCGACGCCGAGGCGGGCCTTCATGCGCCCGGCCAGGGCTTCGTGATCCGGGTCGGTGTCACCGTAGTCGATGATCAGTCGCGGCTTCATCGCGGCGATGGCCTCGGGCGTGGCGGCCCGGCCGGCGCCGGCCAGGGTCCCGGTCTCCGGCAGGGTGGCGGCGAGGGCGGGCAGGGCGGCGAGGGCGGCGGGGTCGAGTCCTCGCGGCCAGCCGGCGAGGCGTTCGCGGGCGACGACCCAGATCAACAGGGCGGCGGGCTGGCCGGCGGCGATCACATCCCCGCCCGGGCCCGGCGGCGGGGCGGGCGCACAGCCCTGCGGCCCCAGTCCCGTGGCGAGGGCCGAGCCCAATCCGAGCAGCACGGTTCGCCGCCTCGTCGCTGTCACGAATCAGTCCCCGCCTGTTTGATCCATCCTGCCGCGCCGGGACCCGCTCCGCCACCTCACGGCCCATCTACCCTTACCCCTTGTCCGGTTTTGCTCAGCGTGCTACTGATGCGGCCGCGCGTCAGGTGGGGCGCAGCAAACAGGGAGTGAGCCGTTGAGTACGACGGACGCAGGAGGGGCGCTAACATCGGGGCCCCGCAAGACGTTTCTGGGACACCCGCGAGGGCTGGTGATCCTGTTCTTCACCGAGATGTGGGAGCGGTTCTCCTACTACGGCATGCGCGCCCTTCTGGTGCTCTACCTCACACAACATTTCCTCTTCGGACCGGCCGAGGCGCAGGGCATCTACGCCGCCTATGCCGCCCTGGTCTATCTGATGCCGGTGGTCGGGGGGCTGCTGGCGGACAAATATCTGGGATCGCGCAAGGCCGTGATCATCGGCGCCGTCCTGCTGGTCGCCGGACACTTCACCATGGCCTTCGAAGGCACGGGCGCGCGTGAGTATCTCACCATCGGCGGCACCGAGTACCGGCTCGAGGTCGAGGGCCGTGACCAGAATCGCCAGATCTTCGCCGTCAACGGCGACCAGCGCGTCCAGGTGGCGATCACGCCCGAGGGCGTCTCGACCGTCGGCGCGGAGCCGTCCGCGGCCAACGCCGCCGACGCCGCCGCGATCGCCGTCGCCGAAGCGACCACGGGCGCGGCGCCGGTCGGCGCGCTGGACCCGGCGACCGCCGCCGCTCCG
>CAZGPS010000099.1:0-8945 GCA_964527675.1 uncultured Brevundimonas sp. | reverse complement strand
CAGTTAGAAAATGGCCCGATACGGTGGGCCAGGACGGGCGAAAGCAGTCTTCTTTACACGTCCGTCGATGCTAGTCGGCCCCATGCTCGCTCCGCCGATAACGCGGGGAAGAAATGGTGGAGCCGCCGGGAATCGCACCCGGGTCCGGTCCGCTTATTACAAGCGCGTTTATCGCCATAGTCCGGGCGAACCCGAACAGACGGAATATAGGGCATGCGCGTCCCGCTTCCAAGGGCGGCGGCGTGGAGCCGGCGAATGAACCCGGTCCGCCGCCGCCCCGCTTCCTCCGCGGTCAGGCTTGCGCTAGGGAAGCGTCGTGGAAAACCGGGCTGCCCAGCAATGGTCTGTCATGAGGTCGCTGGCCCTTCTGGGCGCGATCTTCGCCGTCATGGTCGGCGCGACCCTCCCGTCGGCCGTCGCGGCGTCTCCTGTCAGCGGCCATCCGATCGAGCTGTGTTCCGGCGAGCGGATCTTCGTTGTCGACGAGGGCTCCGGCCAGCCGGTCCACCACGATCCGGCCCCGGCCGACAGTCTGAAATGCGCCGCCTGTCTGGCCGGCGCCTTCGTCGCCCTGCCGCCGCCGCCCGTCGCGGGCCTGCCCGCGGCGCCTGGTCTCCGGGCCGACGTCCATCCGGGCCCGACCTTCACCACGGGCCGGCCCGCCGCCAGGGTCGCGCCCCGTCCTCCCTCAACCGCCCCGCCGACTGTCTGAGAGTCTCCGACGGACCCCGTCCGTACGCTTCTCACTCCTCAGGACAGTTCCAATGAAATTCATGCTCACGGCGGCGCCCTGCGCGCTGCTGCTCGCCGTCTACGCGCCCTCGGCCGTGGCGCAGACTCCCGACACGACGGCCGCCACACCGGTCGACCCCCTCATCTCCCCCGCCCGGCCCACCCCGGACGCCGCCCCGCTGGTGGCCGAGGCGCGCGCCCGCCTGTCCCGCACCCCGGGCGCCGTGGCGGTGGTCTCCTCGGAAAGCTACGCCGGTCGCCGCGCGACCAATCTGGCCGACGTCCTGCGCGACGTCCCCGGCGTCTATGCCCAGGCCAAATGGGGCGGCGACATCCGCCTCTCGATCCGCGGCTCCGGCATCGGCAACGCCAACCATAACCGGGGCACGCTGCTGGCCCAGGACGGCATTCCGTTCAACGAGGCTGACGGGTTCGGCGACTTTCAGCTGATCGATCCGCTGATCGCCCGCTACACCGAGGTGTACAAGGGCGGCAACGCCCTGCGCTTCGGCGGCTCCGTGCTGGGCGGAGCGATCAACCTGGTCACCCCGACCGGAAAGACGGCCGCCTATGACGCCCTTGTGCGCGTCGACGGTGGTTCGGACCAGAGCCTGCGCGGCCACGCCGAACTCGCACGCGACTGGGAGGGCGGCGATCTGTTCGTCGCCGTCACCGGCGCCCGCGCCGACGGCTGGCGCGATCAGAGCTCGGGCCAGCAACAGTACGCCAGCTTCAACCTCGGCCATTCCCTCGGCGAGGACCGCGAGGTCCGGCTGATCGTCAACGGCGGCTATGTGCACCAGGAAATTCCGGGAACCCTCAGCCTGACCGCCGCCCTCAAAAACCCCAGGGCGGCCAACGCCGGCAACGTCGCCCTCAACTACCAGCGCGACATGGCCTCGGTGCGCACGACGGTCCAGACCCGCTGGCGCCTTGACGACTCCCTCGTCTTTGAAGGCGGGGTTTACGGAACGTGGAAGGATCTCGACCATCCGATCTTCCAGGTCATCGATCAGCAGAGCCGCAACTACGGGGCCTTCGGCCGGTTTGACTGGTCGGGACAGGCCTTCGGCCGGCCCGTCGACCTCTTTTACGGGGCCTTCTACCGCTCCGGCGACCTCGACGCCCGGCAGTGGGTCAACCTCGCCGGCTCGCCCGGAACGCGCACCGCCAACAGCCGTCAGAACGCCCGCGCCCTCGACCTCTTCGCCGAGGGCCGGCTGTTCGTGACCGACCGTCTGGCCGTCGTCGCCGGCGGATCCTGGGGCAAGGCCTGGCGGGATTACCAGAGCTTCCATCTGCCGGGCGTCGCCTCCAGTTTCGATCTGACGGCCGACCAGGACTACGACTGGTTCGCCCCCCGCATCGGCCTGCTCTGGGAGGCCGAGAGCGGCGTCCAGGCCTACGCCAACGTCACCCGTTCGGTGGAGCCGCCCAACTTCTCCAGCCTCGCCCCGACGGCTGACGGCTTCAAGCCGCTCAAGGCCCAGGAAGCGGTGACATGGGAGGCCGGCGTCCGCGGCCGCACCGCTCGCCTGGCCTGGGATGTCGCCGTCTATCGGGCCGAGCTGGACAACGAGCTGCTCAACTTCATCCCCAACGCCGCCCTCGGCATTCCCGCCGCGACCTTCAACGCCGGGCCGACGATCCATCAGGGCGTCGAGGCCGGACTGGACTGGCGCATCCGCCCCAACCTGCGCCTGCGGCAGACCTGGGCCTGGTCCGACTTCCACTTCGACGGGGACAAGGTCTATGGCGACGGCGACCTGCCGGTCGTGCCCGAGCATCTGTATCGGGCCGAACTGCGCTATGATCACCCTTCGGGCTGGTACATCGCACCCTCGGTGGAATGGTCGCCGGCCGACACCTGGGTCGATTACGCCAACACCCTCAAGTCGCCGGGCTATGCGGTGACCTCGCTCGGCGCCGGCTGGGCTGTCGGTCGCCGGCTCAGCGTCTTCATCGAGGCCCGCAACCTGACGGACGAGCGCTACGTCTCCAATTTCGGGGCCGTGACCGACGCGCGGGTCGCCTCGACCGCGGTCTTCTATCCGGGCGAGGGCCGCAGCCTCTACGCGGGCCTGACCCGCCGCTTCTAGGGGAACGGGCCGGGCGGCGCCTCACACGCGCCGCCTGGCCCACTCCGGCGTCTGGTTCCTGAACCACGTCAGCTGCCGCTTGGCGTAGTTGCGGGTCGCCTGCCGCGTCGCCTCGACCGCCGCCGCCAGCGTCGTCTCGCCGGCCAGATGGGCGGCGAACTCGCGCACCCCGACCGCCTTCATCGCCGGCAGGTTCGGGGCCAGCCCGCGCGCCGCAAGCGCCCGCACTTCCTCCAGCGCCCCGGCCTCGACCATCCGCGCCACCCGGGCGTCGCAGGCGGCGTACAGCGCCGCCCGGTCCGGCTCGATCACCATCCCGGTCCACGACCCCGGCGCCAGCAGCGGGGTGGTGTCGGCGGTCCAGTCGCTCAGCGCCCGGCCGGTGTGCTCCGCCACCGCCATGGCGCGCGTCAGCCGCTGCCGGTCGCCGGCCTCGATCCGCGCGTCGGCCGCCGGGTCGACCTGCGCCAGCCGACGCCGGAACGTCGCCTCGCCCTCGGCGTCGAACGCCCGGTCCGCGGCCTCGCGCACCTCCGGTGGAATGTCAGGAATATCGGCCAACCCTTTGGTCAGGGCTGTAAAATACAGTCCGGTTCCGCCCACGAACAGCACCGGCCGCCCGTCCAGCCCGGCCAGCGTCTCCATCGCCGCCCGGCTCCAGCGTCCCACGGACCACGCCTCCGCTGCGTCGGCGACCCCGTACAGCCGGTGCTCGGCCCGCGCCTCCTCCTCCGGCGACGGCCGGGCGCTCAGCACTCGCAGATCGGCGTACAGCTGCTGGCTGTCGGCGTTGACGATCACCGCCCCCGTCCGCGCCGCCGTCTCCAGCGCCAGCGCCGACTTGCCCGAGGCGGTCGGGCCGGCCAGCAGGGTGATCAGGGGTTCGGTCAATTACGGGCTCGCGGGGCAGGGGTGTTCGGCGATAGAACGCGGGCCCCGCCCCGGCAACCCGTCAGGACCCCGCCTTGCCCGACCGCGCCTCCGTCATCGCCGCCCTCGACGCCATCCGCGACCCGAAGAGCGGGCAGGGGCTGGTCGCCGCCGGCCTCGCCCAGGGCCTGACCGTCACCGACGACCGCGCCGGCTTCGTCCTTGAGGTCGCTCCCGGCGACACCGCCCTCTACGCCCCCGTCCGCGACGCCGCCGAAGCCGCCCTGAAAGCCATCCCCGGCATGGTCCGGGTCTCCGTCGTCCTGACCGCCGAGACCGCCCTCGCGACCCGTCCGGCGCGCACCGCCTCCCTCTCGCCCCAGGCGGTCGACCAGACCCGGGCGAAGGCGCCGGTGCCCACCGACCGCCCGGCCCACGTCCGCCGCGTCCTCGCGATCGCCAGCGGCAAGGGCGGGGTCGGCAAGTCGACCGTCGCCGTCAACCTCGCCGCCGCCCTTGCCGCGCGAGGCCTCTCGGTTGGCCTGCTCGACGCCGACGTTTACGGACCCTCCCTGCCGACCATGCTGGGCCTGTCCGGCAAGCCCGAATATCGCGACGGCATGATGGAGCCGCACACGGCCCACGGCCTCAAGGCCATGTCCGTTGGCCTGCTGACCGGGGCGAACGACGCCATGGTCTGGCGCGGCCCCATGGCCTCCCAGGCCCTGACCCAGATGCTGACCCAGACCCGCTGGGGCACTGAAGACGCGCCCCTCGACATCCTCGTCGTCGACCTGCCGCCCGGCACCGGCGACGTCCAGCTGACCCTGATCCAGAAGACCCCGCTGGACGGCGCCGTCATCGTCACCACCCCGCAGGAGGTCGCCCTCGCCGACGCCCGCCGCGCCCACGCCCTGTTCCAGAAGGTCAAGGTCCCGGTCCTCGGCCTGATCGAGAACATGAGCGGCGAGGTCTTCGGCCGCGGCGGGGGCGAGGCCGAGGCCGGACGGTTGGGCATTCCCTGGCTAGGCGACCTGCCGCTGGACGCCGCCCAGCGTCGGGCGGGCGACGCCGGCGCGCCGCTGGTTTCGGCCGAGCCCCAGGGCGACGCCTCCCGACGGTTCGCAATGATCTCGGGCCGGATCGCGGAGGCATTGGACCTTGATGGAGGAACGGAATGACCGGCGAGCCGAAAGCGGTGATCGTGTGCGGCGTCGATGGCAGCGGCCACGCCGGGCCGGCGATTCGCGTCGCGGCGGAGCTGGCCCGGGCGCGCGCAGTCCCGCTGGTCCTTGTGGCCGTCAACCCGCTCAGCCCGGCCAGCGGCCACCCCGACATCCGCGGCTGGACGGCGGCGGAGCAGGACGATCTGCTGATGGCCGCGGCGCGGACCGCCCGCCGACTGGGCGCCGAGGTCCGCTGCGTGGCGGCGGAGGACCGCGAGCCGGCCGCGGCCCTGATCGCTCGCGCCGCGACTGAGGGCGCCGACCATATCGTCGTCGGCACCGGGGACAGGAAGGGGCTGGGCGAATGGCTGATGGGCTCCGTGGCCCGCACGGTCGCCGCACGGGCTCCGGTCAGCGTGACCATCGCCCGCTAGTCAGCCGGCGGGAATCCGCCGCGGCGGACTCGGGCGCATGGCTCACAGCTTGCCGAAGGCCACGCCCTTCCAGCCCCAGCCGGCCTCGGCGGCGGCCTTGTGCAGCGGTCCCTTGATCTCGTTGGTGTTGAATTTATAGCTGTAGATCTCGCCCCACGATCCGTCCTCGCGGAAGGCGTGGACGCTCTCGAAGCTCATCTCCCACGACTGCCCGCGGAAGGCCGATCCGGCCAGGGTCAGGTCGGGCGTCCCGGCCCGCCATTCCACCGACCATTCCTGATCGCCCGAGCGCACCACGCCGTTCGCCTCGTCGAACTTCATCAGCACCTTGAAGACGCGCTGGATGCCGGCCTTGGCGAAGACCTCGTACCATTTGGCGTCGACGATCTTCCATTCGGCGACCAGGTCGACGCCCTCGCGCTTGCCGTCGCGGATGATGATCGGCGAGGTGGGGCGATTCAGCGCCATCAGCCGCTTGCGCAGCGCCGCGACCGACTCGCGCTTCACCCCCGCCGGCGCCGCCCGGCTGCCGGTCAACCAGCTGAAAACACCCATGTCTGATCCCCCGGACGCCCGCCCGTCCTCCAAGCGTTCGCCACAGTGGCACGAAGCTCCGTGCGAAGAAATGAGCGCTCCGGATCGCGATTAACCGCTTGGTGGGTTTCAATTCACAACTTAAATCGCCACATCTTCGGTTCCAGTAATTTTCCGAAAGCCGCCCATGTCCGTCGACGCCCTGTTCCGCCCGTTCCAGGTCAAGTCCCTGAAGATGCCCAACCGCATCGTCATGGCCCCCATGACGCGGTCCTTCTCGCCGGGCGGCGTCCCGACCAGCGACGTCGCCGGCTATTATCGCCGCCGCGCCGAGGGCGGGGTCGGGCTGATCGTCACCGAGGGCGCGGTGGTCGAACGCCCCGCCGCCCGCAACGACGCGAAGGTGCCGCTGTTCTACGGCGAGGCCCTGCCGGCGTGGAAAAAGGTCGTCGAGGAGGTCCACGCCGCCGGCGGCCTGATCGCGCCCCAGCTATGGCACGTCGGCTCGGCCCGCGGCCAGGGCGAGGACTGGAAGCCGCTCGGCAAGATCGACAGCCCCTCGGGCATGACCAGCCCCGGCAAACGCAGGCTGGAGCCGATGACCGACGAGGACATCGCCGACACCATCGCCGCCTTCGGCCGCTCGGCCCGGGCTACGCGCGAGCTCGGCTTCGACGCCGTCGAGATCCACGGCGCCCACGGCTATCTGATCGACCAGTTCTTCTGGTCCGGCCTCAACGACCGCGCCGACAGATGGGGCGGCGGGACCATCGCCGACCGCGCCCGCTTCGGGGCCGAGGTGGTCCGGGCCGTGCGCGAGGGCGTCGGCCCGGACATGGCCCTGATCCTGCGCCTGTCGCAGTGGAAGTCGCACGACTTCGCGGCGAAAAACGCCCACGACCCGGCCGAGCTGGAGCAATGGCTCTCGCCCCTCGTCGAGGCCGGCGTCGACGTCTTCCACTGCTCCCAGCGCCGCTTCTGGGAGCCCGAGTTCGAGGGCTCCGATCTCAACTTCGCCGGCTGGACCAAGAAGGTCGCCGGCCTGCCCACCATCACCGTCGGCTCGGTCGGTCTGGACGGCGAATTCATCGCGGCCTTCGGCGGCGCCGGCTCCAAACCGGCCTCCCTGGACGGCCTGATCAAACGGCTCGAGGCCGACGAGTTCGACCTCGTCGCCGTCGGCCGCGCCCTGCTGGCCGATCCGCACTGGGTCGAGAAGATCCGCGACGGCCGGCTCGACGAGCTGAAGGATTTCGAACGCAGTGCGATGGCGACGCTGAGCTGAGGCGGGTCACGGCGTTAGGAGGCGGGGTCTGGGCGCGATCTCTTCCAGCCCCCGCAGCGCCAGCCGATCGCCGTTCAGCCACAAGCGGGCCTCGCGCACGTACGGCAGGGCGATCTCGTCATAGCCCGGAAACGGGCCAGGGCGGGGCGTCCAATGCGGTCCCACACAGGGCACGTCAATCCGCAGGGTGTCGCCGACGGCATGGGCATCGCCCCGCTCGACGCCGGTCACCACGCCTTCGAATGCGCAGGGGCCCCGATCGGCCCCGTCCGGGATCGCACTGACCGAGGTCACACTCATCACGACGACGGCGGTCGCCTCTGCTCGAGCCCGCGCATAGACATGGGGTGGCAGCTCCGCCTGCGCCGGTCCGGCGAGCGTCGAGACGACAACGGCTGTCAGCAGCAGGCGGCGCATGGATTACTCCGCTTCCACTACTACCGCCGTGCCATAGGCCAGCACCTCGGTGACGCCTTCCATGATCTCATTGGCCTCGTAGCGCATGGCGACTACGGCGTTGGCCCCCATCCGTTCGGCATCGGCGACCAGCGCTTCATAGGCCTCGGCCCGCGACGCCTCGGCCAGTTTGACATAGGCGCCGACCCGGCCGCCCAGCATCGACTGCAGCCCGCCGATGGCGTCCGAGATCAGGTTGCGCGACCGCACCGTGATGCCCCGCGCCAGCCCCAGGGTCTTCACCACCCGATAGCCGGGCGCGTCGTTGGTCGTCACGATCAGCATGGTCATCTCCGTTCCAGCACCCGGAAGACGAAGGCGTGGTCGTCCTTCTCGCCTGCCGCATGCGGCTCCGACGATACCTCTTTCCACGCCCCTTCGTCGAACGCCGGGAACAGCGCGTTCCCCTCCGGCTCGGCCTCGACCTCGGTCAGATACAGCCGCTTGGCCCGCGGCAGGGCCGCCGCGAACAGGGCCGTCCCGCCGATGACGCAGACCTCCTCGACCCCGTCGTCCATGGCCGTCTCGCGCGCGATCTCGACCGCCTCGTCCAGGGTGGTGCAGATCACCGCCCCGCGCGCCTCGAACGATTCGTCGCGCGACAGCACCAGGTTCAGCCGCCCCGGCAGCGGCTTCAGCGGCAGGCTCTCCCAGGTCTTGCGGCCCATGATGCACGGCTTGCCGATGGTCACCGCCTTGAACCGCTGCAGGTCGCTGCGCAGCCGCCACGGCAGATCGCCGTCGCGCCCGATCACCCCGTTACGGGCCCGGGCGACGACGAGGGCGATATGGGGCAGGGCGCTCACGATGTCTTCTCCAGCCAGTGCAGCCATTTGCGCTGCATGGCCTGTTCGATATCGATCCCGGCCCGGTCGCAATAGATCAGCAGCATGCCCAGCACGTCGGCCGCTTCGTCGCCCAGCTTGCCGGCGTCGGCCGCGCCGCGCGCCCGCCCGCTCATGCGCAGATGCTCGGCCGTCAGCTCGCCCAGCTCCTCCTGCACCTTCAGCAGGGCCCAGTCGCCGGACCGCTCGATGCCGTGCTCGGCGGCGTAGATGTCGGAGATGCGCAGGACAGAGGCGGTCAGGTCGGAGAGGTGCAAATCATTTTCCTTTCGTCATCCCGGGGGCGCGCAGCGAACCCCGGGACCGGGCGGCGCCGAAGGCGACCTGTCCACGCTCCGGCGCTCCGGACAGTTTCGCGCTCGCGCGCGCCGCCGGGTTCCGGGGGCGCTCTGACGAGCGCCCCGGAATGACGAAAGCAAGCCTCAAACCGCCACCGGCGCCTTGATATGCGGCCACGGTTCGTAGCCCTCGAGCACGAAGTCCTCCAGCCGGTAGGCGAACAGGTCGTCCCGCGGCGCGATCGT
>CAZGPS010000098.1:0-9027 GCA_964527675.1 uncultured Brevundimonas sp. | reverse complement strand
CGCGCGGGTCGCCGCCACCTCGGCCGAGACCGACTCGCCCAGCGCCCGGAAGTCGGCGTCGTCGGCGGCGCGCAGGGCCGGGTGCAGCACCGCGCGGCCCTCGGTGTTGTTGACCGCCTCGCCGCCGAACAGCTCGCCCCGCCGCCCCTCGATGTCGCAGGCCCGGGCCAGGTCAAGGGCGGCCTCGAATCCTTCGGCGGTCCAGCTCTGTTTCGACAGATCCAGATACAGGCCGGCGGCCTCGACGCCCATGCGGTCGGTGCGGCCCGGATCGGTCGCGAACTGATGGACGATGCGCGCGCCGGCGTCCTTGCGCGCCACGGCGCGAAGCATGTCCAGGGCCTGGTTTCGGGCGGTCATGAGCGAACTCTGCGGGGGGAGGGTAAACCCTCGTTTACGGGTGGGGCGTAAGCCGGTTCAACGCCGAAACGTGATTCGGTCCAACATTATGAGGTCCGCCATGTCCTGCGGCGTCGCCCTGGCTGTCTCCCTCCTGCTCTCCGACCCGAACGTGGCCCTCTCGGCGGCCCAGCCGACGGTGGCCGCCAACGCCCCGGTGTCCGTCGCCTCCGAACCCCTGTTCGCCGACATCGTCGCCCGCTCGGGCGGTCTGCACGGCGAGGTTCAGGCCTGGCTGGCCGCCGGCGCCGGCGACCAGGCCGACTTCTTCACCGGCCCGGCCTTCAGCCGCTTCAAGAGTCAGGCGTCCGAACTGGCCGCGCTCGACATGCAGGGGCATCTGATCCTCAAGGAACGGGGCACGGACAACGATCTGAAATGCATCCTGCGCGGCATTTCGGAGGACATTCCGGTCAAGGTCGCCGCCGTCGAGGCCGCCCCGACCCCGGCCGAACGCCGCGTCGCCCTCGACGAACTGGCCTATCTGCTGAACGACAATGTCGAGGTCATCACGGCGCCGCCCGCGCCGGAAGCGTAGCTTCCCCTCTCCAATGGGAGAGGGATCGAACCGCTAACATTCGTCCGACCCTACCCACGCGGACAATTCCGGCCTGCACGACCGATTTTGACGCATCGGTCCCCGAGGCTGGGCCCCATGGACGAAGAACGCCCGCGAAAACTCCGGTCGGAAGAGACCTGGCAAGAGGTGCGCCGGGGGTGGGAGGCGGGCGAGACCGCCGCCTCGCTGGCGCGGCGGTATGACGTGGGGCTGTCCAATCTGTGGCGGCGCAGGGCTTCGGAACGATGGAAACGGCGCGCAGCGGCCGATCCGGACCCGGAGCCGGTGGAGGGCTGGGACCTGTATGCGCGGCGCAAGCTGGCCGGGTTCCAGTATCAGCTGGAGGAGACGCGCTTGCTGGCGGCCAAGCTGGTCGAGGCGATGCAGGGCGGGCCGCTGGAGCGGGTTTCGATCTGGCACCTCGGCTTCGTGCTGGCCTGGCGAGAGGCGAACCTGACGCCCGAAACGGCGGCGCGCGACCGGGAATGGGCCGGCCGGTACGGCTGGACCTCGGCGCTGTGGAGCGAGACGGGGTGGTTGCATCCGGGGTCGTATCTGGATGCGGTGATCCTGCAGGCCAACCGCGACGCCTGGCGCGAGGACGCCGGCCTGCCGCCGGGAGCGGCCGAGTCCTGGCCGTGAGCGCGATGACCCTCTCCCCATCGGGAGCTGGACAGCTTTACCGGGAAGGTATGGTTCAAGTCGTCGACCCAACCTCTGATCCTTCTCCCATTGGGAGAAGGTGGCCGGGCGGAGCCCGGTCGGATGTGGGTCGACTGATCCAGTCGGCGTAAGCCGCCGCTCCGGTCAGCGACGCGGCTTGCGCCGACTGCAGGCGATCGACCCACACCCTTTCGCGCGACCGATCGCTTCGCTCCCGGGCGCTCAAGCCCTCTCCCATCGGGAGAGGGATGGCGCTACGGAGGGGACGTAGTTTAAGTTGCGCCATGGCCGGTCTCCGCACAGCTTTTGCGCGCTCTCAACGCCAGGGCGCGGGCTTGGCGGAACAGCGCTTGTGGACCAGCCTGCGAAAGGGGCGGATCGACGGTCACCGGTTTCGCAGACAGCACCCTGTCGGCCGCTTCTTCGCCGATTTCGCCTGTGATCGGCTGAGGCTGATCCTCGAGATTGATGGCGGCGTCCACCGTCTCGACGAGGTCGTCCTGCGGGATCACCTGCGACAGACCGAACTCGAGGCGCTTGGCTGGACCGTCCTCCGCTTCACGAACGCAGAGGTTCTGGATCACCCCGACCGAGTGATCGCCGCCATCCGTTCACACGCCGCCGGCCTCACCCCCTGATCCTTCTCCCGATGGGAGAAGGTGGCCGGGCGGAGCCCGGTCGGATGTGGGTCGGCTGTGTCAGTCGGCGTAAGCCGCCGCTCCGGTCGGCGACACGGCTTCGCCGAATGTCGCCGGTCGACCCACACCCTTTCGCCTTGCCGATCGCTTCGCTCCCGGAGGCTCAAGCCCTCTCCCAATGGGAAAGGGTCTTCAGCCAACCGCCCCCAGCGCCTCGACCACCACCCCCTCCGTCAGCAGCTGCGGGAGGATGCGCGGCTCGGTCGAGCCGGGCGAATACAGCAGATACAGCGGCACGCCGGACCGCCCGTGGCGCTGCAACTCGGCGGTGATGGCGTCGTCGCGCCGGGTCCAGTCGCCGACCAGATAGACCGCGTTCGCCGCCTTCATCGCCGCCGCTACGCCGCCTGAACTCAGCGAGGTCCGTTCGTTGATCTTGCAGGTCACGCACCAGTCGGCGGTGAAATTGACCAGAACCGGGCGGCCCTCGGCCAGCGCCGCCTCGACCGCCGTCGGCGACCACGCCGCGCTCGACGGCCCGGCGCCCTGCGTCGCCGGCGCCAGCCCCGCCTCCGTCGCGGGCGACCGCGCCGCAAGAACCGCCGCTCCGATGGCGATCAGCAGGGCCGCCGCTCCGGCGGTCAGATGCAGCGCGCCGCGCCGTCCGTGGGCCCGTTCCGCCTGCCCGCCGCCGATCAGCCAGGCCCCCAGAGCCAGCGACAGACCGGCCGCGAACAGCAGGGCCAGGGCCTCGGCTCCGGTCTGGCGGCTGAACACCCAGGCCAGCCACAGCGCCGTGGCATACATCGGGAAGGCCAGCAGCCCCTTGAGCCGCTCCATCCACGGCCCGGGCCGCGGCAGGCGCGACAGCAGGCCCGGCGTCAGGCTGACGATGACGAAGGGCAGGGCGAGGCCCAGCCCCAGCATCAGGAACACCGCCAGCGCCATCGGCCACGGCATCAGCAGGGCGGCGCCGAGGGCGAAGGCCATGAAGGGCGCCGTACAGGGGGCCGCCACCACGACCGCCAGGGCGCCGGTGAAGAAGGCCCCCAGGCCGCCGGGCAGGCGAGAGAGCGGCCCCGATCCGGCGCCCTGCAATCCCGCGCCGATGTGGAAGACGCCCGACAGGTTCAGCGCCACGGCCAGCATCAGCAGGGCCAGACCGGCCATCACCGCGGGCGACTGGAGCTGGAAGCCCCAGCCCACCGCCTCGCCGGCCGCCCTCAGCGCCAGCAGCACCCCCGCCAGCAGCAGGAAGGTGGTCAGCACCCCGGCCAGAAAGGCCAGGCCGTCGCGCCGCGCATGGGCCGGATCGTGCGCCGACGCGGTCAGCGCCGCCGCCTTCATCGCCAGTATGGGGAAGACGCAGGGCATCAGATTGAGGATCAGCCCGCCCAGCAGGGCGAACAGCGCCGCCTGGGCGAAGCCGACCAGACTCCCGCCTTCTTCAACGGGAGCGTTGGCCGGGTCATCCTCCGCCGGCGCCAGATCGCCTGAGCCGGAGGTCGCGGCGAGGCGGGGCCCCGGGGCAGCGGTCACTTCCCACGCCCCGTGCGCCGTGGCCAGCACCCCGGCGATGGGCCCCTGCAGGCGTCCGCCCCGCAATTCGCCGCCCGCCTGCATTTGCAGCGTCAGACCCTGCGGCCCCCACGCGCCGCTCTGGGCCGCCGGATGGTCGATGATTCCGGCCTCGAAGGGGAAGAAATAGCTCGGTCCCGGGTCGCGACCGGCCAGAGGCCCGCCGGCGGCGCTCAGGGTCAGGACGCCGTTCTCCAGCGCCATGCGCGCCTCGACGCCCGCCGGGCGGGGGGCGCTCTCCAGAATCTGCTGGATCGCCGCGCCGTGGCGCGGATCGAGCGGCGCCGCCCCTTCGCGGACCGGCAGCGCCAGCGTCAGGGTCAGTTCATCCGGCACGCACATCTCGGCGCTGCAGACGAAGAACAGCACCCGCGCCGTCAGCGGCAGGACGGTCCCGGCCTGGGCCGTGGCCGGAATCTCGACCGGAACCGGCAGGTAGACCTCGCCGGAATAGCCGTAGTTCATCAGCCCGGCGAGCCGCTGTCGTTCGGGCAGGGGCCAGATGATGTCGCCGGCCCTGACGCCCGCGGGCAGGCTCCAGACCAGCGTCGTGGCCGCACCGGAATCGCCGGGATTGCGCCAGTAGGTGTGCCAGCCGGGCGCGATGTCCTGGCGCACCGCCACGATCGCCGTTGAGCCGGGCGCGGCCCATTGCGACATGGGCGCCAGTTCTGCCGCGATCCGCTCGGTGCGCTGCACGCGCCCGTCCTGCGCCGCCGCGGCGGCGGCGGCGAACAACAGGCCCAGGAGGGCGAACCATTTCAGGAGGCGGGTCACGGCGCGACCTTAGCCGTGTCGCCCCGCCCGCGTCACGCGGCGTCCTGTCTCAGCGGGGACCGGCGTCGATCAGAACCTCGGTGCGGCGTCGCATCGGCTCGCGGGCGCCGTCGGTGGTCACCGCCCCCAGATCGCCCTCGGCGCCCAGGCTGAACGCGGGCGCCGGCCAGCCCGCCGCCTCCAGCGCCTCGACGACCGCCAGGGCCCGGCGCTCGGACAGCTCGAGGTTCGCATTCTGCCCGCCCCGCGCGTCGGCCAGGCCGACGACGTTGACGCTGCGGATCTGGCAGCCCTGCAATTTTGTCGCGGTCAGGCTGATGGCCTGCCGCGCCGCATCCGTCAGCCCCGCCTCGCTGTCGCGAAAATAGACCTCGAACCGCTGCGGCGCGCAGACCTGCGGCTCGCTCACCAGTTCACTGCGCGCGGGCGCATTCGTTATGGCGCACCCCGCCAGAACCAGCCCCGCCCCCAGAGTTGCAATCAGCCCCTTCATCCCGCTCTCCCCGCAGAAAGGGCGGCCCGCCGAATGACGAACCGCCCTGTTCACTCACGAAATCCGGCCGCGCCTAGTAGCGCCGCTGACCGTTTTCCCAATAGCATTCGGTCTGACGACCGTCGTAGCAATAGTAGTACCGGCCTTGGCTGTCGCGGTAGCGTTGCTGATTGCCGCGGTCCTGCTGCGAGCCGCGGATTGCGCCCGCGGCGCCGCCGACCACCGCGCCGATGGCCGCACCGGTTCCGGCGTTGCCGTCACCGACGTTGTTGCCGATAATCGCGCCGGCGACAGCGCCGATGCCGGCGCCGATGGCGCCCTGTCGGACGGTTTCATTGGAGTTGCCGTACGGATCGCTGGCGCAGGCGGAGGCCAGCAGACCGGCTCCGGCGATCGCGATGATTGCCTTTTTCATGGGTATGTCCTTCATCCCTCGGGTTCGCCCCACGGGTGATAATG
This sequence comes from uncultured Brevundimonas sp., assembly GCA_964527675.1. GTDB lineage: Bacteria > Pseudomonadota > Alphaproteobacteria > Caulobacterales > Caulobacteraceae > Brevundimonas. Next base: position 3,461 of record CAZGPS010000098.1, on the reverse strand, counting down.
CTGGATAAGCGTGACGGTTCCCCCGTTATGTTGTTTGTTAAGCCAGTAAGAGGCTTTGCAGTACGCCGCGCAGGGGGCGTGGAACGCCCGCATTGGGCGACAGACGGGGGTTTCCTATGCGTTTTTCTCAACCGGTCCGCATGTCTGATGACAGCGATCACAGTCCAGTGTGGGCGCGCAGCAAGCGCCGACGGGGAAATCCCCTGATCAGCTTCCTGGTCACCCTGCTGGCTCTGTTCGGAGTGCTGACCGCTGTCCTGGGCATCAAGGAGAAGTCTCTCGCTGAAGGCGGCGCGATGATGGACGGCTGGATCGCCAAGACCGTTTCGACGGTGAAGGGCGAAGCCCCCAAGGTCGCCGATCAGGCCGGCGAAGCTGCGGGAGCCGCGGCGGCCAGGGCCGGAGACGCGGCCCAGGCGGGCGCCGCGGCGGCTTCGGACGAACTGAAGAAGCAATAGTCACGCTTCCGCTGCGTCGCCCGGAACATCGACCCGGGCGGGGCGTTCGGGCGGCATGAGCGCAACCCTGACTTCTGCCAGCCATTCGTCTCTCGCGCCTGAGACGGCGATGAATGCTCCGCCCGGCCCACAGGCGGCGGAGCCCGGAGTCCTGACCGCCCATCTTCCTCTCAACCGGATCGTCATGTTGGTGAACCCCCTGTCCGGCAGCGTCGGTCCGAGGGCGGCCGAGGAGGCGGAGGCCATTCTTGGCCGCTATGCCTGTCAAGCATCGGTCATAACCCTGGAGCCTGGTCAGTTTGACGACCAGGTCCAGGCGGCGTTTGAGTCGCGGCCGGATGTGCTCTTCGTTCTTGCGGGCGATGGAACGGCGGGGGCCATTGCGTCGCGCGCGGGTCCGGACGGGCCGCTGGTGGCCCCGCTGCCGGGAGGCACGATGAACATGCTTCCCAAGGCGCTCTACGGCACCGCAGACTGGAAGGCCGCCCTGAAGATCGCGCTGGAGGAGGGCGCCCCCCAGGTCGTGGCCGGCGGAGAAATCTCGGACGGCCGGACCACCCAGGCCTTCTATTGCGCCGCCATCTTCGGTTCGCCCGCCTTGTGGGCTCCGGCGCGGGAGGCCATCCGTATGGGCAAGTTGGGTTTGGCCTGGGCCTATGGCCGTCGGGCGCTGAAGCGCGCCTTCTCCGGCCAGATGCGTTTCTCGCTGGATGGAAGCGTCCCGCGCCGTGCCGAGGCGCTGGTGCTGATCAGTCCAATGATCTCCCGCGCGATGGATGAGGACACCGGCCTCGAGGCCGCGGTGATGAATCCGGCCGACGCCGGACAGGCCTTCCGCCTCGCCGCACACGCCGTACTCGATGACTGGCGGCAGGATCCCGCCGTGACGACCCGGGCGACGCAGTTGATCGCCATGCGCGCCCGATCGCGAATCCCGGCCGTGGTTGATGGCGAACCGATGCTGTTGCGACATGAGGCCAGGGTCCGTTTCATTCGCCAGGCGTTCAGGGCCCTCGCGCCGATGCCGCCCGCGGCCGAGGACAGCGTCTAGTGGGGCGGGTGCTCCAGTTCTCGGACGTGCATTTCGGGCGAGAGCATCCGGATGCCTGCGCCGCAGCGCTTGAGTTCGCGCACGAGACGCCTCGTGATCTGGTGCTCATCACCGGCGACGTGACCCAGCGCGGCCTTCCAAACGAGTTTTCCGCCGCCGGCGACTGGATCCGCCGGATGCCGGAGCCGACCTTTGTCATCGTCGGCAATCATGACGTGCCTTACTGGAGCCTGACATCGCGTCTGTTCCATCCGTGGCGGGCCTTCGAGCGGGCCATCGGCCATCCGGCGCACGACCACCAGTTCCTCAGCCCGACCGTGATGGTGCGCGGGGTCGTCACCGCGCGCGGCTGGCAGGCGCGACCCAACTGGTCAAAGGGCGTGATCGATCTGGTCCAGACCCGCAAGGCGGCCGAAGCGCTGAGGCAGGCTCCGGCCGGGGCCTTGCGCATACTCGCCTGCCATCATCCGCTGGTGGAGATGATCGGCGCGCCGATGACCGGAGAGGTCAAGCGGGGCGAGGCGGCGGCGCATATTTTCGCCGAGGCCGGCGTGGATCTGATCGCCACGGGCCATGTCCACGTTCCGTTCGCCCTGCCGATCGCCCTCGGCGACCATTGCTCCTATGCGGTGGGGTGCGGAACGCTGTCCGACCGGGAACGCGGCGCGCCGCCCAGCTTCAACCAGATCGACTGGGACGCAAGCGAGATCGTGGTCACCGCCATCACATGGAGCGGGACCCGCTTCGAGCCCGGACAGACGTGGCGTCTTCCCCGCCGACAGGACACGCGCAGGCGCGCCACCGCACCGGATCCCAATGTGCCGGGCCAGCGGGAGCAGGCGGCCAGCTGAGGCTGATGGCGGCGTGAAAAAGGGCCATGGTCAACGACCACGGCCCTTTCTTCGAATTCGTAAGTTCAGGCTAGAGTCTCTTGCCGCCCCTGCCCTGGACGAAGTGGACGACCAGCAGGATGAGGAAGATCACGAACAGAACGCCCGCGATGTTCATCGACAATCCTGCAACCCCACCCGCGCCGAGGGCGCCGGCGATGACCGCGAGGACAAGGAATATAAGGGCCCAGCGAAGCATGAGGACGGACTCCCGAAGTTGTTGATCCAAAGGGAGCGGCTCAGACCGCCGCACCTGTCAGATCAACTCTTTCAGTCCGCTCCCGTTCCGCTTCAGCGCCGTCGGCGGCCGTGGGATTTTTCCGTAAAGGCGGCCGCGACCATGGTGGCCAGCGCAGGATTGCGCAGAAAGATCCACCCCCCCGCCAAAGCCGCCGCCGTCCCCAGAATCGGGCGTTGACGGAACAGGGTGAAGGCCCGTTCGCCGAGACCGACGGGCTCGTCATCCTCGGCGTCCTGCGCCTCTGCATCACGCCGGAGGAAAACCGTAACGACAATCAGCCCCGCCAGGGCGAAGATCAACGTTGTCAAAGCGGCAGCGGCGAGCGGAACGACAACCAGACAAAGGGCGTAGAAGATCGTTGCTCCGAAGGCGAGTACGGCGACCAGCGCCGCGCCGCTGGCCACCGCAGCCGCGATGGCCTTCTTCATCAGCTTCTGCCCCAGCCCTGCCAGCATCAGCGACGACGGCCCGAAAGAAGCAGGCCGAGAACCACGCCGACGCCGAGGGCGATCGCGGTCGACTGCATCGGACGTTCCTGCACCCGCTCGGTCAGATATCGCTGGGCCTCGTCGAAGCGCTCGGAGGCTTCGTCGTAATATTCCTGGCTGCGTCCGCGGGCGGTGTCGTAATAGCCACGGGCACGCTCGCGCAGGACATCCGACTGTTCCCGCAGGCGGGCTTCAGTTTCGGCGGCCTTGGCCCGCAGGCGGGTCTCGGCTGACGCCGCCTTTTCGCGCAGGGCAGCCTTTTCCTCAGATCCGAGGGCCTTCAGGTCGTCCTTCAGCGTATTGAGATCGTTCTTCACGGCTGTCCGTGCTGCC
>CAZGPS010000097.1:0-9070 GCA_964527675.1 uncultured Brevundimonas sp. | reverse complement strand
GCAGCTCCGGCTTGGCGGGCTTGGGATCGCGCAGCATGGCGAGCAGGTTGGCCTGGCAGAGGTGCTTGAGGGCGGTGACGAAGCCCGCGTCCGAGTTCAGCCGCTCGTTCCACCAGCCGTACTGGCCGGAGAACAGGGCGGCGACCGACCGCCCCCCTCGCCCGAGGCGCCGCGCGGCCCCTGGGGCTGAGCGGGCTACTCCCGCCTGAGCAGCCGCTCGGTCAGCAGCGTCCCCCACCACTGGGCCTTGAATCCGGCCCGGATCGCCTTGGGATCGTAGGCGTCGCTGTCGACCCAGTCGATGAAGCTCACGCCCGTCGGCTCGACCTCGGTCAGATATTTCTCCAGCGTATAGTCCAGCACGCCGGTCAGTCCCTCGCGGTGGTGCAGGTATTTCTGCGACAGCTGTTCGATGGCTGCCGAAATCGGCTCGCCCAGATGGAAATGCCGGTACAGCACCGCCATCATCCCGGCCCGGTCCGCCCCCGACTTGCAGTGGATCAGCACCGGATAGTCGATGGTCCGGAACAGCTCCCGCGCCCGGTGGATTCGGTCCTTCTGCGGCGGATCGCGCGAATCCAGCGGCGCGTCGATCAGGGTCAGCCCCAGCCGCGCGCAGGCGTCCTTCTCCAGCGCGTAATACGCCTCGTCCCGCACCCCGCGCAGGTTGATGACGGTCCTGATCCCCTGCGACCGCCAGTACGCCAGCTGCCGCGGCGACGGCTGGTTGGTCCGCACCAGATCGGGGCCCAGCCAGTGGGCGTTCATGAACCACCGCCTCAGAAAGCCGTGGTCCTTCCACGCATAGTCCCACCGGGCGCGAAAGCGGCCGGTGCGGGTGGTGAGGTCGTAGCGGGACATGGGAGGGGAGATAGAAGCTCGGCGAGCCCGCGTCACCCCGGACGGCTTGGCAATCTTTGCCAACTCAGGCGGAATCCACTAGGCTGCGGTCATGGCCACGATGAATGTCTCCCTCCCCGACGCGATGAAGGACTGGGTGGAAGGCCGCGCCGGAACCGGCCGGTACAGCAATTCCAGCGACTACGTCCGCGACCTGATCCGCCGCGATCAGGAGCGCGCCGAACGCATCCAGTCCATGCAGCACCTCGTCGACGAGGCCCTCACGGGTCCGCGCGGCCAACGCACCATGGCCGAGCTTCGGGCCGAGGCGGGCCGCAGGCTTGATGAGGGGTGAGGCCGCGGCTCACCCAGGCCGCTGAAGAAGACGTCATCCACGTCTATCTGGAGAGCGCCCGCCTGTTCGGCCGCCTGCAGGCGGACCGCTATCTCGACGGTCTCGAGCGCGCCTTCGACTTCGTCGCCGACCACCCGCTGGCCGCCCGCGAACGATGGGAGATCAATCCCCCGGTTCGCATCCATGTCTATGGCGCGCACATCATCGTCTATCTGGTCGAACCGGACGGCGTGCTGATCCTGCGTATCCGCCACGGCCACGAGAACTGGCAGGACTGACCGCTTGACTTCCCCTCTCACCCGTCCGACCTCGGACCGATGACGACGCCAGCGCCCGCCGCCGACGAGAAGGAGCCGCTTCGCCCGCTGCTGGCCCGAATCTGGCGCGACTACCTCTCGCACCACCGCGCGGCGTTGTTCCTGTCGATCGCCTGCGCCGCCGTGGTCGGCGTCATGGCCGCCACCGTGCTGCAGCTGCTCGAGCCGGCCATCGACGGCCTGTTCCTCGGCAAGTCCGTGACCATCTGGGGCGTCATCACCGTCCCGCCGGGCCAGGCCCTGACCGCCATCCCCCTGATCATCATCGGCGCGGGCCTGATCTGGACCGCCGCCGCCCTCGGCCAGGCCGCCCTCGTCAACCGCCTCGGCCACGGCATCGTCGGCGACATCCAGGTGCGGCTGTTCGGCTCCATGATTCGCGCCGACCTCGCCCGCCTGCGCAGCCAGCACTCGGGCGGCTTCGTCTCCTCGGTGCTGTTCGACGCCAATCTGGTGCGCGAGGCCTTCACCAACGGCGTGGTCAACTACACCCAGCACGCCCTGACCCTCGTCGCCGTGATCGCCTGGATGGCCTGGACCGACTGGCGGCTGACCTCCATCGTCCTGCTCGGCGCCCCGATCATCGCCTTCGTGCTGCGCCGCTTCGGCAAGCGGATGCGCAAGGCCACCACCGGGGCCATGGTCGAGACCTCCAACCTCTCCACCGCCCTGATGGAGAACCTCGACGGCGTCCGCCTGATCAAGATCGAGAACCGCGAGGCGGCCGAGGAGGCGCGCGTCGGCGAGGTCGTCGCCCGCCGCCAGCGCCATGTGATCAAGAGCGCCGACAGCCGCGCCTTCGCCGGCCCCTTCTCCAACCTCGTGGCCATGTTCGTTATCGCCGCGGTCATGGCCTACGCCGGCTGGCGGGCCCGCGACGGGGCCATGACCGTCGGCGCCTTCGCCGCCTACATCGGCCTGCTGATGGCCTGCGGCCAGTCGCTGCGCCAGGTCACCAACCTGCAGACGGTGATGGCCGAGGGCCTGACCGCCGCCCGCCGCCTGTTCGCCGCCCTCGACATCCAGCCCGAGATCCGCGAGGCCGCCGACGCCGCCCCTCTCGCCGACGGCCCCCTGACCGTCGCCTTCGACCATGTCAGCTTCGCCTACGCCGCCGGCGGCACGGGCGGGGCCCCGACCCTGTCCGACGTCTCCCTGAGCGTGAAACCGGGCGAGACCGTCGCCCTCGTCGGCCCCTCGGGCGGCGGCAAGAGCACCCTGCTGTCGCTGCTGCCGCGCTTCTACGACGTCACCGGCGGGGCCGTGACCGTCAACGGCCGCGACATCCGCGAGCTGAAGCTGCACGACCTGCGCGCGAAGATCGCCCTGGTCACCCAGGAGCCCTTCCTGTTCGACGACACCGTCGCCGCCAACATCGCCTACGGCCGCCCCGGCGCCTCACAGGCCGAGATCGAGGCCGCCGCCGACGCCGCCGCCGCCCACGACTTCATCACCGCCCTGCCCGAGGGCTATCTGACCCGCGCCGGCGAGGCCGGCCTGCGCCTGTCCGGTGGCCAGCGCCAGCGCATCGCCATCGCCCGCGCCTTCCTCAAGGACGCCCCGATCCTGCTGCTCGACGAGGCCACCAGCGCCCTCGACACCGAGAGCGAGGCCCTGGTCCAGGCCGCCCTCGAACGGCTGATGCAGGGCCGGGCGACGCTGATGATCGCCCACCGACTGTCGACCGTCCGCCACGCCGACCGCATCCATGTCATCGACGCCGGCCGCATCGTCGAGACCGGCTCCCACGCCCAGCTGGTGAAGAAGGGCGGTCTCTACGCCCGTCTCGCCCGCCAGCAGTCGCTGGACGGCGACCCGATCACGGTGGAGACGGTCTCGTGAGACCCCTGCGCAATCCGGTCATCCAGACCGCCCTCGCCTGGTGCCTCGCCCGCTGGATGCGCTTCTGCTACGCCACCATCCGCTGGGAACACCGCAATCAGGAGCTGGCCGAGGGCGTCTGGAAGCAGGGCGGCGGCGTGCTGGTCGTATTCTGGCATTCCCGCACCTCCCTGGGTCCCTACAGCTGGCCGCTGGATCGCGCCCAGCCGATCAAGGGCGTGATCTCACGCAGCGTCGACGGCGAATTTGTCGCCAGGGCCGTGGCCCACCTCGGCATTCCGGCCGTGCGCGGCTCGACCGCCAACAAGGACAAGGGTGAAGTCGACAAGGGGGGGACCCAGGCCCTTCGCGACGGCCTGCGCCAACTCAGGACCGCCGCCCTCTGCATCACGCCCGACGGCCCGCGCGGCCCCGTGCGCAGCATGGCCGAGGGCCTGCCGCTGATGGCCAGGCTGTCCAAGGTCCCCGTCCTCTTCATCGGCCTGTCGTGCAATCCCGCCATCCGCCTGAACAGCTGGGATCGCTCCCTGCTGCCGATGCCGTTCGGCAAGGGCGCCGTCATCTGGGATCTCGACACCTTCCCCGAAGGCGGCGACCTGTCCGAAGTGGCCGAGCGTTGGAGGGAGAAGACCACCGCTCTCGAGATCGAGGCCGACGCCCTCACCGGGCTGGAGCACATCTGACGTGAGCCCCGCCCTGATCGTCTACCGGCTGCTGACCCGCCTGATCGAGCCGCTGACCCCGCGCCTGCTCGACGCCCGCGCCAGACAGGGCAAGGAAGACCCCGCCCGGGTCGACGAACGCCTCGGCCTCGCCTCCGTCGCCCGGCCGCCCGGCGACCTGGTCTGGCTGCACGGCGTCAGCGTCGGCGAGACCCTGTCCCTGCTGCCCGTGGTCGAGCGCCTGCGCGAGCGACGCCCCGACCTGACGGTGCTGGTCACTTCCGGCACCCTGACCTCCGCTACCCTGCTGGCCAACCGTCTCCCGCCCGGCGTCCTCCACCAGTTCGCCCCCGTGGACACGCCCGGCGCCGTCGCCGCCTTCCTCGACCACTGGCGGCCGTCCGCGGCCGTCTTCGTCGAGAGCGAGCTGTGGCCCAATCTGATCCTCGAGGCCCGCCGCCGCGAGATCAGGCTGGTGCTGGCCAGCGCCCGCATCACCGAAAAGACCGCCGACGGCTGGCGCCGCTTCCCCGGCGCCGCGCGCCAGGTCCTGACCGCCTTCGACCGCATCCTGCCGCAGGACGAAGCCTCGGCCGCCCGGCTCGAGAGCCTCGGCGCCCGCGTCGACGGCCCGGTCAATCTGAAGCTGGCCGGCGCCGCCCCGCCGCACGATCCGGGGGCCTTCACCCGCCTCAGCGCCGCCATCGGCGACCGGCCGGTGGTCGTCGCCGCCAGCACCCACGACGGCGAGGAGATCGCCCTCGTCCGCGCCCTCGACCGGCTGGCCGACCGGCTGTGCCTGATCCTCGTGCCGCGCCACCCCGAGCGGCGCGGCGACATCGCCGCCGCCCTGACCCGCGACGGCTACCGCTTCGCCCTGCGCTCCGACGGCCGCGAGCCCGACCGCGACACAGACCTCTATGTCGCCGACACCCTCGGCGAGATGGGCCTGTTTCTGCGCCTCGCCGACGTCGTGGTCATGGGCGGAAGCTTCTCGGCCGCCCTGGAGAAGCCCGCGGTCGGCGGCCACAATCCGCTCGAACCGGCCCGCCTCGGCAAGCCCGCCGTCACCGGCCCCGACATGAGCAACTGGGCCGTGGTCACCGACGCCCTCGTCGCCGCCGGCGGCCTGACCGTGGTCGGGGCCCCGTGGGACCTGCCCGCCGTCCTCACCCCCCTGCTGGCCGACGACCGGGCCGCCCGGGCCATGGGCGAACGCGGCCGCCGCGCCGCCGCCGAGGCCGCTTCCGGCCTCGACCGGCTGTGGGACGAGCTGACGCCCCTGCTGCCCGCCGCCGCCCAGCGAGGCCGCCGATGAAGCTCAACACCCCCCGCTGGTGGTACGACCGCGAGCGCCGCCGCGCGCCGGTGGCGCGGGTGGCGCTCCAGCCCCTGTCGTGGGTCTGGGCCGCCGCCACCGCCCGCCGCATCGCCCGCGCCGAGCCGGTCGACCCCGGCGCCGCCGTCATCTCGGTCGGCAATCTGACCGTCGGCGGCTCGGGCAAGACCCCCGTGGCGCGCGAGGCCCTGCGCCTGCTGCACGAGGCCGGCGTCTCCGCCCACGCCCTGTCGCGCGGCTACGGCGGCCGGCTGAAAGGGCCCGTGCGCGTCGACCCGGCCGTCCACACCGCCGCCGACGTCGGCGACGAGCCCCTGATGCTGGCCCTCGGCGGCCCCGCCTGGATCGCCCGCGACCGCGTCGCCGGGGCCCGCGCCGCCGCCGAAGCCGGCGCCCGGGTCGTTGTGCTGGACGACGCCCACCAGAACCCGGCCCTGAAGAAATCGCTCAGCCTCGTGGTCGTCGACGGCGAGACCCGCGACGGCGAATGGCCCTTCGGCGACGGCGGCGTCTTCCCCTCCGGCCCGATGCGCGAGCCGCTGCGGGCCGGCCTCGCCCGCGCCGACGCCGTGGTCCTGCTGATGCCCGCCGACGCCCCGGCCCCGGATCCCGAACTGTTGAACGCCTTCGGCGCCCTGCCCGTCTTCGTCTCCCGGCTGGTCCCGGCCGCCCCGCCGCCCCGCGGTCCGCTGCTCGGCTTCGCCGGCATCGCCAAGCCGTGGAAGGTCGAGCGCGCCCTCGACGCCGCGGGGGCGGAACTGGTCGACTTCGCCCCCTTTCCCGACCACGCCGCCTTCCGCGAGGCCGACCTCGCCTTCCTCGCCGACCGCGCCGATCGCGCCCACGCCCGGCTGGTGACGACCGAAAAGGACTGGTTCCGCCTGCCGCCCGACTGGCGCGCGCGTGTCGTCTCCTGGCCGGTCAAGGCCAGCTTCGACGACGAGGGCGGGTTTCAGCGGTTGTTGTTGTCCTCCCTCTCCCGATGGGAGAGGGCTTGAGCGCACGGCGGCGCAGCCGTCGTTCTTGCGCGAAAGGGTGAGGGTCCACTGTCCGGAGGCGGCTTCGCCGCTTCATCCAGCCGGCCCTCATCCGGCCCTCCGGGCCACCTTCTCCCAACGGGAGAAGGATCAGTCCAGACGGTAGACCACCCCGCCCTTCATCACGAACCGCACCCGCTCCAGCTCGGTGACATCGGCCAGCGGATCGCCGGCCACGGCGATCAGGTCCGCCGGCAGGCCCGGCGCGATCCGCCCGGCCTCGCCGTCGATGCGCAGGTGCGCCGCCGCCCCCACCGTGGCCGACCGGATCGCCTCCAGCGGCGTCATCCCGGCCCGCACCAGCAGGGCGAATTCCTGCGCATTGTCGCCGTGGGCCGAGACGCCGCTGTCGGTGCCGAAGGCGATCCGCACCCCGCCCGCATGCGCCCGCCGCGCCATCTCCAGCATCTTCGGCCCCGCCTCCAGCGCCTTGTCCGTCTGCGCCGGGGTGAAGAAATTGTCGGCCCCCGAGGCGACACGGGCGACATAGTCCCCGGCCAGCAGGGTCGGGACCAGATAGACGCCCTCGCGCCGGAACAGCCGGATCGACTCCGCGTCCAGATACGTCCCGTGCTCGATCGAGTCGCCGCCGGCGCGCAGGAAGCTGTTGATGCCGTCGACGCCGTGGGCGTGCGCCGTCACCTGCCGCCCCATGCGGTGGCCGGCGTCGACGATGGCCGCCAGCTCGGCGTCCGAGAACTGCTGCCCCAGCCCCGCCGCCGTGTTCGACAGCACCCCGCCGGTGGCCGTGATCTTGATGATGTCCGCCCCCGACCGCACCTGGGTCCGCACCGCCCGCATGCAGTCCTCCGGCCCGGAGCAGACGCTCTCCGACGACAGCAGGTGCATGACGTCCTCGCGATAGCCGTTGATGTCGCCATGGCCGCCGTGGATCGACACCGACGAGCCCGCCGCGATGACGCGCGGCCCCGGGACGTCGCCGCGCCGGATGGCGTCCCTCAGGGCGAACACCGCCTCATTGGTCCCGCCCAGATCGGCCACGGTGGTGAAACCCGCCATCAGGGTGCGCCGGGCGTAGCGGGCGCCGACAAAGGCCTGTTCGGCGTTCGACTGGGTGACCTCCTCCAGCCGTCCGTTGGGGTTCTGCTGGCCGGTCAGATGGACGTGGCTGTCGATCAGCCCCGGCAGGACGAAGGCGTCGCGCAGATCGACGATCTCGCCCTCCCCGACGAAGCCCTCGCGCACCTCGACGATCTGGTTCCCCCTGATCACGAGAGTTTTACTGCGCTGCACAACGCCGGTCGCCGGATCGGCCAGCAGCCGCCCCACCTGCACGAACGTGGTTCCCCCGTCCGGCGAAACAGGCGCGGCTGCGGGCGTTTGCGCCGCGACCGCTCCGGCCAGACCTGTGGCGGCCGCCGCCAGTAACGATGTGATCAGCTTCACGAATCCCTCCCGAAACGGCATCTTCACCTTAGCCCGGCTATCGTTCGGGCCAAGGCACAGGTTGCTACCCGCGTCATCATTTGAAACAACCCGTGACTTCCCTGAAACCGCGCGAGGGGCGTCGCATGCGGCTTGCTAGACGAGGCTTTATTCTGGGTGGGGCCGCCCTGATGTCGGGTTGCGCCACGGCGGCGGTCAAACCGCCGGTCACCGTCGCCCTGGCCCAGGTCCCGCCGACGCCGGCCCTTCAGGTCGCCCGCCCGCCCGAAACCATCACCGCGCAGCTGAATTCCACCCGTCCGCTGGATCCGCGCGGCTCGGTGCGCAAGGAGCTGCTGGAGCGAGCCGCCGCAGCCCTCGACATCCACGCCGGCAAGATCACCCAGCGCGACCGGATGTACCTTGTCGACTTCAAGAAATTCTCCGGCGAAGAGCGGCTGTACGAGGTCGACCTGCATGGCGGCGCCGTCACCCTGATGCGCACCACCCACGGCCGCGGCTCCGATCCGGCGCACACCGGCTTCGCCACCAGCTTCGGCAACACCCCCGACAGTCACATGTCCTCGGTCGGCGCCTACGCCACCGCCGGCGCCGGCTACGGCGCCCAGCAGGGTCCCAACGTCCTGCTCGACGGCCTCGAATACTCCAACGACCGGGCGCGCGAGCGGGCCATCATCATCCACGGCGCCGACTACGCCGACCCGGCCTACCTCGCCCGCGAGGGCAAGCTGGGCCGCAGCTACGGCTGTTTCTCGGTCGCCCACCACGACCTCCCCGCCCTGCGCGAACGCATGGGCGAGGGCCGACTGCTGTTCGCCTGGGCCTAGGGGCTACTCCCGCTCCAGCGCCCGCCAGCCGATGTCGGTCCGGTGGAAGCCGCCCGGCCAGTCGATCTTCCGGACCGCCGCATAGGCCCGCTGACGCGCCTCGGCGATGTCCTTGCCGCGGGCGCAGACGTTCAGCACCCGCCCCCCGGCGGCGACCAGCTGGCCGTCGTCCTGACGCCGCGTCCCGGCATGGAAGACCTGCACATGCGGGCCGAAATTCTGCTCGGCCCCGCGGATGATCGAGCCTTCCAGCGGGCTGTCGGGATAGCCGGTCGCGGCCAGCACGACGCAGATCACCGTCTCGGGCCGGAACGCCGGCGGCTCGACCCGGGTCAGGTCGCCGCGGGCGCAGGCCAGCAGCAGGGGCACGATGTCTCCGTCCAGCCGCATCATCAGCACCTGGCATTCCGGGTCGCCGAAGCGGGCGTTGAACTCGACCACCTT